>JBFWSB010000049.1:0-16783 GCA_050248595.1 Kapaibacterium sp. (SeqCode)
TGGTGATTACTGAGGTACTAAGTGTTGGAGTGGTTGTTATCACTGTTGGACAGAACAAGGTCAATCCGGGTGAGCATGTGACCTTGGATCAGTAGTGAACGGCAGAACGTTTGAAGCAAGAAGCAGAAGGGAATGTGGCAGAGTGGAAGGAGAAGAGGCGATGCGCTTGTTCCCTTCCTACGACAGTGCCCATACTACTAACCACTAATCGATCATGAGTAGCAACAACAACGGTATATCGAAAGATGGGAGTGACGTCTCTCAACTTCCTAAGAATACCACAGAGCATACACATAAAGAGTTCGGGCTAACCTCTCTTTCGGTCAACAATCGCATTGCCATTTTCGTGTTGACGGCGATTATCGCCATCATGGGAACGGTCAGCTACCTGAATCTTCCCAAGGAGGCAGCACCTGAAGTAGTGATACCGATGGCATTTGTCTCCACGCCATACTTTGGGGTTTCACCCTCGGATATTGAGAGCCAGATAACGCAGCCGATTGAGAAGGAGTTGAAGGGGCTAAGTGGCGTGAAGAAGATCACATCGCAATCGATGGAGGGGTATAGTGCTATCACGATTGAGTTTGATCCGGGCATTGACCTTGACGAGGCTCTACAGAAAGTGCGTGATCGGGTTGACCTTGCGAAGAAAGATTTGCCTGACGACGCAGAGGAACCACGAGTTGTAGAAATCAACACTGCCGAGTTCCCGATCCTCTTTGTCAACATCTCCGGTAAATATTCACTGGTGAAGCTGAAAGAGATTGCCGAAGATGTGAAGGATGAAATTGAGATGTTCCCGGAAGTGCTGGAGGTTGACCTTTCCGGCGGCTTGGAACGGGAAGTACAAGTAAACGTTGACCTTACGAAGGTCAAGTACTATAACATCTCACTGCAGGACGTCATCAACGCGATTCGGAATGAGAACACGACAATACCGGGAGGAACGGTTGACGTAGAGAACATGAAGTTCCTCGCTCGCGTTCCAGGTGAGTTCAATGATCCTGAGGATGTGCTGGATATTGTGGTGAAGACTCCTCATGGAGGTGGAGCCATCTATGTGCGTGACGTTGCGAGCGTTGACTTTGCTTTCAAGGATCGCGCGACTTACGCACGCCTTGACGGCGATCAAGTAATCACACTTGCTGTGAAGAAGCGAGTAGGATCGAACATCCTAAACCTTTCCGATAAGGTTAACGAGGAGATGGATCGGCTGAAGAAGAGTGGAACGCTTCCACCAACGACAGAGATTGTTATTACCAACAATCAGTCCGACACGATTCGGGATATGGTCTCCAATCTGGAGAACAACATCATCTTCGGACTCATTCTCGTAGTTGGTGTGCTCCTCTTCTTTATGGGAGTCCGAAACGCAACGCTCGTTGGCATTGCCGTTCCTCTCTCAATGCTTCTATCGTTCATCATTCTTTCGCTTATCGGAACAACGATGAACATGATCGTCCTCTTCTCCCTAATTCTGGCTCTCGGCATGTTGGTTGATAATGCTATCGTCGTTGTCGAGAATATCTATCGCTACGTCAGCGAGGATGGGTACGATAAAGTTACGGCAGCGAAGCTGGCAACCGGGGAAGTGGCTATGCCAATTATCACCTCTACTCTCACGACCCTTTTTGCCTTCTTGCCCTTAGCATTCTGGCCTGGTATTATCGGCGACTTCATGAAGTACTTGCCGATTACGCTGATTATCACGCTCGGCTCTTCACTTTTCGTTGCCTTGGTGATTAACCCGACGCTTTCCTCCCGTATCATGCGGGTGGATGGGGAGAAAGGGGAGAAGTTCTCAACGTTTGGAATGATTGTAGTAGGATTTGTTGTACTTGCTGCCGCCGCTATCGCGGCTTCCTCCAACTTCATAACCTTTGGGGTTTTTGTAGTTGGTACTCTTCTCTTCCTTCTATTTAATAAGATATTCTTCACTCCAGTTGGGAAGTGGATACGAGATACTGGATTCCCTGCAACACAGAATGCCTATCGGTCTACATTGATTTGGGCTTTAGATCATCGGGTGCTGGTCTTCATGGGCATGTTCGTTTTGCTGATTACGACTTGGGTGAGCTTTGTTGCTATGAACAACGGTGTAGAGTTCTTCCCTCGCGTTGATCCACGTCAGGTTAGTGTCACAGTTGAATCGCCCGTTGGAACAAACATCGAGCAGTCGAATCAGCTTGCAAAGCAGCTTGAGGCACGGCGTGGGACGGTCACCGGGTTGGCAGATGCTGAAGCGAGCGTAACTACAGTAGGAAGTTCCAGCGGCAACCCAATGGCTGGGGGCGGGGGTGGAGGAGAACCGAACGTTGCACAGATCAATATCTCCTTTAAGAAATATCAGGAGCGATCGACCTCACCATTTGCGACGATGCAAGAACTACGGGAGGTGATGGGCAAAACGCTTGAGGGGGCGGACATTCGCGTAGCAGGTCAGGAGATGGGGCCACCTACCGAGAAGCCGATAAATATCGAGATTAAGGGTGAAGATTTTGAGGAGATCGGAGCAGAGGCAGAAAAGATACTTGCCCTTATCGAGAAGAGTGATGAGGTGAGTAAGCTGGATGCTCTCCAGAGCAATTTCAAGGAGGGGAGTCCGGAACTTGTTGTGCGCGTTGATCGGGATAAAGCTGGGTTGTATGGATTAAACACGATGTTGATTGGCTCGATGGTTCGCTCAGCAATTAATGGCACTGAAGCGTCGAAGTATCGTGAAGGGGACGATGAGTACGACATTGTTGTTCGGTTAGATGAGAGCCAGCGGAACGATCTCGACGCATTGTCCGATATGATTGTGCAGAAAGATGGGAAGCAGACCCCTCTCGTCTCTGTTGCACACTGGGATGTTGCCGATGGCTACGCAACGATTAACCATAAGGATCTCGACCAGATTGTGACGGTCACCGCTGACGTGGTTGTTGGTTTCAATGCCAACGAAGTTGTAGAGAACCTGAAGCAGTTAATTGAGGCAGAGTACGAGCCACCACCAGGGGTGACAGTTGCCTTCACAGGGCAGCAGGAACAGCAACAAGAGACTGGACAGTTCTTGATGTTGGCATTTGCTGTGGCAGTACTTTTAATCTTTGGAACGCTGGTTGCGCAGTTCAACTCGGCGATGACACCGATTATTATTATGTTCAGTGTCCTCTTCTCCACAATCGGAGCCTTTATCGGACTGATGCTCTTCCAGCTTCCGTTCGGTATTGTGATGACCGGTGTGGGCGTTATCTCTCTTGCTGGGGTTGCAGTCAA
This sequence comes from Kapaibacterium sp. (SeqCode), assembly GCA_050248595.1. Classification (GTDB taxonomy): domain Bacteria; phylum Bacteroidota; class Ignavibacteria; order OLB7; family OLB7; genus JAGWAZ01. Next base: position 3,259 of record JBFWSB010000049.1, read on the forward strand.
CAATGCCATTGTTCTGATTGACTTCATTGAAGTCCGCTACAAGCGTGATGGCATGAGCAGGCGCGAGGCAATTGTTGACGCAGGCGTTACACGCCTTCGACCGGTCGTCCTGACAACCTTGACAACAATTATTGGTCTTGTCCCGCTTGCGATTGGGCTAAATGTTGACTTCGTTGGCATCATGACAAAGCTTGATCCGAACTTTTTTGTGGGGGGGGAACAGTCACAGTGGTGGTTCTCACTCTGCATCACGGTAATCTTCGGATTGAGCTTCGCAACCGTGATGACACTTATTGTTGTCCCAGTAATGTATTCTCTTGCCGATTCGTTACGAATTTGGCTGAAGCGAAAAATGTGGGTGGCAGCGAAGGATGGGAAAGGGGAAGAGTTGAGAATCGAGGAAAAAGAAGTCAACGAGGCCACCATACCAGCATCCGTAAAGATGTAGTTGAGATTTGGGGAGAATTAATTGGGCCAGGGTCAACAAATCATCACAACAAGAGCATCGGGAATTTCTTTCCCGATGCTCGTTGTTTGGTATGAAATGCGTATTTTAGGCGAAATTCGTTCAAGCAAAACGTGAACTCGATTCACGACACGTGAAAGAGTTTCACGATTTAAAGTGTGGTGTGGGTGGAAGAATCGGGCAGGGAAAAGGAAAAAAGGTGGCACGATTGTTGACGCTGAATGGGAGACTATTAATAGAGGTGTACCCCCTTTGACAGTGATAAAAACAATCTCCCCATCTGTCATGAGACAGAAACCTCATCCCAACGAGTTGCAGATTTTATGCATCGCTCGGCAAAATTTTCGAATATCGAAAGTTGCACGAGTGAAGAAAATGCCTGATATTTGCACGGTCTTGATCGGTGGGATAGTTTAGGGGGGAGAGGGAAGGTCAAGAATGGGGGACTTAGGGATGAATAGATACGAGATGACAAGCAAACAGAAAGGCATACATATATCATTTATTGAGGCTAAATATTATGCGCTTCACTAAACAATCTACAGCAATGATCCTTGGAGCTTTATGCCTCCTCGGCTTTGTTGCTACAACAACCGGTACTTCGGCGCAATCACTTGAGCGTCAAGTAATCGGTAATGGCGCGACAATGATCTTCGATTCACAGGGCAACTTTGTCTTCGGAGGAACTGTCGGTCAAACAGCAGTCGGTGTTTCCGGGTATGAACCAGGGTCGGTAGATCTCTACCACGGCTTCTGGTACACCGCGAAAACTTCGTCGGTAGCAGGTGATCCAACAGTATCAACTGAAGCATCACTCCGGAATGCACCGAACCCCTTCACATCCACTACCACTATCTTCTTCAACATTCCAAGCCGCAGCGATGTCCGTCTCCGCGTCTACGACATGGATGGCCAGCTTGTTCGCACGCTCGTCAGCCAAACGTATGGGCAGGGTGAGCACAACGTGACGTGGGATGCTGTCAACGATCAAGGTGAGCAGGTTGCAACGGGCTACTATTATTATACGCTCGACGCTCAGCCAACAGATCAAGGTGGAAAGGCAGTGAGCTATCAGCAGAAAATGCTGCTGATGAAATAAGGGCACAACGAAGCATACAATACAATCAATTAATAACACGTATCACCAACATCTTAGGGAGTCTCAGAGTGAAACGGAAGCTTTCCCTTCTACCAGTGGTGGTGTTCGGCCTGGCAATGCTGACAATGTCGGCATCAGCGCAGATACCGGAGATCATTTCCTATCAAGGAGCTGATCCTTCGAATCCGAACGGCACAATTAACGTCGACGTCACAATTTTTGACGCGGCTTTGGGAGGTGCTAACATCTGGTCGCAGAGCATACCAAATGTCTCGACCGGTCCATTAGGCATCTTCAGTGTTCTTCTCGGTCCTGGTGCAGCTACCCCGTTGGGTAGTCTGAACTGGAACAAAGCCTATTGGCTTGAAATTACGATCAACGGTACGGCTATGAATCCGCGTACCGCATTGACCACATCGCCATATGCATTTGAAGCAATGGAAGCAGTTACAGCACTTGGTGTTGCTGACGCTGTGATTGTTCCAGATGACATTGACGATAACGCTACAGACCCAACTGATGGTCAAGTATTGGCATATGATGCCGCTACTGGCAAATTCAAGTGGGTAAACGCTGGCGGCGGCGGCGGCGGCACAATCAATCAGATTGTTGCTGGCCCAGGCATTCAGGTCACCAGTGGTAATGGTCCGGTTGTGACTGTTGGCGTTGCCAATCAAGGCATCACCAGCGGTATGATTGCAAATGGTGCAATCAACACACAGCATATCGCACCAGGTTCAGTTACTTCAGCACAGATTGCCGCTAACGGTGTGATTACACAGCACATCGGCCCGCAGCAGATCACACTGCCGAAGATCAACAGCGTTGGTGCAAGTGCTGGCCAGGCAGTCATGTTCAATGGTGTACAACTCATCTATGGCTTCCCGACTCCGGGTGGACCTGCAGGTGGTGAGTTGTCAGGATTCTATCCGAATCCAATCATTGCTGACAATGTTATTGACGGCGCAAATGTTATCGACGAGTCGTTGACAGGCGCAGACATCTTGAATGAGTCGATTGGCGTTGACGACATCGGTCCAGACGCAGTTGGCACATCCGAGATCATCAACGAGTCAATCCTTGCAGAAGACATCGCAACGGGTGCAGTCACAACAAGCGAAATTCTGAACGAGACGATTCTCGCAGAGGATATCGCAACAGGTGCAGTCACAACAAGCGAAATTCTGAACGAGACAATCCTCAGCGAGGATATCATGGACGGAACAATCCTGTCCGACGATATTGCTACTGGCCCAATCAATACTGCATTGATTACAAACGGCCCTCCAGTTGCTGGAGTAGCAGACGCTGTTTGGAGCAAGATCTATTCAGAAGTTATTCTGGATGAGACCATCCGCGCAGAGGACATCGCAACAGGCGCAGTCACGACAGACGAAATTCTGAACGAGACAATCCTTAGCGAAGACATTCAGGATGAGACCATTCAGGGTATTGACATTGCGCACGAGACAATCGAGTCGATCAATATCCTTAACGGTACAATTCAGACAGAGGATATCGGTGCAAACCAGATCACAAATCCATTGATTGCAACTGACGCAGTTGACTCACGGACGATTCAGAATGAGTCGATCATGGCAGTTGACATCGCAACGGGTGCAGTAACAACGGACGAGATTCTGAACGGCACAATCTTGACAGAGGATATCGGTGCAAGCCAGATCACAAATCCATTGATTGCAACTGACGCAGTTGACTCACGGACGATTCAGAACGAGTCGATCGTCGCAGCCGACATCGCAACGGGTGCAGTAACAACGGACGAGATTCTGAACGCAACGATCCTTGAAGAGGATATCCGTCCAGGAAACGTTGCTGGTTTCCTTCAGACTGACGGAACAACAACTGTCTTCTGGGGACCTCCAGCAATGGGATCAATTCCAGTTTCAGCATTGATTCCTGGACCACCAAGCACAGTGTTGACCACAGATGCAACTGGCACAGTTGTTCAGTGGGATCAAGTTCAGACACCGATGATTGCTGACGCAGCAGTCACGAATCCGAAGATTGCTCCTAATGCAGTAACAACCGACAAGATTCTTGATGGAACTGTTGGAAGTGCTGACATTCAGGATGGTGGCGTTGCTACAGTTGACATTGCTGACGCAGCAGTGACAACACCAAAGATTGCTGACGCAGCAGTAACGACACCGAAGATTGCTGACGGATCGGTAACGAATCCGAAGATTGCAGACAATGCAGTCACCACGAACAAGATCATTGATGGTGGTGTACAGACAGTTGACATTGCTGACCTTGCTGTAACAACAGCGAAGATCGACAATGCAGCAGTAACAACACCGAAGATTGCAGACAACGCAGTCAACTCAGCGAAGATTCTTGACGGCGACGTACAGACAGTTGACATTGCTAACGGTGCAGTAACAACACCGAAGATCGCTGATCTTGCAGTGACAACAGCGAAGATCGACGCAAATGCAGTTACCAACGCAAAGGTTGCCGACGATGCTATCACAGCACCGAAAGTATCCTCAGCAGGTGGTGCAGTTGGTCAGGTTCTGAAGATTAACGGCGCAAACGACGTTGTCTGGATGAACGACGCAGTCACATTGCCATGGTCAGAGGCTGATCCTTCAGCCGGTGCTTGGACAATCGAGCTTGAGAAGCAGGGAGCATCACTTGGTGTCTTCCGTGGCTTTATCAGCAATGCTGCTAACGCATCGCCAGCAATTCAGGGTCAAACAGCCGGTACCGGACCTGGTGTCAACGGTGTTGCTACTTCGGGTGCTGGTGTTCAAGCAACAAGCGCAACCGGAACAGGCGTTGTTGCTACTGGTGCTAACGGTGCATCAATCACTGCAACCAACGGCACTGGCATCACAGTTAACTCGAACAGCGGCCCAGCTATCAACGCGACAGCAACAGGCAACGTCAATGGTATTCAAGCACAGGTTAACGGAAACGGACACGCTATTGTTGGTTTTAACAATGGTGGTGCTGGTAGTGCTGGCGTATTTTCTAACCTAGCCGCTGCAAATGCTAACGATGTTGTTACTGCAAGCACTGCTGGTCCGCTTCCGAACGGCAACGCAGTTGTTAATGCAACAGCAGCCAACCTTAACGGTGGTGCTGGCATCCGTTCGAACGTTAATGGTACTTCTGGTTGGTCTGGCGTCTTCAACAGCTCAGCTGGCACCGACGGAGTTCGCATTGAGTCGAACAGTCCGACAGCAGATGCAGTTGCTCTCTGGATTCAGCAGGGTGCTGCAAAGCTGACCTACCGTGTTGGCGCTGGTGTTAACACCGCAGTGAACCGCGACGACATCGTTGTTGTGATTCCTGATAACGGTGTTGGTGGCACAACCAACGGCGTTACGCTTCCAGCTGCAGGTGTTGATGGCCAGGTTATCTGGGTACTCAACGGCGACAACGACGCTGCGATGGCAACATTCGCAGGCACGATCAACGGCCCGATTGCTGGTGGCATCGCCGTCACAATCAGCTCGAACCGTGCTCTTGGCTTCGTATGGTCAACTGCAGAGGGTGGTTGGGCACCGCTTAGCCTCTAATCCTTAAAGGAAAACGTTCGCGACTCTGCAAGAAGAGCGTGAATTCGATAAAGCGAGAAGCGCGATTTGCTACGGCAGATCGCGCTTCTTCTTTTAGGAATCTTCTGTTGTGTTGTATGGAGACTTACTTGAGTCGTGTAAAGTGAAAGCAGTAGAAGAAACGGCTTGAAGCCGTTCTCTTCCACTGATATTTTTGAGAACACCCCGATGAATCGGGGTGTTAATGTGAGGCGGTGATTCCCTCATCATGTGTTCAAAGATGATGTTTCCATAAGAATGACTTCGCTTTCCTAACATAAAGCTGCATGGTGTTGAACGATCTACTTGCTCTGATAGCTCTGGTTGGTGCTCTCTACATTACGATTCCCGTGCTGCTAATAGAACGGTGGCGAAGAGGGAAGGGGCTTGTTCAGGGGAGTAAAGAGGGGAACTCTAAGGAGGTCTCAGTCTCTGTTATCTTTGCCGCAAGAAATGAAGAGGTGCATATTGGTCAAACACTTGAGTCACTCTTGCAGCAACAGCGCGAGGGTTTGGAGATTATTGCGGTAAACGATCGCTCGAACGACAGCACAGGCACAATTATCAACCAGTTTGCAGACCAATATCCAATCATCCGAGCAGTGCATGTAGAGACGTTGCCAAGTGGTTGGCTTGGGAAGTGCAATGCGTTGCAGAGGGGTGTAGAGGAGAGCACAGGGGAGTGGCTTCTCTTCACTGATGCCGATGTGAAGTTTGACTCAGATGTTGTTCGTCAAGCAGTCAATTCAGCTGAGTTGCACGGTGCTGACCACTTGGTGCTATTTCCTGAACTTCTTTGGCAGAACCCAATGGAAGCCGGTCTGTTGGCTTTCTTTACTATGATGCTTGGAGTTGGCTTTCAGTTCTGGCGGGTAGAAGGATCTTCGCTTCGCTCCTATGTTGGTATCGGTGCGTTCAATATGATCCGCAGATCACTCTACGAACGCTTTGCAGGGCATCACGCACTCCGCTTAGAGATTGCGGACGATATGAAGCTCGGTTACCTTGCCAAGAAGTATGGTGGAATATCTGTTCCGCTATACAGTGAAGGCAAAGTAAGAGTTCGTTGGCGTGAGGGGGCGTGGGATGTCGTCCGTGGAATCATCAGAAGTGGTTTTCCCGGCATCAACTTTAACTGGTTCCGCCTAATCTTTGCAACTGTAGGAATCGTTGTGGTATTCATTCTTCCCTTTTTTCTTCTCTCCCTTAATCCAACTGTTGGGACGCTTGTTTTCTCCGCTTTGGCAATCCTTTTCTCAACTATTTCCATTGCGCTCTCTGCTCGAAGTCAGAGAATCCCGCTTTGGACTCTGTTCCTCTATCCACTTGCTGCCGGACTCTTTGTCTGTGGCATTCTGTTGTCTGCGATAGTGACAACAGTCCGTGGTGGAGTAGGGTGGCGGGGCACATTCTATTCAATAGAGGAGTTGAAGAGAGGGAGTGTGAAGTAGGGGGTTGTGACTCTATACTCTTCCCTTGTGTAATCCTTTGCAAGAGCATGGTATCAGTCGCAACCGATAAGTGTTTGTGTGGTAGTATGCGCCCATTCCAGTTTATGTAGTTATCGTTTATCTGTAATTCTACGAGTATGATTCGTATAAAGAAGACTTTCCAGAAAGGAAGTGGAAGCCGATGGTTGCTTCTGCTTCTCGCCATTCATAGTATTACTTTCGTCACTCCACTCTTTGCAGAAGGAGAGGATGAAGTCCCAGCTGGAGCTACAATTAGTGGCTATGTCTCGGATGTAGAGAATGGCGAAAAATTGATTGGAGCTACCGTTGCTGTACTCGGAACCAGAGCAGGTGCAGCAGCAAATGCAAGTGGTTACTATGTGGTAAAGAATATTCCAGTTGGAACATACAAAGTGAGGATATCGTCGCTTGGATATGAGTCACTCGAGGTTGAGATGACATTTGTGGAGGGGGCATCGGAAAGGAAGGATTTTGAGTTAACTCCCGTTCAAGTTGAAACTGGAGGAGTGACGGTTGTGGGAGAACAGGAGAAGCGCCAGATCAACATCAGCAAAGTAGAAATTCCGGTGGAGCAGCTTGCTCAGTTGAGAATCGGTGGCGAAGCGGACGTTTTCCGTGCACTGCAATTCCTTCCGGGAGTTCTCACGTCGTCTCAGATATCGAGTGGCTTGTATATCCGGGGTGGGTCGCCCGACCAGAATCTTGTGCTTGTAGATGGCTCTACGGTCTATAACCCTTCCCACCTTCTCGGCTTCTTTTCTACGTTCAATCCAGATGCGATTAAGGATGTGGACTTAATTAAGGGGGCGTATCCTGCCGAGTACGGAGGACGACTCTCCGCTGTGCTCGACCTTCGGCAGAAAGATGGGAACTCCAACGAGTTCGAAGGTGTTGGGTCACTTGGCCTGATTTCCTCTCGCCTTTCACTGCAAGGACCTACTCCATTTGGGAACGGATCCTACTTTATTGGAGGACGCCGTACCTATTTGGACTTAATTACTGGTCTTTTGCCAGACGATCCAGAGAATCCCTTCCCAGATTTTTCTTTTTACGATATCAACGCAAAAATTACGCAGACACTATCAGCGAATGATGCTCTGCAAGTGAGTGGCTTTACCAGTGCTGATAACCTTGGCCTTGAAGCCAGTGGCTTAGAGTTTAATTTGGGCCTCTCTAACCTTGTTGGTTCGGTTCGCTGGACTCACACGTTTGCCGACGATCTCTTCTTCGTTCTCAATGCTGGTGGAAGTGAGTACGAAACTGGGTTCGACGGACAGAATTCCGGCTTCTTCTTCGAAGCGAGGAATACGATTACCGACTATACCGCTAAGTCCAAGCTGGAATGGTATGTGAGCGACAAGTTGACTGTAAAGACAGGGGTAGATGCAACACTCTACGAGTTCAACTACTTCCAGAATTTTTCGGGAGACTCTGTAGATATTGTTGATCCGGGAACCAATGAGAACGGACAGGTCAACTTGCTCGTGAACGACTGGACTCTTGCCGGATATGGTCAGGCAAACTACTACCTTACTGATGACCTCTCGATGCAGGCAGGGCTACGGGTCGACTATTTTGATCTGAGCAATACCGTAACGTACGATCCTCGCGGTGCGCTTCGTTGGCAGATGATGCCGAACTTTGCGCTGAAAGCTGGTTTGGGAATCTACCACCAATATCTCCGCTTAGCTACACAACCTGATTTCTCATTCTTCGATACGTGGATGCCAACCGACTCGACGGTTGTTCCATCTAAAGCTGTTCACTATGTGCTCAGTAGCGAGTCAGAAATTGCTGACGGAATTGATCTGAACGTCGATCTCTACTACAAGAAACTGAACAACATCAGCGATTTCAACACAACAGTGACTGAAGCTGAGAATGTGGCCGATGTCTTCTACTCAGGTGAGGGAGAAGCATACGGAGGAGAGATATTTATCCAGAAAAAGGAAGGCCGTCTGGTGGGGTGGATTGGTTACGGTCTCGGCTGGGTGAACTCTCGCTTCGACAGCATTAATGGTGGGAAGGAGTTTCGTCCAAAGTATGATCGGCGGCACGACCTAAAGGTAGTGGCACAGTACAAGCTGAGCGATCACTGGGACATCGGCACTTCGTTTACGTTCCAGTCTGGCCAGTCCTACACCGGGGCAACCTCACGATTCCGCACAACGTTGCCAGATGGCACTTCGGGGTATGACTTGATTATTCCCTCGCAGCGATATGGGTTACGGCTTCCTGCTTCCCATCAGTTGAACTTGAACGTCAACTACAACTCGAAGCTGTTCGGTTTGCCAATGCGGCTTCTCTTCGATATCTACAACGTCTACTCGCGTCGAGATATATGGTTCCGCTTCTACGATACCGATGGAGAGAAGACCGAGGTGACGGATGTTCGGTTGTTGCCGATAATTCCAACAGTTGCAATTGAAGTGAAGTTCTAATGGTTGCTCTCCCATTGAGAGATTGAGGGCGGCAAAGCGAAGAATAGGTAAACTAATAGTACTGAATAGAAAGAATAGCGATGAAGCGCACTATCATAACATTGATTGCATTTGGGGCGGTTATCTTTGCTGGCTGCGAAGATCCGATCCCAACCGACTATATTCCCGAATATGTCTTCACTGGATATTTGATTGTTGATGAGCCAGTGAGGAACATTACGCTCACTCGTTCACTTTCCCCACTCGACACGTTCGAGTACAGCAAAGCAACTGTCTCCGATGCAGCTATCCGTATCTGGAATAATACCGATACGTTCGATCTTGTCTACATTCCCTCCGATACAGGTGTCGGCTCCTATCAGGGGAGAGATTTAGAGATGCTTGTGAAGCCGGGGACTGAGTATTTCATGGAGGCAACAATGCCCGATGGTACTGTGCTGACCAGTTCGACAGTAACGCCGGAGCGCATTGAGTGGATTCAGGCTCCACGAGAGATGTTGCAGTATCCAGTCGATACGTTGAGCTTGCCGTCGCCTGACTCTTTGAAACTGATCTGGACTCCTTCACCCGGAGTTACCGAATATCTCATCAGCGTTGAGGCACTCGACACGTTGAACTATGGCTCGTACTTAGAGCCTCCAACTGGTGAATCGAACAGAAGAATCGAACGGTTCTTTGAAGATAATGCTCCACGATATAACGATGTTGTCCGTTGGGGCTTCTTGCAGAACACACAAGTGAACGTTGTGTGGTTTGCATTTAAGTGGTTCGGTCAGCATGAAATCACTGTCTATGCTCCCGATCCAGCAATGCTCGAGTGGTTCAAGCAGGTACGGTTTGGTGGAAACCAATTTCAATCGTTGCTGAGTAATGTTGAGGGGGGAGTTGGAGTTTTGGGTTCGGCGTCGGTGGTGCGGCAGAATTCGTTCCTGTTGAAGAATCAGCCGTAGGGGTGACTAACGATTGCGAGTGCAGTAAAGAAATCGGGACAGATCAACTCAGAGTAGAAACTCTGCGTTGATCTGTCCCGATGATGTTTTTAGATCGGAGCTGTAGGCAATGCCTTTGCTCCATACAAATTACTCTACAACGACTATCCCTACCTCTCGACGAACATCACTCCCCACCAGAACGCAGTGGTATGGTCCTGAAGGAATTCCATCAACGGAGAATTCTGCCTTCCCATCCCTACCTGCATGTAGCGAGGAGGTGAGATCGGAGACTACCTCTCCTTTTGAGTTGAAGAGAAGCAGGCGGCAGTTGTTTAGCTCGGAGGCATCGTACCCAGTAATGCTCACCCGAACAACTCCACCAGCTGGATTTGGAGAAACCTGCATCGATACGTTGCTCTCTTGCTCATCTGCTACACTCGAAATGCCAATCCCGTAAACCCGTCGGCAGAAGGCTTCCCCAGTCTTCGAAGCAACGAAGCAGGTCATTGTGCTATCCTCACTTCCACCAAACGAGATTGTCCACGTTCCCTGACCTACAGGAAAACCATTTGGCAAATTGAGTGAGTCGGCATTTAAGAGTTGGCTGAAGCTGACAAACTGTGGCTTCGCTTCCGGTAAGTCCTTGCGATATTTCTGAAACGCTGTGTCGTTTTGCAGGCGTCCAACCATACTATTACTGTTGGCGTATGTGCCAGAATGGTCAAGGGTAGTGATGAGGTCGGCAGGAATTGGAAATGGGACTGAGCCAAGTTCAAACGCTTGATAAGCGAAAAGTCTTACGACCATCAAAGTTGCTAAGTCACCCGATGAAGCTGAGCGAAAGACGTATCCCCAAACGTTCGATTCTCCAGAGGCGAGATCGAACGACAGGTTGAAGCCTTGGTAGTCAAAAGAGCCGGGAGCACCAACCAAAACCAATTCCGCATCACTCCCTAACGAGCCTTCCGCAGTAGTCTGTGCAGTGGGAAGTCCATCCAGTGCAGTGAAGGTAAACTGTGCATCGGCCTCAACCCCACTGAATAGGAGAATGCAGAGTGTGGCGAGCAGACTTGTCCAGAGACTTCGTACCATGAGCGTATCCTTTTTTATAAACGATAAATTGATGAACAGCGATGCTGATTGATTGGCAAACTTTAGGGTAAAAATAAAACGGAAATAGTTGTGGTGATCGGTACTGAAGGGAAGATTTTTCTATTCAAGTGCAGACCCAACAAGGAGGTGAGCCGACTATTCGATAGGATTGTAGACTACATGCCGAGAGCAAAGGATACTCCAATCTGAGCACCAAAGGTTGTGAAGTCCAACGTCTGTTCTGTCTCGGTTTGGCTTACGTCGTGTAGTTGTTGATCGTAGGGGGCAACGCGTGAGAGAAACGGCACAACGTTCACCGATAAGCGATCGTTCACTACAACACTTGAAGGAAGTTCTATTCCGTAGCGGAAAGACTCTTCTCCTACTCCAGCACTTACCCCTGCTTCAACCCGAATGCGGTTATTCTCAACCATCGCGTAGCTATAGCCAACTCCGGCCCAGAGTTCTCCGTCGAATCGAGAGGACTGGTTGTATGTGATGCTGGCTGTGCTCGATCCTTTCTCATCCTTCGTCGTAGCCTGGGCTTTCCTTTTCCAGACGAGGAGTGGACTTTGACCAACGGCAACCGAGAGACGGTGTTGGCCCCCAATGTGTCCATCAATCCGAATGCTCATGTCTTGTGCGGTCAACACTTCGTTGTCGAGCACTGAGGCGGCAAGTCCGTGACGGTAGGAGGCTGTCAACCCACGCTCCGCACGGTTCTCCTCCGGCGGGTCAATCGTGGATAGCAATGAAGGATCGATAAGCTGTCGTGGCAGCTCAGCCTTATCGCCACCATTATCCTCCTGATCCAAGCGGAAGCTAACATCGTTTGGATTTGCTGTTATGGTTGGGTTGTTCTCAGCAAATGGAATGTTCTCTTCAGGTTGTGGAAGAGGATCAGCCACATCTGTACTTAGGGTATTTGAATCCTGTGTGCTTTTGAATCCTCTTATTGTTACGTCCTCTCCTATTCTCTCAACATACTGTACAGATGGTTTGATCGGTTGCGTAGATACCCCACTCTTTGTTGAGAGAGAGGGGAGAGTCGTCTCTGCTGCCATGTCGGGGCTGATCTCGGCTGTACTTGCAGAAGATGTTTCTACCGACTGTGGGAGAGATGGTGGCTGGATCGCCGCTGCAATTGTTTGGTTTGCAGCATTTATTGATTCATCAGGATTGTTCGATGTCAAAAACAGTCCTGTTCCCGTGGCTATAATTAGCAGAAGTGCAGGAACTAAAATGGCTGTACTTCGCATTGATGCAGAGATTCGATAGAGAAGGGGGAGGATTGCCCGTCTCTCATCTTCTTCCTCTTCGATAGATTCTTCCTCGAAGAGGTGTTGAAAGAGAAGGCTTTCTACTTCGGGTGTAGGTTGAGTGAGAGTGGGAAAGAGGCGAGCCGCCGACCGGATATCCTCAAATTCGCGTAGCATATGGCGCGCATCGGAAGATTCCAACAAGAGCTGCTGAATTTCTGCCTCTTCTTGAGGAGTCATTTCCCCGTCGAGATAGCGTAATATGTTCTTCTCGAGTTCTTTCACTCTGTTAATCTGCTACAATGCCCTTTGTAGGGGTTCTATTCAATTCAATGACTTGACTTCTCGGTGTTTGGCGTGAGCATTTGTCGGATAGCACTTCGCGCCCGACTCAATCTCATCCGAGTGGCTTCCATGGTGCAGTCGATAATTGCTGCTGTCTCCTCGTAGCTCATGCCGTTAACTTCACGCAACACAAAAACTTCGCGCAAAGTTGGTGGGAGAGACTCTACTGCCTTGTATACTTTGCGGAGAAGTTCTTCCTCTTCTAAATGCTCACCGAAGATATCCGGAAATGCCTCGCCTGATGTTGTGATCAGGTGAGGGTTAAACTCCACAGGTAGCTCAGCGAGATAACTCTCTGAGCGAATCTGATTCAGCGCAAGGTTGCGCGCAACCCGGAAAAGCCATCCACCGACGTTCAGCAAGGGAGTGCGGTTCTCACCGTCAACACGATTTCGCTCGCGGAAAAGCCGAAGGAACGTTTCTTGAAAAACATCGTCGGCAGCTTGATTTTCCCCTCCTAAGAGAGAGTTAATATATCCCATTACCCGAGCTGCATACCGGTGGTAGAGTGTCGTATAGGCTCGATTCTCTCCTGCAAGGAAGCGTTCGAATAATTCAGCGTCGCATAATGCCGGTAATGATTCGGGCATCTGTCTGTTCTTCTTCACAACATCAAGAATGATAAATGAACGTGCTCAGGCAAACCGACGGAGATAGACACCTGAGCGGAAGGGACGTAACAGCTTTCCAGAAAGCAGATGACAATATCGTGAAAATTTTCAGCTAAACGCAAGTTGACGAGGAGTGCATACCATTCGTTGGAGAATTCAGCGTTGGATGTGAGGCCTCACATCACCCATTTGACCCTTGACTCTTCGAATCACGCGCAGGGGCGAAAGGGCAAAGGGGC
>JBFWSB010000050.1:0-16779 GCA_050248595.1 Kapaibacterium sp. (SeqCode)
GGGTTCAGAGGTGCCAACGCAGTGAGCTTGATTTGTGGGTTATAGGTGACGATGTGGAGTGGGGTAACGGGGGCAATGTACGGGTTAGGTGCCCCGAAGAAACCAATGCCAACATTTGGTGGGTGGATGGTGTTCTGAGCCTGAAGTTGGCCCAATGAAAGAAGCCAGATGAACCCGATGCAGAGAGTCAGACAGAGAGTCTTCATAACTTCACCTTAAAGAAAAGTTGGTATGTAGGTTAGGAAAACTCCTCAAAGCAACTTAGCACACACAGTTCACTGCGTACCAGAGCCTAAGGCCATCCAAGGAAGATGGATAAGGTCTAATGAAATGTATGGGAGTTGGAGAGGAGGTTGTTTGTACCTTGAAGAAAGCCACCGATGTTGAACCAAGCAATCTCGCCTTGAAATCAACAGACTACGGGGAACCGGAAACGAAAAAGGATTATTGCCACTACCTGTTATGATTCTCCGGTTAAGAATCGCCCCTTGAGTTTACATTCTATAACTTTTTGAACTTACGAAAAGAGTTCAAAATCCTCAACAGGAAATTGGTCTCTCCACCAGATGACAAAGCGGCAATAACCGAAACTGTGTCACGATATAATCCTCCATAAAAAAAAGCCGACCTGAAAATTCTCCAGCTCGGCTTTCTATTATTCTGCTGTTCAGTCTACAAGGTTCGGCTACCGGACAATGCGCAGGGGAACTCCGATTACCATCTCACCTGCAACTAAGCGGAGAACGTATGTTCCTTCAACCAGTTCTTTCGCTGGTAAATTGATTGCATGTACTCCGGGGTCATATATCCCTTCCGCAACAACTCCAACCTGTTTCCCTGTAAGGCTATAGATTTCAGCCCGAATAGAAATAGAACGTTCCCCTTCCACTTCAAACCGCAATGATGCCGCTGTACTTGAGGGACTGGGAAATATCCCTTGCAAACGGATCGTCCCAACCATGGTTCTGTTCGCCTCTTCTTCTACATTACTTGATCCCCAGCGAGCATGGTAGACAACAAGCCCATCTCGAGTGCCGGTAGCAACAAACCGCCCGTTTGGAGAGACCTCCAGTTCAGTTATATCGTAGGGACGTTCTCGGTAGACATAGACCGAATCACCTCTCTTCACATCCCAGACGATAATACGTCCGTCAAGCCCACCGGAAAGTAGGTAACGGCCATCGGGCGTGAATCCAACTGTCGTGACACCTCCATCGTGATAGACTTCTCGAAAGGGCATTGCTGTTGCCATATCCCAGAGCAGAACTCGGCCATCTAAAGCTCCAGTAGCAAACTGGGATCCGTCTCGTGTGATATCCAGTCCTCGAATTGTTAATCGATCTGTATGATACCCCCTCAAATCACGCACCAACTTTCCTGTTTTGGCATCCCACATTCTTACTCCTCCATCTCCTCCTCCACTCATCAGATATTTACCATCGGGAGAGAACTTCAGAACAATTTCAGTAGTATCATTCTCAAACCATAACAGAACAGTATCTCGCTCAAGGTCGAATAGCCAATTATGGTCTAAATCGGTTCCAACAATGGATTTCCCATCAGGAGACCACGCAATACTCCGGAGAAAGGAACTATCAGAGTACATAGCTCGGGGGTACTTCTCCCATACTCCTGTTGTCCAGATGCGCAAAGAGTCATCACACCCTCCCGCTAACCATTTGCCGTCAGGGGAGAAGCGTAGTCCAGAACATTGTTGAAGTCGTTCAATCACCAAAGTTGCAAGAACTTCTCCTTCTGCTCCCGGTGAAGCATCGTGTATATAATTTACATTAATAAGGTTAGCACCTGCAAGGAGTGTACCATCTGGAGACCATGAGAGGCTTGGAACAAAACTTCGATATTCATTAATGAAACGCAGCCACTTCCCCTCCTCCATATCGGAGACGACAATATCTCCGCGCCCCTCACCTCCAGTGTAGGCAAGTCTGCTGTCAGAGGAAAAGGTAAGACTGGCTGGGGAGAGGTGAGGAAGACGAATCCACTTTTCCATCGTAAAGTTCTCTGTCTCCCAGATCAATAGACCATGTGTCATTCCCATTACCAATCGCTCCCCATCCGGTGTAAACGACAAACACGTCCCTTCAATAAAATCAAGGTCGATGACTTTGCGTACCGAAATATCATCCGATAGATCAACAAAAAAGATCTCTTCGTCAATCGGTACAAATGCCAAGTGCAACCCATCAGGAGAGAAGGCAATAAGAGGAGCACCGATTCGGTATGGGGGAACATATTCCCATAGTAACTTCCTGCTTGAGACATCCCACATCTTGATTCCGTCCTTTCCAAGAGCACTTGCAACGAGCGTATCGCCATACTGGGAAAACTGAAGGTGAAAAATGATCTCATTCCCTGTTTGAAACTCAGCAACTTTCTGCCAACTCTTTGTCTCCCAAACCTTCACCGAGCCACTCCACCCACCAACTGCCACATAAGCTCCATCTGCGGAAATGGTAATAGCTTGGGCATTTACCTCCGACTCAATCTCACGCATCTGTTCGCCATTCGATGTGTTCCAGACTCTAAATTTATTTAGACCGCCTCCAACAAGGAATTGATCATCTTTGCTAACATCTACAGCCCCTACAGATCCGTCAGAACCAATAAAAGTTTTGAGCACATTACCGGTTTCAACGTCATATATTTTTATGTCGGTTGTGAGAGCGGCAAGACGCTTCCCATCGGGGAAAAGAACCAGATTCCATATAGTAGTACCACCTCCTCCACGCATCCACGCAATGTCTCCACCATAATCGTACTGGCCTTGTCCATTTGCAGAGAGAGATAAAAGCAGGAAAGATCCAGCTATCGAACCGATTATATCGCCATACCATTTCATAGAAGGTCATTCGGTTAACCAGAAGGCCGTTGGAATCAGATTTCCAAACGACCTTCTGGTAATTCCATACTTAATATGTTACTTCTGAATCAGAAGTGAACGAGTTTCACGCGAGCCACCAATCTCCAAATGGTAGAAATATCTACCAACTGGAATTCCTGTCGTTGTAAAGACTGTAATATGCTCCCCAGCAGAAACTACACCATCAACCAGAACTGCAATTTCTTCCCCTACGCTATTTGTAACCGTCAAGCGAACCTTCGCTTCTCGGCTTAGTTCATAAGGAATAACTGTCTGGCCTTCAACTGGGTTTGGAACATTCTGGCCAAGTACAGCGGTCTCCCTACTACCACTGTTTAGCTCACCCGCAACAGCTTCACTGCCGCGCGCACCTTGAATTACTGGCTTTGGTGAACCTCCAAGAACCTGTGAAATACGACGGACATCCGTAAGCATCTGTATTCGTGCAGCGTAAGATATCGAATCAAACAGTGCCCCGAATGTCGGATCAAGTTGTTTTGCTTCAAGTACTTGCAATCGCCACGAGGCCGTAATTGAATCAGGCTCGTTTGCATAGTTAGTCGTCACTTCTGTATACGCAAGAGTTGCTAAAGAATCCACACCCAGACGCTCTTGTACTTCACCTTGCAAGAAAAATGCACTTGCTTGGAGAGGAACTGGACTTAGTGGATCTGTAGCAAGCATCTGATAATCATTTGATAGAAGCTGAAGGGTAGACTCTATTGAGTCGCCAAGCAATGCCGCCTCCAACGCATTGTACATTTTGACCAAGCGACCCTCTGTTGAAATTGTGGAGTCGAACATTTCCACGCGTGAATGCCAGAATGCATTGTTCAGGTAAGGATCATTCCATGGAATGTCAACCCATCCTCCATCAGAAATATAGTAGGGATCCAATCCTCCACCGTATGGAGCCTCAGGATTTTGTGTGCAGTATTCTCCAGTTATATTTCCACAACCAGGCAATGTTGCTGAAGTGTTTATTGGAGCACCAACCCATGCGACATTGAACGTACGTACAGCATGACCTGTTGGATCAAGAAATTCATTGAAGCGAACTGGATAATTAATCTTAGGAAACTTCGAATATAAATGCCACGTTGTTTTTTCAGCAAATTGATTATAGCCACAAGGCAAAGTAGCTGCTCCAATTGGTCTTAGCATTCCTATATCAGCATTCTGTCTAGCTCCAAAGTCTGTTCCGTTCCCATTATACATAAAGGTATTTCGTCCCCAGAGGCTATAAATAGGTACATTTCGTCCAATTGACTCAATGTCCAGTCGGGCTGAAGCCTGATGGAGCATCAGACCAAAATCTCGATAGTCTTCAAAGGTATTTCCACGTAAATGATGAGAACTAGGACTATTATATGCTGAAATGGCTGTGGCTGTTTGATTATGGGTGTTGGCAAATATCCAAGAACTATTCGAAGAGTTCAATTGGTTTCCAAATTCGACTTTATCGAATGTATTGCTACAGATCCTGAGTATTGATTCGTTATCCACCACACCCCAATCACCGGTATGGAAGTCTGAAGTCTCAACTGCAAGTGAATCACATCGAGTTGACTCAACACCATTCATCAAATAGTCAAAGTCTCCACTTGACACAAGTGCCCGTTTCATTTGGTGGAGTTTAAGGCCAGTAAATTCGTAGTTGAATGTGCCTCTATCTTTTTCGATCACTCCATCCTCGTCAAAGAAATCACAACCGAACAGTTTCACAATCTCTCGGATAGGAAATGCAGAGGGTGGATTATAAGGAGCCATCACGATGCTTTGATCTGTAAGGCGAATATCTAACAGTACCTTTTGAAAGCCATCCTCAAAGAGGGACCGCTTTGCTGAGAAGTTGCACCCCCATACTCTATAGAGTGGGGTATTAATGCTTTTAATGGGAACGTTGCTCACATTAGCATACCTCAACTCCATATTGCATGACGTTCGGTCGCTTGGATTACTCATGTCATCTTCAACCTTGATAGATGCACGATCTATCACTTCTGTACAGAACCGAGTACAACATTCTTCTGTTCTTCCCGATATTGTCACTCGCTTAGAAGACTCACCGATGACACGCAGACGACCGTTAACGACATTTTCGGCACGTTCGTTAAGCGTTAGTCTTGCCCCTTTATTCACAATCAACTCACCATTTCGCTCTACGGTAAAACGATTGACTGATACAACTGCATCTTCACCGATAATTAGGCTGCCTCCATCTTTGACAAGAACATGTGAGAGAATATCTGCGTGAACTCCGTTGTTGACCTTCAACGTGCACCCTGATTCAACGACAACCTGCCGATTTGTTAGGCCAGTAATTGTTGACCCATGTTCCATTTCGAGAGTTGCTCCATCTTTAACGACAAGGTCACGTTCTCCCTGCATATCAATGGTACTTCCTGGCTTCATTTGAAGGGTTCCCTTGTTCACATTAAACACACCATAATCTTTCAGTTGGACGTTCCCATATACTTCTCCTGTTGTGTTTACCATACCAATAGCAATGCAACCCGTGGCATCCGATACGCTGCCTCGCACTATTAAGTCGTCTACACGGATATTACCAACAACTTCTATATCTTCTAAATACCCTGTAATAAGGATTTTGCCGCTGCCCGACGTGACGATCTTGTTATTATCTAGTGGGTTATGAGTTTTTACTAATCCATCAATTGCAAGAATACCATCTGAAGGGACTGTGAGCGTTGTCCCAACCCCATCTATCCAAGTGATTCCTTGGTTGTTGTAATTCTCTCCCGGTAGATCTTCTCCACCATGTTCAAGAACAAGCTCATTGTTATCGTTGTAGGCTCCGAAGTGCATGAGCTTTTCATTGTTCTCGTTTGTTGGAGGATTTGTCATCCCATTGAAGAGAGTTTGGGAGACATTCCAGACTCGGTTTCCTTTCAGAGAAATGGCGTGAGCAACTGAACGATATGCATTGACCCTACCGAAGCCCATTCTCTGTGCCCATGAACGTTTCAGATGGTCTGAGTTATATGTTATATACTCAGGTTGTACTGGTTCTCTTGTTTTTAAAATCCTAATCTCTACAAGATTACCTTCCGCATCTTTTTTTTCTGTGATGATTTCATATATTGACCCATTATCAATTATTTTATCTGCAGGAAATGTTAACAGATTATAGGCAGTTCTCTGTACGCTTTCTCCATTATCAATTATACCATTATCATCTAAATCTAAATCAACTCCGAGATACGGATTAACTGAAAGCATAAGACCACATATGCCTGCAACTTGAGGTGCAGCATAAGATGTTCCCCATCCATTGTCAACAAATTTCCAGTCATATGTATTCTCCCAATTAGAGCACTTTACTGTAGAAAAAGGATCACATATTCCAACTGCATAGTCCGACTGATCTCCGCAATCAGATACTCCATCCTCCGCGAAGAGAAGTCTACCTACTGGAGCAACTAAATCCATAAAAGCTGCTTGTTTTGCTTGTTTCCTCTCTGAGAGGTCTGTTGAAACGTTAAATTTGTCAATTCCAGGTGAAAATGTAAAACGATATACGAACTGTTCATCCCCACTCCAATATGGATTCCATTGACTGGCTCGACACTCGGCATCTCGCGATAAACCATCTTGTGTTGCTCCAACAGCGATGATTTTGTAATCTTTTTCAGGAGCATTTGACTCTAGGGCAAATGTAAAATTTGCTGGGGAGATGCTTTTAGGTTCGAATGGGTATGTTATGGTAATCCCATCTCTTATATAATTGCCTTTAATACCATAATAACCTGTATTGCCATTAGTTTCTAAAATGTTATTTCCAGAAGCTGCAACTACAACGATACCACTCTCAATTGCTTTCTGCCAA
Organism: Kapaibacterium sp. (SeqCode); assembly: GCA_050248595.1. Classification (GTDB taxonomy): domain Bacteria; phylum Bacteroidota; class Ignavibacteria; order OLB7; family OLB7; genus JAGWAZ01. The sequence continues at coordinate 6,732 of JBFWSB010000050.1, forward strand.
TCAGACGCTGTTTCTCTTCCAGAAGCATAGCTTAAGTTCACAACTGAGATTGGAGAGACGATCTCGTTGTCTGAATCTAAATCGGTATCGAACTCATTCAGTCGTGGTATTTGAGTGTCTTTATCCCAATCTAAAGCGATTGAGCTGCAACCATAACAAGTTCCAACACCACCGATATTATTATCACCGATAGCGTTTGCCATTCCCAGAACACCAAGGCCATGTGAGAATCCAAGATCTAGCGATGTAAATTTTCCATTGCCTTTATATTCTGGCGTAATATGTATAAAATTTCCGCTGCCAGAAGGAGTTGTCTTTCGCAAGTATTCGGGATGATCAACTATTTCATTAATGTTATAGTCGGAGGGATAATGCCAACAGTCACGGTCAGCAATTACGATGCTAGGGCGTCCAGTTGTAATCTCCCAAGCCATTGGTAAATGAGCCTTATATATATACCATAGATGTCCCAATTTAAAGTGTCGCCAGTATCCCATGTTAGGGCCTCCGACTACAAGCTGATCATACTCGAGCGAAGGATTTAATCCAGGATCATTTGTCAGTTTTGTAATTTTTTTTGGAAAACTTCTAAAACTTGTTCGAACATTATCAAGGGAGTTCAAGGAATCCATCACCAGATCCATGTTAATGAGCGAGTCAAAAACCATAACAAATTCTTGAGCAGCGGATCCTACTGTATCTTCAGGGTAGAGCTTGTTAAGAACAAAATTTCCGTAATTATATTCAATACTTTCAAAACCGCTTCTTATTTGACTATAAGAAGTATCAATCATCGTCCAGTTGACTGAAATCGTAGAATCTGGTTCTCCGTATCCTAATTGAATAGCATTCACATCAAATCGCACCCAAATTCCACCCTTCGAATACAACCTCCCTTCAAAAGGATAGTAAGTATAAATACTATCAGTCATTCCTGTAGTATCAATCATCATTGAATCCAACGTTCCGCAATGACAAGGCAACGGAATCAGTTGTGCTTCAGCACTGTTTGTAGCTAAACAAAGCAGCACAAACCAAAGGAAAGTGATGGCTTTCATATTTCGCCTCCAGTATAGGTGATAAGATTTGTATATGGATAGTGACTCCATTTTTTTAGACACTCTATTCAATCAAACTTCTCACCCCATTACAAAAAAAGCCGAACCAGTCTCTCAACTGGTTCGGCTTGTGTAACTCTCTTGGGCTTGTTGGCTACATGTTGGTTTGGACTACGTTCTTAGTCCATGATTCTCCGAAGGAAGGCTGCCCGTTCCGTGCGTGGGCGTGCTTCCTCTCCCTGGCTTTGGTTTTCCCCCTCTTCTTCTTTCCCGTCGTTTGCCTTCGGAATGTCGAAGCCACCCCGAAGTACTTCGTGGCTGACGTTGCGGCGTTCGTAGGCAGGTACGTCGTACTTCTTGTAGGTTCCCGGGTTGTTGGCTACGTACTCGTCTGGCTCCTCCTTGGGAGTTGGAGGCACTACTGTTGGAATCACCGGAGCTTTCTGCTGCTCTGCCTCCGGCGTTGCCTCCTCCCGCTTCAAGTCAAAACCGGCTGCCTTAAATGGCATGGCTGAAGTCTTCTCTTCTGCCTCGCTCTTCTGTGCAGCCTTCTTGTTGAAGCCAGTTGCGATCACTGTCACCATCATCTTATCTTCGAGAGCTTCGTCGATAACCACACCGAAGATAATGTTTGCATCCTGACCGACTGACTTGTAGACGATGTCTACAGCTTCGTCGATCTCCATCATCGTCAAGCTGCTGGAAGCTGCGATGTTGATAAGGACACCTTGCGAGCCGGTAATCGAGACACCTTCGAGGAGTGGGGAGGAGATTGCACTCTGTGCCGCCTCCACTGCCCGATCATCTCCGGTGGCCATTCCCGTTCCCATCAAAGCCTCGCCCATGCTCTGCATGATTGTCCGCACGTCTGCAAAGTCAACGTTGATATAGCCCTGCCCCGTGATGATGCGGGCAATACCACTGGTTGCATTGTAGAGAACGTCGTCAACCTTACGGAAGGCATCTTGCAGACTTGTGTTCTTGTCAATTATGGAGAGAAGACGCTGGTTGGGAACAACGATGAGCGTATCAACCTGCTTGCGCAGCTCCTCGATACCACTCTCCGCTTTGGACTGACGCGGTTTTCCCTCCCAGTTAAAGGGACGTGTGACGATGCCAACAACGAGTGCTCCAAGCTCGCGGGCAACCTCAGCGACAACCGGTGCGCTACCGGTTCCTGTCCCTCCACCCATTCCGGCGGTCACAAAGACCATGTCGCTGCCGGTAAGGGTTTGCGCCAGTTCTTCTCGATCTTCAACTGACGCATCACGACCAATCTCGGGGTTTGCCCCCGCCCCAAGGCCGCGCGTTAATTCTTTCCCGATCTGTACCTTGTGTGGAGCCTGGTTTTTTGACAAGGCCTGCGCGTCGGTGTTAACCGCGACAAATTCGCATCCCTCCAGGCCACGTTCGATCATACTGTTGATGGCGTTCCCCCCGCCGCCACCAACGCCAACAACCTTCAGTTTGGCACTGTACATTTCGGCATTGTGGTCAAGCTCAATCATGGTGTGTGGTCCTCCCTCGTTTTATGTGTTGAGCCGATTACTCTGAAATTAATCATTAAAAAATTCACAGCTGGACTACGCGATTCTTAAAAGTCTACGTTGGACAAATTCATCGCCAACTTTTTTGAATTTTGTCTTTTGAATTTTGTCTTTTGAATTTTGTCTTTTGAATTTTGAATTGAATCCTCTTTCCTACAGTTCTTCAAAGAACTTTTTCATGCGTGAGAACATTGACTCCTTCACGACTTCTTCTCCCTCTTCAATCTCCTGACCTTCATCTTCCATCACGTCGATGTCTGAGGTCTGCCTTAGTGCTCGCATCACAAGGCCAACGCCGGTTGCGTAGATTGGGGACTCTACTTCCGGAGCCAGCGCACTTCCGCCGAAGCCTGCCGGGATGCCAATCTTCACCGGCATTCCCAACACTTCCTGCGCAAGCTCTGCCGAGCCGCGAAGCAACGCCCCTCCTCCCGTTAGAACAACACCGGCTGAGAGGTGGCGGAGATAGCCGGAACGCTTGATCTCCGCAAGGGCAAACTCTAAAATCTCTTCCATCCGAGGCTGGATAATCCGGGCAAGCATCGACTTGGTTACTTCCATCGGCTTACGTCCGCCGATGCCCGGAATCATGAACGACTCGTCGTTCAAAATCATCGCTCCGTAAGCATACCCATACTCTTGCTTGATTCGCTCCGCCTGTTCACCAATGATGCCGAGTCCTTTCCGAATGTCGTTCGTCACCATGTGTCCGGCAATGCCAATCACCGAGGTGTGGCGGATAGTTCCATCTTCAAAGACTGCAATATCGGTTGTCCCCCCCCCAATGTCGATTAACCCAACGCCGACCTCCCGCTCATCTTCTTCGAGAACTGCATAGCTGCTGCCGAGAGGCTCCAGCACGATGTCGGCTACGTGAAGTCCGGCACGCTCTACACAGCGGTAGATGTTCTGCGCCGCGGTCACAAGTCCTGTAATCACGTGGACGTTCGCCTCCATCCGCAATCCCGACATACCTACCGGATCGCTGATGCCATCCTGTCCGTCGATGATATACTCCTGCGGAATCACGTGAAGGATTCGGCGGTCAGATGGCAGACTGATTCGCTGTGCATCTTGCAGCAGTCGGTCGACATCGGCTTGCGAGACTACCTGTTCAGGATCGCTGATCGTGACAACTCCACGACTCGGGAAGGATTGAATGTGGTCACCGGCGATGCCGACGATCACCGACCGAATCTTCACTCCCGACTGTGCCTCCGCTCCGGCCAACGCACGTTCGATTGAACGAACAGTCTTCTCAATGTTGACAACTACACCACGGTTCAATCCATCGGAGGGAGAATGTCCAACACCGAGGATGTGAACCTGGTCTGGATTTTCCAGATCGCGCCGGGCAACAATCGCGCAGACTTTACTGGTTCCAATGTCGAGTCCCACAATAACATCCTGTCCACCATCCGATCCATTCCCCGGAACCTCACTCTGGCCACTCAAAAAATTCTGTTCTACCTTGCTCATGATGCTATCACTATCTATAGTCTATATACTGTCTGTGTAATCTGTCTTTGTTCTTCTACCGCAGTTCATCCAACAGCCTTGGGGGAAAGACTGAATAGATCTATTAACTACGCTATCACTTCATCAACCTCGAGATTCTTCGGCAGACCTCAGAATGACATCCACGTATGCTGTTCAATGGGAACTATCATTATTCCCGAGATTTTATTCCTCCCTACAGCTCTCTCGTATCGGCAGAGGGTTTTCCACCATCTTTCCACTTTACCACAACCTGATCGTTCCAGCGAAGGTCGATCTGTCGCAATTGGCCAGAGCCTCGTCGCGAGAGAACCTCAGCAAGGAAGATTTCGAGCTTTGGAAGTCGGGGAAGAATTTCATCTTTCGTCCCAACAATCACTGGCACGCCACTCTCTGTTAAGGTAAAGCTGTAGAGACCATCTCCTCCCCGGTGAATCTCCGCCACCCGTTGATAGAGGAGATCATTGTACTCCCGCACGATGGTGGCAACTTCGATTGCCTCGATAACTTTTGCACTGTCGATTCCACCTGCGTTAGTCACTCCTTGAAGGACTGGAACATCTGGGGCAGCGACTCCAAACCGAAATGGAAGGGGCGTTGCGACAGCATCTAAATAGACCGGCTCACCTTTGATAATCGTGACGGCAACTGGAGCACGTTCTTCCACTTCAATCACCAAACTTCCCGAGCCTCCTTCCCAAGCATTTGCACGTGCAATGAATGGGTGGGCACTCAACCGCTCCTCTACTTCTTCCAGATCGACCGCCTTCACCCGAACCGAATCGGGGAGTGCTGCCTGCTTAAGTATTTCGGTAGTATCCAGCACAACATTCCCCTTCACAACTATCGACTCCAACTGCTCCCGTGCAATCCACTTATTTGCTACAGCTACCAGACCAACAGCAGCACCCACAAGGATGATGCCGAACGAGACTTTCGAAGCAAAGCGACGAGACTCTGCCCGAGCCATCCGCTCCTTCTTCGTCAGCTTACGTGATCTGGTCTTTCGTTTCTTCATATCACTTTCAGATCGCTACCTGTTCACCCGACGGATAGTCTCTTCGGGGAATCCAATCAGTTTTATCTCAGGTTCTAAGCGAACATTAAATTTTTCGATCACAGCCTCTCGCGCAATCACCATCAACTCCACCACATCGTTTGCCGAAGCATTGTCAACGTTGATAATAAAGTTTGCGTGAAGCTCACTAATCTGTGCTCCACCAACACGGCGTCCCTTCAATCCACACTCCTCAATCAACCTCGCCGCGTAGTCATCAGGTGGATTCTTAAAGATGCTCCCCGCGTTCGGCCAGTTCACCGGCTGCGATGCGTTTCTCTTTATCAAAAGCTCACGACGCTTCACTTTCATTGGCTCCGGCACACCCTCAGGGAAACGGAAGGTTGCCTCAAGCACGATATCGTTCACCAGACCAGAAGTACGGTAAGCAAAGGCTCCCTCTTCTTTATTGATAGAGAGCAGTTTCCCACTCCGAATCAGATCAACTTTTGTGATGTAATCCGAAATCTCTCCACCGTACGCACCGGCATTCATAATGATTGCTCCACCAAGTGTGCCGGGGATTCCGGCAAGCATCTCCGCACCACTGCACCTGTTGTTAATGCAGAAGTCAACAAACTTTGCCAGCTTTACTCCCGCACCTGCGATAATCTCAGCATCGACAAAACGGAAGTAATTGAAGCCCGCCTCCAAGTTGACAACCGCAGCTCGTATCCCCTCGTCGGCTATCAATACGTTGCTCCCATTTCCGATCAACACGTAGGGCATCTCCTCTTCTGCAAGGAAGGTGAAGAGTGCGAGAGCATCTTCCTTATCGTTCGGCTCCAAATAGATGTCCGCACTCCCTCCGATTCGAAAGGTCATGTGCCGAGCCATCGACTCACCAAGCTCAATGCGTCCTTGAAAGCTGTTCCGTATGTCTTCGAATGAAATCATCAATTGTACGTGGAGTTGAAAGTGAAAGCATCGGAACAAATCGAGCTTCCCCCTTCTACCGCTTTATCTCTCTAAGTTTTTGAAGAATCTTCTCCCCTATCTTCCATATATCTCCTGCCCCCATCGTCAGCACAATATCTCCCGGCTCTAACAGCGAAATCAGATATTCAGGCACGTCATCCTTATTGGCAACGTAGTTGACGTGGCGATGTCCGAAGTCAGCAGCACTCTGCGCCACAAGCTCGCCTGTCACACCTTCAATCGGCTGCTCGCGTGCAGGATAGACATCGGTGATTACTACGAGATCGGCGTTGAGGAATGACTTACCGAACTCGTCGTGAAAATCTCGCGTCCGCGTGTAGGTGTGGGGCTGAAAGATTGCCACCACACGCCGGTTCCACCCCCGCTTCACCCCTTCGAGTGTTGCCTTCACTTCTGTTGGATGGTGTGCGTAGTCGTCGATCACCATCACTTTCTTTTCCTCTCCCTTTAATTCAAAGCGACGATAAACGCCACTGAACTTCCCGAGAGATCGCGCAATTTTTTTAAAGGGGAGGTCGAGTGCCAGACCAACTGTCACCGCCGCCAGGGCGTTCTTTACGTTGTGAAGTCCGGGAACCCCCAACGTAATCGTTCCCAACTCCTTTCCCCGCAACGATACAGTAAAGCGAGATGTTCCTTCCGTATACTCCAAGTCCGAAGCCCGAACATCGCACTGAGACGACGTGCCGTAGCTCACCACTCTGCGCGTCAACTTCGGCATGATGTCGACAAGACTCTCCTCGTCAAGGCAGAGAGCGACGAAGCCGTAGAAGGGGACTTTGTTTGCAAACTCAATGAACGATCCTTTCAAGTCGTCGAGATCGGAGTAGATGTCGAGGTGCTCCGATTCTAAGTTCGTTATCACGGCAACTGTTGGAAGAAGCGAGAGGAAGGAACGGTCGTACTCGTCTGCCTCTACTACGGTCCACTCTCCCTTACCTCGACGAGCATTGGTTCCCCCAAGATCGGCCAACTTCCCACCAACGATTACGGTTGGATCAACTCCCCCTTCAATCAACACAAGCCCAATCATCGACGTTGTAGTCGTCTTGCCATGTGTTCCGGCAACGGCAACACCGTAGTGGAGCCGGATAACTTCAGCTAACATCTCTGCGCGGCGAATCAATGGAATCTTTCGCCGCATCGCCTCACGTGTCTCCGGATTCTCTTCCGGCTTCACTGCACTCGAGTAGACAACAACCTCGGCATCGACAATGTTTTCCGGTGCGTGACCTTGAACGATCCTGGCTCCCAGTTTTTCAAGTCGAGCAGTTGCCTCCCCTTTCACTAAATCACTCCCGGAGACCTTAAATCCTTCGGCCAATAGTAACTCAGCGATGCCGGACATGCCGATGCCGCCAATACCGACGAAGTGGATGTTGTTAATGCTACGAAACACTATCTTGTTCCTCCTTTCCCCTGAAAACCTCTTCTTCCCTTCCGTACTCTGATTGGTACACTATTCCGTTCCATCCAATTGCGAAGGTCGGCTACCATCTCTTCACTCTCATTGAAGAGTGCTGGACGAAGCCAAAGTCTTCTGCGTCGATTCTTCAACTTGATGCGGACAGCTCGCTCGGCAGTTCCATCACCACGAATCTTCCCACGGCTTCCGCGCCTGAAGCTAACCCACTCGATTTCATTGGGATGAAGTGTTCGAGTTTTTGAGCGAGTGATGAACAACATCTCATCCCCTTTGATTACCACTTGCTTGTTCAGAACTGCCGCAACAATCAGGGCAACCACCGAGACAACCGCACAGAGAGCGAGCAGGTAGACGATCGGGTCTTTCCAGAGCAACTGGAAATGCTCGCCGATCAACGACCCTGCGATCACCGCATACACAATCAGCGTCACCAAGTAGGCGACTGCTGCCATGTAGTAGATGTCCAGCTTCTGTCCGTATCTCTTTTCCATGATCTTATCCTTTGCTGGGAGTTGGTGGAGATGTTCGCGTTTGGTTATGAGAGAGAAAAATGTGTGGGGGACAAAGGTTTTTGCCCCCTACGAACTCTTAACTCTCCGAACTATCTCCAACACGTTTCTCGCAATTCTATCATCTGCATCCAACAATGCCATCCCCTCGGCTTTCTCTCCCATTTCGCTCAGGAGTGAAGGCTGCGCTAATAACTCTGTCACTGTTCCGTAAAGAGACTCGGCTAAGTCGCGATCGAGTATTGTACGGGCGGCTCCCTCCCGTTCCATTGCCTCGGCGTTCACCCGCTGGTGATCGTCGGCGGCGGTTGGGAGGGGAACCAGAATAGATGGCTTGCCTACCCCCTTCAGCTCTGCAATTGTTGTTGCTCCAGCCCGAGCCAGCACAAGGTCGGCAGCGGCATACCCCTGCTCCATCTCGTGGATAAATCGGGCACGGTAGAGATTCTCCTCGCGCCGTTCTTCCCCCTCGTAGCTCTTCCCGGTCTGCCAAATAACTTGTATCCCATCAGCTAAGAGCGAGCCGACCATCCCATCTAATACATTGTTGATGGAGCGTGCTCCGAGCGATCCACCGAAAGCAAAAAGTGTCGGACGATTCGGATCGAGTCCGAAGTGGCGACGCGCTTCTCCTCTGTCAAGCTTCTGGTGGAAAACCCTGCGAATCGGATTACCACTCAGAATCACATTTGCTCCCGGCAGTCGCTTTGCCGTCTCCTCGAAGGCAACGTGAACCTCCTCGGCTTTCGGCGCTAACTTCCGAACGACCATGCCGGGAAGAGCGTTCGACTCCATCAGCACAAGTGGTATGTTCTTCGACCCGGCAACCGAGCCAACTGGCCAACTGACGTAGGCTCCGGCACAGATCACAACATCTGGGCGGAAGGTAGTGATAATCTTCCGGGACTGCATCAACGACCTGATAATCTTGATCGGCAGCATTGCATTTTTCGGAGAAAGACTCCGGTTGAAGCCACTAATCCAGAGGAGGTCCAGCTCATATCCTGCGCGAGGAACAACATCTTCCTCCAATCTTCCACGCCCCCCAACGAATCGGATCGTAGTGTCGGGGGCCAACTCACGACAGCGATCTGCAACTGCCAGTGCAGGGAAGAGATGGCCTCCAGTCCCCCCCGCCACGAAGAGGAGGCGTGCTCCCCTCTCTGGTGACCCTGCCTTACTCATGCTACTACTCCCTCCACAACCTTCGGCTGCTCGCGGCGGTAGGGCATCACGTTTGCGTGCCTTGAGATATTCAAGAGAACACCGACAGCTGCCGCACTGAAGAGTACTGAGCTTCCGCCATAACTAACGAAAGGCATTGGCAGACCGGTGGTCGGGAGAAGCCCTGTAGTTACTCCGGCATTGACAATTGCGTAGAGACCGACTGCCATCGTGATACCGGCGGCAACGTTTCTACCGAGATCATCGGGGGCTTGCCGTGCAACCAACAATCCACGCCAGATGATAACGCCGAAGACAAGCATCAAAAACGTTGTCCCGGCAAACCCATATTCTTCACCAATAATCGAGTAGATAAAGTCACCAAACGGCTCCGGTACAAAGAGTCGCTGGTGGCTCTGCCCCGGTCCAACGCCGAAGAGTCCTCCTGAGCCAAACGCGAGCAATCCCTGCTTCAACTGATATCCAGCCGTTTCAATCCCACTACTCTCGCCGGAGTGCATACCGATAAACCCCATGATGCGACGCATACGGTACTCAGCAGATATTGCGTAGAGACCTGCTCCAGCAAGTGCCGGGAGCGTTACGGCAGCTAAGTGCCACAGCTTAACTCTCCCCATGAAGAGAACGCCAAAGCCGAGTGTGGAGATCACCAGCGCCGTCGACAAATTTGGTTGCAAGGCAACTAAGGCGGCAACAATGCCAATCCAGATGAGCATCGGCAGAACGGCAAACTTGAAATCGTTTAGATACTCACGTTTGTCGGCCAGCATCACGCCGAGGTGCTTCACTAAGGCAGACTTTGCTGCTTCTGATGGTTGGATGGTGAGCAA
>JBFWSB010000051.1:0-16309 GCA_050248595.1 Kapaibacterium sp. (SeqCode)
GGTCTAAATATGCCTATGTGTTGGGAGATGATTATAGCTTGACAAAAGCTGGAGAGAACCCTTCTCCTGCTGCTTTCCCGGCAATAGGAAGCAGTGACTCATTGGTCTATCTGATAGGTGGTGAGCGTGCAGAGGATGGGCCATTCACTAACCCTTCATCGGGCGTGATGGTATATAACATCGCCACGGAATCATGGGCGAAATGCACCGATTTCCCAACTTCAATAGCATACTCAGGTGCAGCAATGAGTCACGACTCACTTTTTGTAGTTGGTGGAAGTGCCTCTAAAAATCCTGGGGAGATCTTTAGCGATAAGTTCTATTTGGGAATCGTGACAAACGACTCAACAATCTCGTGGAGCCAGTTACCGAACCTGCCTATAGCAGTGACTGGAGGGAAGTGTGCCCTCATCAATAGTGATCTATTCTTCTTCGGAGGATACTCTGCCAACGGCTTGTCGGGTAAAGTGTGGAAGTATTCATTTCAATCAGGTGTGTGGATGCAAGAGACATCTGCTCCGATTGGACTTGCACAAACTTCAAACTTTTTTGCTCTTGGGAATGTGCTGTACGTCGCTGGAGGAATATCATCAAAGAGCATTCTCTCGTACGAAGCGAAGACTGGCTCGATTTCAGTCTCTCCTCTGATTCCTCAAGTTGGGAGTGTTACTCTATCTGATTGCTGTCTATCAGTACGGTCGCAATCTGATAGGAGAGGTAGTCTCGTGATATACAATATTAAAGGAGAAGTCGAGTTCCGCGCTTCTATCGAGCCTCAGTCGCTGTTATCTATCAACAAAGAAGAATTAGTGAGTGGGGTTCACATTGTCGAATTCAAGTCAAATGGAAAACGTTGGATACAACGTATACTAGTATAGTTCCGTGTCTCTTGTCAACCGATCAGATGAGAGAGTCCACTTGTACTTGATCGGAGTACAGGTGAAGTCAATTAATTAAACCTTCCATAAGAGGAAAAACATGTATAACAAAATCGCTAAACTAAGTGCAGTGTTCGCAGTAGTGGCTCTTTTTGCGTTCACAGCAATTGATAGTGCTCACGCTACAATAGTTAAAGAAGCCTTCGGAAGTGAAGGAGGAACAGTCGGACCTGATGGCACAGTAAGCTGTCCTGGATTGCCTATCGCTGTATGTGCAAGGTCAACAGCTGGGGTCTATCCATCAAATCCGATCTATCCAGATCATTTAGATCTGTTTAATTCATTAGGTGTTCCTATTGCTGGATATCAGGGAAGATATATTATGGATATTAATATCTCTTCATTCATTTTCGAACTCATGTAAAGTGTCAGAAAAATGCACTGGGGGACACTGCTGTATGGTGTGTTCCCCAGTGCACTTCTTAAGGCGACAGTTCAGATACTTGACCCTGGTGTTCCCGGGAGAGTTGGTGGTGTATAGAGCGCAACCAATGAAAGCACGAAGTCTCAAAAAGGATCCATGATGCTTTACGTGGCAATTCTAAAAGGATAAAACCTCGTAATAGGAGAGTATGGATTACAAGTGAAGATTATTCTCACGTTGTGACCGTAAGGCAAGGTAAACTTTCATCAATGGAAGCCCAACTACTGTGTAGTAATCGCCGTTAATTCGCTCTACAAAAATTGCTCCCATATCATCTTGGATGCCGTAGGAACCGGCTTTGTCCATCGGTGAGCCGGTGGTGATGTAGTCCCATATCTCACTCTCTTCAAGCTCTCTGAACGTTACTTCTGCTTCTCCAAGGTCGGTAACTGATTCTCCTGTGCTTGCATTCACAATCGAAAAGCCAGTGTACACTGTATGCTGATTCCCGCTCAGTCGTGAGAGCATAGCAAAGGCATCCTCGGCAGATTCAGGCTTCCCAAGAATATCTCCTTCTAAGACAACAATCGTATCTGAGCCAAGTACAAGTCCAGATTGGTGGTTGGCAGCAACTGCATTCGCTTTCTCAAATGAAAGCCGTCGAACAAAGTCAACAGGTGACTCTCCCTCTCGCTGAATCTCTTCAACGTCAGGAGGCTCAACAGTGAACTCCAATCCAATCTGCGTAAGAAGCTGTCGGCGACGTGGCGAGGAAGATGCGAGAATAAGCGTTGGAGAATTCAAAATTCAAAAGTAAAAATTCAAAAAAGAGAACTTGTTGTGGTGGAGTGAAAGAGGTTGATGTGTTGTTGTTGAGAATTCAAAAAATTGATTCAGTGCGATAAGGTCGAGAACTTAGCGGGCATCTAACATTTTGAATTTAGCCTTTAGAATTCCTCCTCACTCTGTCCACGCTCTCGGTTCACGCAGCCAGCCCATCAACGTTTGTTCTGACTCAGTCTGTTCCATGTCGGCATTGTAGTCGAAGTTGACAACTGAGGGGAGGCTCATCAAGATGCTCTCAATCCTTCCGTCGGTCTCGAGTCCGAACTTGGTTCCACGGTCGTAGACTAAGTTGAACTCCACATATCGGCCACGTCGCAACAACTGAAATTTCTTCTCCCGTTCGGTGAACGGTTCACCCTTATGGCGTTCTACTATCGGGATATAGGCCGGTATAAAAGCATTCCCAACTGATTGGTGGAAGGCAAACCACTGCTCCATATCTTCTTCTGAACCGCGCAGATAATCATAGAATATTCCACCCACCCCTCGACACTCTTTCCTGTGGCGGATATAGAAGTACTCATCGCACTCTTTTTTGAAGCGAGGGTAGAGGGTTTCCCCGTGGAGGTCACATGCTTCTTTAAGAACTGTGTGGAAGTGGCGGCCATCCTTTTCGTCTGCAATGTAGGGGGTTAAATCTGCTCCGCCACCGAACCAAGCGTCGCCGTTCGGTCCTTCGAAGTAGCGGTAGTTCGCGTGGACTGTTGGAACGCGAGGGGAGGAGGGGTGGATCACGAGCGAGATGCCGGTTGCGAAAAATTCTCCCGATTCAACCTTCATTGCACGGGCAATTCCTTCGTGCAGTTCACCGAAGACAACAGAGGTGTTTACACCCCCTTTCTCAAAGACATTGCCGCCAGAAATCACGCGGGTTTTTCCACCGCCGCCACCCGGACGTTCCCACTGATCCTCAACGAACGTAGCTTTCCCATCTACCTCTTCCAGTGCTGTGCAGATGCGATCTTGTAATCCGTGGACAAATTCTACAGCTCTTTCTCGGAGTGAAGAGAGTGTGATTTTCTCGTTCTCCTCATGCGTTAGTCTATATTCACCCATTACTACTTGAAATCTGTTTTGTTCATATCAAATTCGGTAGCCCCTCCGGCTTTCACCATTGTTATACCGATTCGACGTTGTGTTTCAAAGCTGCCAAGATCGTTAGAGGGGCCTCCTCCAACAACTACAAGACGTATGCGACCAGCCTCTTTCAACGTTTGATACTCTCCTTTCCCTTCTTTTGCAGCACCTTCAAACATCTTATCGAGCTGCTTTGCTGCGTACCATGCCCGAAGTCCAGAAAGGGCAAGGTTGGTGATGCGAGATCCTTTTTTAAGGCTGTATTCAATCCCTGAGTTGTCGATGAAGTTGACAGACTCACTCTCGTAGTATGTACCAATAAATGGTTGCGGGTCGGTGTAACCTGTCACTCGAATTTCGAGCACTTCATCGGGGGCTGCTTCGCGCGCGAAGCGGGGGAAGAGATCGTTGACAGCGGTGGAATAGATTGACCCCATCATCTGATCTATCACCTTCGCATATTCTACATATTCCTTGTGGCGTTGTGATCCTTTCGCGAACCGTTCGATGTATCGTGCACTCTTTAATTTCCCATCGCGAAGTTCGAGAAGCTCCTGTAAGTTCTCCGATGTATTTGGCCGATAGTAGCCAGTAACGAAGAAGGGAATGTTATACTTCGCAAGGTCAAATTCTGCGAAGGTAAAGTTGTCGAAGGTCAGCGCAACGCGGCGTGTTTCGTGCGCACGACCCCGTTCGAGTTCCACAGTAATCGGCTTCCGTCCTTGCACATTACCGGTGACACTGTAGAGGCGATCTGCCGGGAGATTGATTTCGTAGTCTCTCTGTCCAACGTCGGTTACCACTGTGGCAACTGTATCCCCTGACTCTCTATCAACAATCACAACAATACCCGGAAGGGGACGGTTTGCCGAGTCGGAAACGTTGACTGTAATGTTGAAGAGACCACGGCCAAAGATATTCGGCGTACCACTAAAAATATCCATCTTCCCAAAGCCACCAGATCGTGAGGAGGAGAAGAAGAATGCCATGTTGTCCTGTGGAGCGAAGAGAAACATCTCGTCAGCACTGCTGTTAATGATCGACCCAAGGTTCGCAACTGCTTTCCAGTCACCCACACTCTTTGACGACATAAAGAGATCGTAGCCACCAAAACCGTCGTGTCCTTCGCTTGAGAAGAAGAGTGTACCCCCATCTCCTGAGATAAAGGGAGAGCGCTCATCTTCATCAGTATTGATGACTGGTCCCAAATTTTCAGGATTACCCCAGATCGGGAACCCATCTTGCGTCTGTCCAATTTTTTGTGCTACCCAAATATCAGTCCCGCCATATCCACCATCCCTATCTGAAGCAAAGTAGAGAGTGGAACCATCTGCTGTCAACGATGGATGTGAGTCCCACTTCTTCGAGTTGATTGACTCACCAAGATTCCGAATATCAGTGAACCTTCCACCATCGGCTGCTGCAAGGTGAAGGTCAGTGTCTCCAATCTTTCCCGGACGTTTCTCGGAAGCGAAGACGATAAACGATCCGTTTGCAGGCATTGCTACCGTGCCATCGTTCTCTTTCGAGTTGATTGGAGTACCTGAATTGAAGAGTCGTGTCCAGTCCGAACCAGAGCGAGAGACTGAGAAGAGGTCAGCTTCCCCAATCGAGCCTTCTGAGCGATAGGAAGTGAAGTAGAGTGTATTCCCATCACTCCCGAGCACCGGAGCATAGTCGTTCTCTGCTGAGTTTATGCCGGTCGGCATTCGGGTTACTTCATAATTATACTGGAAGAAGCTCTGTGCGAAGAGAGCTTCGTTTGATCCTGAGGCAAGAAGTATCAGTGCAATCAATATTCGCTTCATAGTCCTGTGTGTTAGAGAGCGAGGGAAGCTCCGATAGTGGCAATGATATTTGATACCTTCCAATCTTCATCTGTCGTGATCTTCGTCAACGGGAGCCGGTAGTGAAGTTCCGAGCCAAGGTAGATATTCTCAGTGAGTGGATAACGTAAGTCGAGTCCAGCCGTAAAACCGATTGTTGAACTGCTAACTCCATCAACAGGAATGTCCGGGAATTCAACTTCCGTTCTGCCGTCGAGGTAGGTAACTCCAGTTGGGCCGAGAATCTGCTCGGTCTTGTCGAACGTAGGGGAGGAGTAGAGAGTAATTGTTGGTCCAGCTGAGAAGTAAAGATCAAAGTCGAGGAGTTTGAACATCGCTAAGGGGGAAATGCTGATAGCCGACAGCGAAGCATTCAGTCTGTTCTGGAAGTCTGCCTTCTCCGGCTCGTTATCCTCGCCGAAGATTAGTAGTTGCTCTACCTCGCTTTCAAACTCAGCACTTTGATCTTCCCACCCAGCACGCAGCGACAGACCCCAGAAACCATTCGCATTAGGAAAGTAGTCACCTCGAAGTGCCACTGTGAGTCCTACGGAACTGGCTCCGTCGAACTGGCAACAGAGAATCCCATCCTCGCGGAGCGAGAAGATGCCGGAGTGTGAGTTGGAGATAATTCCTCCGAACAATCCAAGCAAGATTCGTGGACCAGATGCAGGGCCGAATACTTTGTCGGTTGGGAATAAAACTTCTGACGAAGGGGGAAGACTCCTGAGTGCAGGTTGTGCTTCTATTGCCGACGTTGGAGTTTCTGTCGCTTCAAAATCTTGTCCAAAACTCCTTCCGACAAGAGCGAGAAGCGTGAACAATGTTAGATAGATATATTTCATAGTTGATCTCACAATGTTATCAGTGAAGAATTGGAGTGACAAGTTGGTAGTCAGTACCGATCATTGTCCGCAGCAGATAAGGGCCGGCTGGTAAGTTCCGCAGATCTATCGTCAGTTCATACGTCCCCTCCTCTCTAACCCCATCAAGTACACGTCCGGCAAAGCGTCCTAATGGGTCGTAGAGTTCCGCCCGAATCGTTGCATCTTGATCTAATGTGATCTGCACTACTGCAAAGTCTTGACCCTGCGAGAGGAGTTTTGCTACTGGGCCAAATCGTGCCGAAGCGTCGATTAACCGTCGTTCTTGGAAGCAGAGAGAATCTGCCGTGAACTGTGCTGTGCTCACGATCCCAACTTTAGGATTGCCGTCGGCAAACCGTGCTGAGATAATGTCAACCGGTGTTACCAAGGCGTTCCCGTGCAGGACAATCAGTCCAAGATTCGTTAGCAGACTATCGTTCGTTGGATTCACAATCCGTCCACCATCGAGCGTAACTCGAAGGAGGGCATCGGTCGGGGTAAAGCTCCGCTCAGCATCTTGATCGGTCATCGGTGCGCTCAGCGTGTTCGGCAGCAAGAGAGGATTGCGTTCCGGTTGAGGAAAGAGCATCGTCTTGTTGTACTGGAATGTCAGCTCCAACGAGTCCAACTCGTAGTTTTCCGGTATCCTGTTCAGGAGTCTGACAGGGATTGAGATCACCGACTCAGGGCGTGCCGTAAAGTTCCCCGTTATCGCAATCACAACCGAGTCGTAGCCGATACCAGTTACTGCAACCGATCTGCTGTCAGCAACGCACCGAACAAACGGGAAGGTGAAGGTCGAATCGAGATGCCGAAGCCTTGTCGGCTCGAAGCATATCTGAACATTTACTGATTGGTTGGGGAGGATCGGAGCAAACGTTGTTGGATTTACTGAGTAGTGTTCCGAAGGAGTGAGGAGATCGTTGATGTTGAGCGGAGCATCACCGGTGTTCGTGATCGTCACAGTCTCGCATCGATTCTGCCCAACCCGTACCGAATCGAAGTCAATCGAAGTCGGGTTGATCTCCATATTCGGTGCAACCGACTGTCCAGTCATTGTAAAGGAAGTCGTCTGATTCTGGCTCAAGGAATTTGCAATTCGTTGGTAGGCTTGCAGAAGCTCGATAGGGGAAACAGCTTCGCTGAAGAAACCACCCGTTGAACTGGCAAGCTGCGACAAGATGGTGGTGTTTGCATTTCCTATACCAATCGTATAGACTCGCACACCTGCATTCTGTGCTGCGGTTATTGCTTCTTGAAGAGAGGTTGGGGTGGCACACGAGTTATCTCCATCGGCCAGAACAATCATCACCCGCCGTCCCGGAATGTTCCGGGTTGCAAGCTCGTTGCTGAAGGTGACGACTGCTTGGTAGAGACACGTTCCTCCCGATGCTGTTGTTGGGACAGCCCCCTGAAGCGTTGGGATGTCACTTGTGTAGCCTGCAAGGCGTTGAATGTTGTTTGGATCGCTGAACTGATAGACTGCCCCTTCATCAACAACACCTCTTCCCGGATCGTTAATCAGGTTCCCGAGGAATGAGACCCCAGCATCGTGTGCAGCCTCGATTCTCGTTAGTCCGTTGAAATCCCTGATTGTCATGCTCCCACTAACGTCGAACACAGTGGCTATCGATAGGGAGACTCTGTTATCGGCAACCATGAAGATTGTTGCCGTATCTCGTACTTGCGGTTCTGTCGGAGCATAGCAGAGAGTAAATGTCCGCTCCTGATTTGGTGCAATAGTAATTGGGAGTGGGCGAATTGAACCGGCAAAAGGAGCAGGGATATTGTCTGCTCCTGTCAGATCGAGTGGGTCAGTTCCAACATTCCTGACAACTAACGTCCTACACTCCGTTGTCCCACAAAGTGTTGTGTCGAAAGTGGGGGGAACAAGCTGGAGAACGGGACCAATATTTGCGACAGAATCGAGACCCCTCCCCTGGACAATCAGCGTAGGAATATCTCCACACCCACCATTCTCAATCGTCAAAGTATCTCTAAAAGAATTGGAGTTGATTGGCGTAAAGCATACTTCTACCTGAGTCAACGTACCGGGAGGGATCAGGAGAGGTGGGAATGTAGCTGGAGAGAATGGGAAGGCAAGTTGATTGAGCGTGGCGATGTTAAAGGGTTGATCTCCATCGTTCCGCACATTCACTGTAATGCACGATTGTTGGCCAACGGTGACGTTGCCGAAGTTGATGGTGGGGGGATCAATCGAAAGGCGTGGTCCACGCGAACGCCCTGTAAACCTAAGCGTATCAACTGCAAAATTCGGATCGTCTCCAGTATCCACTGTAATGAGCACGCGGTCGTTTTCAGCCGCTGCAACAGCCGTCGGAGAGAAGCAGTAGCGAACTCGGAGTGAATCCCGTCCCGCAATGGTCACTACTGGCACCAACGGCGTTGATGGATCGAGTGAGAACGATCCTCCAGGACCATTCAGTGCCACAATCGAGATTGGATTGTTGCTGACGTTTCGCAGCACAACCTCTCGACACTGCGTAGTACCGCACGTGGTATCAAATGTGAGTGTCCGCTGTGAAAGCTGGAAGTGGTTGCCAATTTGCGCTATCATAGAAGGGGTTATCGTCAACGACAGAGCAAACAGAAGCAAGAGGAAGCGGAGTCTTCTAAAACTCTCGCGGCATCGAATGGTGGACAACGGAGAAACGTTCATTGTCAGTATGCTTGATGCGTAGGAAACGATTAATTTCGAAGATACAACAATGAGAGCAGAGTCTGAATTGGGGTCTAACCCTTTTCATTTTCGGAAGTAGATTTGAGGTTGCTCGCTGCGTTCTTTTGTCCGATCTTACCCCTATGGCAAAGGCATCCAACACCAAACAACCGACGTTCCCTCTTCAGTACATCAAGGGCATCGGCCCAGCGCGGGCTGCTGCACTGGCTGAGGCTGGGATACGGACGGTTCGCGATCTCCTTCTCTTTACTCCACGCGCCTACCTCGATCGCAGGACAGTTCTTACGTTGCGTCAAACCCGGATGCTCCTCTCAGGGGAGGAGGGCGTACCTGACGAAGTTACGGTTCTCGTCGAGGTCAAGCGTATGAACGTTCCGGTTGGAAGGAATGGGCGGAACCGTTTAGTAATGCGTGTTTTCGACGCAACTGGCGAGGCTAACCTTGTCTTCTTTCAGGGGGTACGATACTTCACACAAGCCTACCAACCGGGAGAACTTCTCGCGATAAGTGGTCCCCCCGAAATCTTTGGTGGTGTTCTCCAGTGGACACATCCAGAACTTGAAAAGATGGAGCGGGAGGAGGAGGAACTGATCCACAGCGGACGAATTATCCCGCAGTACCGTGAGACCCAGAAAATGAAGTCGGCAGGGTTGACTTCTCGCTCTATGCGGAAGTTAATTGAGTCGATCTTCGAGTCGCACGCTAAGGAAGAATTGAAGGAGACGTTGAGCGATGGGCTGCTCAACGAGTTCCAGCTCCTCCCCAAAGAGGAAGCAATTCGTCAGCTTCACTTTCCAGACTCTGAAGAGAAGTTAGAGCGGGCACGCTATCGGATGAAGTTTGAGGAACTCTTCTTCTTTGAACTTGGCCTTGCTTTCCGAAAAGAGACAGCGAAGAGCGAGCGACCTGGCATTGCATTTAACGTTGCAAGCGACCTTCCTCGACAACTTCTCGACCGATTGCCGTTCGACCTGACCGGAGCACAGAAGAGAACGTTGAAAGAAATCCTCGACGACATGTCGAGTGAGCAGCCGATGAACAGACTCTTGCAGGGGGATGTCGGCTCGGGGAAAACTATCGTCTCACTCTTAGCGATGTTAGTTGCCATCGACAACGGCTACCAGTGCGCAATGATGGCTCCAACTGAAATCCTTGTAGAGCAGCACACGCAGACACTTCGCCGATTGCTTGAAGGGTTTCCAATAGAGATTGAGCAGTTAGTAGGGAGCTTGAAGAAACGAATGCGAGAGAACTTGCTGTATGATTTGCGGAACAACAATATCCAGATCCTCGTTGGCACACACGCACTCTTCCAAGAAGGGGTAGAGTTTGCAAATCTCGGCTTCGTAGTGATCGACGAGCAGCACCGATTTGGCGTGAAGCAACGTGCCGCGTTGATGGAGAAGGGGACGATGCCCGACACATTGATTATGAGTGCCACGCCGATTCCACGAACCCTCACAATGACCCTCTACGGCGACCTCGACGTTTCGGTTATCGACGAACTTCCGGCAAACCGAAAGCCGATCAAAACAGCAGTTCGTTTCGAGAGTGCTGTCGACAATGTCTGGAACTTCGTGCGGCTTGAAGTGATGGAGGGGAGGCAGGCCTACATTGTCTACCCACTCGTTGAGAAGTCGGAGAAGCTGGAGTTGAAGTCGGCTGTGGAGCACTACGAGTATCACAAAGAAGTCAACTTCCCCGACCTTCGGCTGGGCCTCCTACACGGCCAGATGTTCTGGTATGAGAAAGAGGAGATCATGCGAGATTTTCTCGACAAGAAGATCGACATCCTAATAGCAACCACTGTTATCGAAGTCGGGATCGACGTACCGAACGCGAGCGTGATGGTGATTGAGAATGCCGAGCGGTTTGGTTTATCGCAGCTTCACCAGTTGCGTGGGCGAGTGGGGCGGGGAAACGATCAATCGTACTGCATCCTGATTACGAAAGATCATTTCCGTTACCAGATGCGGAGAGGGATGACGCAGAACGAGCAACGGAAGGAACGAACCGCCTCGATACGTCGCTTGCAGGCAATGAGTGAGACAACCGATGGGTTCAAGATCAGTGAGATCGACCTCGAACTCCGTGGGCCGGGTGACATGGTTGGAACTCGGCAAAGTGGAATGCCGGAGTTCGACCACGTAAACCTCATCACCGACGGCCCAATCGTCGCCGAAACCCGCAAAGCAGCCTTCGCCCTCGCCTCAGCCGACCCCGAGTTGAGCAAACCAGAAAACCAAGTGATCCGCGAGGCATACGTAGCAGGCATGAAACGATCGCTGAAGTATGCGGAGGTGGGGTGAGGTTCTCGATGAAGCTACAATTCCAAGAAGAAAAGACTAATAAAGAAGTGGACAAGGGGGAGTTCAGTACATGATGCGTATATGGTTAGTTGTATTGGTTCAGATCACTTTGTGCCTCGGGTCTTGTAGTTCAAACCATGTCCCAGTAAAAATGAATGATTGCAAAGACTCGTTTTTAATTAACAAGGTGCAATCCACAAGCAATGGTTCAATTACATTGTTTGGTGAACTTTCGAATTCGTACAACCGAGAAAAAGGTTGTGGATTCGTTCTGATTAATGACTCTTTATTTTTAGATGAAACTGATGAGCAAGGAAAATTTTTCGGGATCTATTCAGGTAAGGTTGTTAGTATTGAAGCGAGATGGTCTGGACAAAGAATACGCATTGATAGCATAGAATTAGTTCAACCTGGGATTTATGAGATAAATTTTTGTTTCTATTCTGATGGGATGAAGGATTGGTATGAATAAAGGTGTTTGCTGCATGAATGCTTTATATAGGAAGACGTCCTATCCGGAGACCGTATCCCAGCCCATCTTAAGTCATATGAACTCCAACGAGATTCCTACAAAAAGTCTTTCATCAACCAGATCTTATTTTTTCCAATTCATACTCTGAACGAAGTTATGGATGAAAAATGGTTAGAGATATCCAAGCAATTGGAGAAAGGTCAGACTACTATTGTCTGTCCGTTCTGTAATAAGAAAGAAATGAATATCGTGAAAGTAAAACGACCTGATGATAAGTACGATGTATACTTACAATGTCCAAAATGTTATGAAAGAGGGGTCTTTTCGGGTGCATCATGAGGCTGAACAGAAAACGCACATCAACTGCGGAACCCTTTGTCATTCCACAAGTTCAAACTCAACGTAAACGCTGGCCGTTATGCTCAGGTAGTCGTTAGCTACCATCAAGCCAGGGTCAGCATAGCTGTCATTTCCACGCCCGCCTCGGATGTTGAGGTTTGAAACGCTGTTCCATTGATTGCCGCTGTAGTTCTCCTGAATCAGGATGGGGCGTCCGAGATTTGCTCCGTATATGGCCGCCATCGCTTCTGCTTTTTTGCGTGCTTCCTTCACTGCTTGTAGTCGTGCCTCGTGTCGTACTTGGGTGGACGAGTCGTTCTTAAACTGAGCCTGTTCCAAGAATGTTCCCGGAATCTCGGTAAGAGCGACTGCAAGGCTCGGATACTTCTTGAAGTCAAAGAGAGAGGCTGTGAAAGTGGACTGAGCGAAGAAGAGTTCTTCTCCATCATCGTTGTATTGCAGTCGCTTGATGTACGTCCCAAACTGCATTCCACTCTCTGAAATTGTTGAGTCGGGAACTCCATACTTCTTCAGCGTGTCGATGATTTGGCTGCGGGTTGTTTGATACCGAGAGACAGCTTCACTCCCTTTCTTGTCTTCGTGTCTGATACGAACGCTCAGCATTTGCTCGTTCGGAGCTATGGTGATTGTTGAAGTCCCAGTTACCGTAATCTTCGGCGTTGGACTTTCTGTTTGAGATAAGAGGACAGGGCTTGTTGATGCGATGAGGAGGAGAGTGAAGGATATCAGTTTGCTTCGATGCCGTTCCATAATTTGTTCTCCACGTTGTAAATGTTGAAAGTTGCCCTACTGACGCAAGCTACAAAAGCTGCAACACCCTTCCTGCTCTTGGTGTCCTTTGTGGTTTTCCTTCCTCCTTGCCGATGAAGAAACAAGAGTGAGAGGGGAGGAATGGTTGCGGGAATGCAAAGATTTCTTGCCGTTCATTTCTTCTCTCGTATCTTCGCGCCGTTCAACAGAAATTAGCACGCTCAACCATAGATTCTTCATGTCAGCATCCCTCTTCGATGCAGCACCGAAAACAGAACAGACCAATGTTCCACCAAAATCAACAACAGGGCCGGCATCCCTTCCCGGCATTACTCTAAGCTCAAACTTTCGTTTCCGACGGGGTCAGGCAATCTTTCTCAGCAAACTTGCCGAGGCATTTCGCAGGGGAGAACAGTACCATCTCGGAGTCTTTGTTCCGGGATACGGCAAGACAATTACGGCACTCTCTTCCTTTGTGATTGCCCACGCTCTCGGCGTTGCAAAGAAACTTGTGATCTTCGTCCCGCGCGGTAACCTCCGCGAGCAGTATGCAGACAAGAAGGAACTCGCCACCCTCTTCAAAAATTTAGGAGGCCACCACTTCTCTTTCGCTGTTGCCGACTCCGAAAAGGTCTTCCTGAAAAATATCGAGACGCAGATTATCATCACCACTTATCAGTATGCCAGTGGTAAAGGGGGAGCCAGTGCGCTCAGGCAATACTGTGCCTCGGCTCCCGCGATGTTTATCTTCGACGAAGTTCACCACTTGGCAGATGATGGAACCTGGGCCACGGTGATTGCCTCATTCTCCTGCGCCTGTAGCGTTGCCCTCTCCGGCACACCGATGCGTTCAGATAACAAGTCGCTCTTCGGCGTTCCTATGGAGGGAGTTGAGGGGGGAGAACAGTACTACAAGGCACTGCACGAGGTGACGCTGAAGGAGGCACACGCCGAGGGGAAGATTTTAAAGAAGGTGGAGGCGCACGTCGTCGACTATCACCTGACGATGATTCGGGAGGATACTGGAGAGATGGTGGAGATGACTCTTTCGGAGCTTGCCGAGATTGCCGTCGAAAAGCAAGATGTGGACGCCTTCCTCGCTCGACGCAAACTCCGCTTCCACGAGGTTTACTTGGAGACGTTGTTGAAACCGGCCTTCGAGCGATTTGCCGAGAAGAGGGCTGCTTTAGAAGAGTGGTGGGAAAGCTCAAAGGAGAAGGGGGAGAGGCGCAACCACCAGATGCTCGTGATTGCCATGAGCAACCGGCACGCCTCGGCCATGCTCGACTTTATTCGCCGCCGTTTCCCAAACTTTTCTTCTGCTCGAATTGGACAGGATGTCCCTGCAAAGGAGCGGAAGACTCTCTTAGAGAAGTATCGCGATGGGAAGATCGACGTGATGGTGCAAGTAGATATGATTGGTGAGGGAACCGACATCAAGCCGATTAGCGTGATAGTGAAGGCCGATCTTGTTCGCGCTTGGTCGAAGACACTCCAGCAGATTTTCCGTGGGATGCGCTACTATAACAGCTTCCCCGAAGAGGCCAACCTCTGCGATATCTATTCTGCCGACGATTCGCAAGTGGTGGCAACGCTTACCTGGATTACATCGGAACAACGGTTCGGTCTCCGTATGCAGGAGAAGTGGCAGGAGGAACGGCATGTATTGAAGGGGGAGCCGAAGCAGAGCATCTGGGATCTCGCCGCAGTGCAACATGCCGACTCGCAGACGCACATCCTTGAACTCTTCCCTGAGTATGCAACAAGGGGTGGTGGCAGTGGGGTGGGAGATCAACTAAGTAATATCGACGACTATATTTTAGACGTTGGCAAAGCTGAGGAAAAGTTGCGGAGCGATTGTGCGGCAATGGCGGCAAAACTTTCGTTCATGTTGGAAGCCCGTGGAGAGAAGGTAGAGCCACGCGATATTCACTCTGAGGCGATGCGGCGATTTGCGAAGTCGCAGGGGAGACTGAGCATCGAAGAACTAAAGAAGAAGAAGAGTTGGCTTGAACGCTGCATTACAATGCGCAAGCTGATCTGATGTAGATGATGGATATATCTGTAGAAACCCGCTCGATCCGCGTCATCCGTGTACTATTGCCAACTGCAGATGATCGTTCGATGAAACTGTACACAGATTGGACGGATTGACGCGGATGAAGGCGGATCTATAGTTAACCTATGCGTCGCCATTAAACTCCGCCCTGTGCATTGCTCCACCATGCTTCCATTTGCCGCTGTAGTGGCGGATTGGCTGGTACAAGTTCTCGGGAACTTCCTTCCCAATCAACTGATAAACGTTCTGCAAATGTTCCCTGAAGAGTTGATCGAAGAGTGGATCGTTCACCGTGGTGTTTTCATCACCGTACCACCAGAACCAATCGGAACCTTCGGCAATCAGAAGCTCTTCGTATGCCGCGAAAAACTTTTCACTCGGCACATTCTCCCGCCCCTCCATCAACACCTCGCGTGTATGGGCTAACGCCTCCCAAGCCTGGTTTTCTTCTGGCTCGCCAATCCAGATTCGGAAGTTCCCACCAATCCAGCTTCCAGCTTGCAGACTTGAGAGCACCCGCTCATTCTCTGCATCAATCTGCTCGACAACTTGGCTGAAGGTTACTGTCTCAATCTCATCAGACTCCGATAACTTTCTGTAGAGTGCTTCGAGAAATGGTTTGCCATTCTCTTGATAGTATTCCCAGCAGTTTTCACCATCGAGAATTACAGGGAGTACAGCATCTTCCAGAATGTCCTCTCCGAACTCTTCTACCAGCCGGTTGCGCCGTTCCAGTATCCCCTGAATAAAATCATCTGCGGCATCTTCGGCATTCCATGAGGCGTAGAGGAAGCCGACGCGGTCGGAGAGATCGTGGTCACGAAAGAAGAGGTGAATATCTCCACTCTCAGTCTTGTATGTCCAAGGGAAGCAGTGGGGGAGAGAGATTGCTTCTTCCTCCGAGGATTTCCGGAGTGAATTCTTGAGAACAGTTTCGTCTGAGGCAATCCACTCGATCCCTTCACTCCGGATAAGTTCGAGCGTCCTCTCGCTGATGCTCCCCTCACTTGGCCACATTCCGCGTGGAGCTACTTCAAACTCGTTGGCGAAGTATTGCACCCCGCTCGCAATCTGAAGCGACGCATCTTCTTCCCACCCACTCTCCGCATTAGGAAGAGGCTCGTCCGGTATCGACTCTCTCGCAGCTGCTAAGTCGATCAGAAGTGGGAGAATCGGGTGGTAGAATGGGGAGACCGAGAGTTCTACTTGTGCAGATGCTTGGAGCTTCTTCCAGAGGGGAATGATTTTGGCGATCAGATCGAGCGTTGCATCAATCAAACGCAGTTTTTCTCGCTCTGAAAACCCAGCCCCCTTCTCTATTAGCGAAGAGAAGAGCGGATTTTCTTCGCGCGCGTAAGGACCAACCCAGGTGAGAAGATACCAAACTTGAAGGTCAAGCCAGTCTTGTGGAGAGAATGATTCAACTGTTTCTATCGAAGGTTCTTCCACCGACTCACCGACGTTACGGTAGAGTTCCGCATAGCGAGCGTAGGGGAGAATCATCTGCTGAACGTTGCACTGGAAGAACCCCTTCACGATCTCCAACTTCTCTTCTGACTTTAAAAGAAAGGCTGGCGTACGGGTAAGGTGGAGAATGCGGTCGTCCACGTTGCCGGAGGCGTACTCTTTCAACTGAAGGAGGAGTGATGGAACCAGATTGACTGTCGCCTTGATATCTGGAAATTCCTCCAGTGCTCGGGCGGTATCCAGATAATCTTTCGTGGCGTGAAGTCGTGTCCAA
>JBFWSB010000052.1:0-16285 GCA_050248595.1 Kapaibacterium sp. (SeqCode)
CCGACAATAAATCGCTCGGCAAGTTCCATCTCGATGGTATTCCACCTGCCCCGAGAGGGATTCCACAAATCGAAGTCACATTCGATATTGATGCCAACGGTATCTTGAACGTTTCTGCGAAGGACAAAGCGAGCGGAAAAGAGCAGTCGATCCGAATTGAGTCCTCTGGTGGCCTTAACGACGATGAAATTGCTCGGATGAAGCGTGAAGCTCAGGAAAACTCCGCTGCCGACAAGAAGCGCAAAGAGGAGGTTGAGCTGCGAAACCAAGCTGACCAAACGATTCACTCGTCGAAAAAGCAATTGGAAGATCTTGGCGATAAGATTCCAGCAGATGACAAGGCTAAGATCGAGGAAGCATTGGCAAAACTTGAGGAAGCTGTGAAATCTGGCGATATCGACGCAATCCGAACAGCACGCGAAGCTCACGACAAAACCTGGAGTGAAGTCTCACAACGCATGTATCAGTCGGCAGGATCTGAAGGTGCAACTACGTCAGAGAGCACCTCTGGATCAGGAACCGAAAATGTTGAGGAAGCCGACTACACCATCGTCGACGAAGACGAGAAAAAATAGGCAGTTTTCCACAGTTGATCCACTAATCCACAACAGCGGAGTTTCCTGAGAGGAGGCTCCGCTGTTTTTTTATTAGAATAGTGATTTATGTGAGAAGTTTGAGACCTATCTTCGTCCTGTCATATAGGATACTCACATTACTCTCGCTTTTGAATGCCATATGAAACTGATTAGAATAATGACAGCCTTTGGGACAATGCTTCTGCTGAGTCTCTTTTTGTGCACAAATGTTCTCTCTGCTCAAACTTCTCTTAGAATCATCCAGCCGAATGGAGGAGAAGTGCTTTCTGCTGGAGAGCATTATACGTTAAAGTGGTCAGGTAACCCCACCAGCTTACCTGTAACACTTGAGTATAGTGTTGATAATGGTAGCACGTGGATATTGATTGCTGAAAAGGTTCAAGGCAATCAATATGATTGGAGTGTATCTGGCGCTTTGAGTTCTACCTGCTTGTTACGTATACGGCTTATTGATGAGTCAAGTACTATTAATTTAACTGGGCATCAATCATACGTCAATGCTGGTTCTTTTAGTCCTGATGGGATCGTTGCTGCAACTGCAGGAGATGATGATGTAGCGATACTATGGAACTCAGTAACAGGTCAGAGACTGCGTACCCTGTCAGGGCACTCTAATGATGTGATGTGGGTCGAGTTTAGTCCTGATGGCTCTAAAGTAGCAACCGCGAGTCTCGACGGCACAGCAAAGCTTTGGGATGCCGCTACTGGTCAGCAAATCAGGACATTTACTGGGCATAATCAAGGGTTGAATTATGTCAGCTTTAGTCCTGATGGAACTCGTATTGTCACCTCCAGCGAAGATGGAACAGCTAAGATCTGGAATATCTCTAATGGGTTTCTCGAAAAGACACTTTTAGAACATACAAATGGTGTTTTCTCTGCAGTCTATAGTCCTGATGGCTCACATATTGTGTCAGCAAGTCGAGACTTTACTATAAAAATATGGGATGCTTCTACTGGTATTGTTATCAAGACAATTACTGGTCACGGAAACGTTGTTAGTTATGCTCGATACAGTCCAGATGGAAAGCAAATTATTAGTACAAGTTATGATAAAACTGCAAAGCTTTGGAATGCAGTATCTGGTCAGTTAATAAAAACTTTTCAAGGCCATACAGATTGGGTGTGGAGAGCCTCTTTTAGTCCTGATGGATCAAAGATAGCTACTGGTAGTCGTGATGCCACAGCCATTGTTTGGGATATCCAAACAGGTCAGGCTCTTCACCTTCTCAAAGAACATAGTGGTGATGTTGGTGTAGCGGATTTCAACGTAGATGGAAGGCGTGTTTTAACTGCGGCAAATGACCGACTCGGAAAAGTGTGGTATTTAGGAACAGATAGAACTGTAGAAGATGTTTCGGACAATACTTGGTCTATTGTTCTTCCGACTTTACAGGTGGTTCAGCCAAACGGTGGTGAGACAATCGTAGCAGGAGCAACTGCTGTTTTACGATGGAAAGGTTCTCTTCCGAATGAGACTGTACAGTTGGAGTATAGCACAAACGGCGGAGAGACATGGGAACTGATAACCGATAATGCCAGTGGTACAGAATATGCTTGGAAGGTTCCCCTTATATCAAGCCAACGATGCTTGTTTCGAGTAAGTAGACTCTCTTCTCAGCGAGTTTTAAACCTTCAAGGTCACAAAGGATGGATAAATGCAGGGAAATTCAATCCTCTTGGTACATTGGTTGTGACTGCGAGTGACGATAGAACAGCTAAGATCTGGAATTCTTCTACTGGCACTCTTTTAAAAACATTAGCAGGCCATCAAGGAGATGTGATGTGGGCTGAGTTTAGTCCCGACGGATCAATGATTGCTACTGCAAGTGCTGATAAAACGGCCAAACTTTGGAGAGCCGAGACAGGAGCCTTATTGCGGACATTGGAAGGGCATACGAAGGGATTAAATTATGCCTCGTTTAGCCCAGATGGTAGTAGGGTAGTGACAGCAAGCGAAGATGGCTCTGTGCGGATATGGGATGTTGCGACTGGTCAAGAAGAGATGATGCTGTTATCTCACACGAACGGAGTCTTTTCTGCTCGCTTTAGCCCTGACGGAAAGGATATTGTGACAGCAGGTCGTGATTGGACTGTCAAGATATGGAATGCTATCAGTGGTGCTGAGAAAACAACTTTCGTTGGCCACACAAATGTCGTTAGCCACGCAACGTACAACAAAGAAGGGGATCGAATTCTTAGCACCAGTTATGATAAAACAGCTCAGCTCTGGGATGTGCAGTCAGGTCAATCTCTCATCACATTTCGAGGCCATACAGACTGGGTATGGCGTGGCTCATTTAGTCCAGATAACAAGTATGTAGCAACTGGCAGTAGGGATCATACCGCTATAATCTGGGATGCTACTACAGGCGAGTCATTAGAGGTTCTAAGAGGGCATTCGGGAGATGTTGGTGTTGCAGATTTCAATGTTGATGGGAGCCGGATTCTTACTGTTGCAAACGATGAACTTGGTAAGGTATGGAATGTAGAAACAGAACCTCTTCAACAAGATGAGTCAGATGCTCTGTGGCGGATTGTTATGGTCAGTGAAGTTTCGGAGATGGAAAATAATGCAATTGCTCGATTCCAGGTAATTCCGAATCCGATCAAGGAGACCGGTATCATTGAATATTCTCTCACATCTCCACAACATGTCCGATTACTTTTAGTTGATCTTCTTGGTCGTGAGGTCAAAGAATTGCTATCACAAACAAAAGAGCCTGGAAGGCATGAAGTAGTTTTAGAGATTGACCAGATAGAACAGGGTGTTTACACACTGGTGCTACAGACTGAGAGTGGAGAAAAAAGCATCCGACTCTCTATCGTTCGGTAGCTCAAAGAGTCAGAAGAATATGGGCTATCTTCACGTTGAAGATAGCCCATGTTTTATGCCTTCTTTTCAACTTCAGCTCGGAGAAACCAACCACAACGCTTTAGTCCCATTAGGAATGTGAGAACATAAGCTCCCCATCGTGCTGGAGCTGGCTTATCTGGAAGAAGGTCGTAGTATGTTGCTGGCGCATCCATCGACACGATTCGTACTGGATGCTGGAGCAGGAGGTTCTTAAACTCTTGAATACTATATGCCTTTGTCCCAGGGCTTTCTTGGTGCTCTGCCATAATTGACTTTATTGACTTGAAGGGTTTCCCAGCCAAAAGACCCCATCGCAAGTACTTGTATACAACGTAAGGGGATCGCCGGTTGTATACCATGATTTTGATGCGACCTCCCGGTTTCGCAACCCTTACTAATTCTCCCAATGCTTTTGGTGTATCTGGCGAGTGATGTATAACTCCCCAAGAATAGACCAAGTCAAAAGAATTTTTCTCATATGGGATATTCTCAGCATCACCTATCCGCAGATCCTCACACTCAAGATTATAAACCTCAAGGCGATGTCGAACATTTTCAATCCCTTCGCTCGTGAGGTCAATTCCGTGAGCTAATGCTCCAGATCTAACCCATTGAAGGAAATCTGTTCCTGCCCCAACACCAACTTCCAACACTTTTTTGCCATGCCATCGACTGAATTGTGCAAAGGGCATGATTTCATGTTCAACATCATAACGATATTGCTCAATCTCTTCGAAGTATTCTCGTGAATGTTTTTCAGATATGGCAACGTCTGTGCCGCATGACTGCCGATCCCAATATTCACGTACTCCCTCTTTTAAGTCGATAGAACTCATAAGACAATGATATAGTGATTGAATTTTATCTTCTCTTATCTCTCAATATACTGTTTGTGCCACAGAGCTAAAATCAGAAGTGACCAAAGTTGCTTGGAATGATTAGCCGTTCCGCGCACATGTTTTTGATAGAGAGATTGAATGTGTTTTGCATCAAAAAGTGGACTCTTCAGCAAGCTGGAAGAATTCAGAACATCTCTCGTATAAGTTGCTAACGAACCCTTCCGCATCCACTCTGCAATCGGGGAGTTCAGACCTTGTTTAGAACGATATATCGTTTCGTTGGGAATGATTCCCTCTGCGGCCTTCTTCAAAATATATTTTCCTATACCATTCTTGACTTTCAAGTTGCTGGGCATTCGAAACGCAAACTCGACGATCCTGTGATCGAGGAAAGGTACGCGAGCTTCAACTGAGACAGCCATTGCCATCTTATCAACACGCATTAAAAGAAGTTCTGCGAGCCGATTTTTCATGTCGTAGTAGATCATTCGTCTGAGATGATCAATCTGGATCCCATGCGCCGATGAGTCTAACTGTTGAAAATACTTCAGGGATACTCGTGATGAGGAATTTAGATCTTGCAGGGAAGCATTGTGCAGAAGGGAACGTTTTTGTATTTCACCAAAGGCGGGGATTGCACCATAAAAAAATGGCGTGTCTCGTTCAGCAGATCGCCGTACATATTCTGCTATTGGTTGATCTCCTTTCAAACCACGGATGATAGGGTAGACCATTCGATGGAAAATCTGTGGGAGCTTATAAAACTGATTATAATACCGCAATTCTTGCTGATAGTGTGAGTATCCAGAGAACTCTTCATCAGCTCCCTCGCCAACATGAACAACGATTGTTCCTGCTTCTCGCGCAAGTTTACTCACAAAGAACATCGGTACACATGCTGGATCAGCATTTGGTTCATCTTGATGCCAGACCATACGCTCAAGAAAGTCTACTGCATCATCTTCATCGATTAAAGCTTCGTGATGATTCGTTTGAAATCTCTCTGCAATGAAACGTGCATGCTCCAGTTCGTTATGCTTTTCCAGATCCTTAAAGCCAACGGAAAAGGTCTGTACTGGACGATCCATTTGTTCAGACATAAGGGCGACGTTGAGGGACGAGTCGACACCACCTGATAAGAGAACGCCAAAGGGCACATCAGCAAGCATCCTTAGGCGAATTGAATCCCTTAATAACCGGCGAAGCTCCTCGATACAGAATTCTTCGTTGGCTAAATCTTGAGGGGCATATTTTTCGGTTTGATCTGGTATATCCCAATACTGTTTTTTCTCTATTGTTCCGTGTTTGTCTACGATAAGGTAGTGTCCGGCTTCAAGTTTTCTAATACCGGAGAAAAGTGTTTGATCGGGGGGAGTAATGTAAAATGAAAGATAGTCGTAGAGTCCTTGGTTGTCCATCTCTCGAGAAATGTCTGGGTGTTCTATAAGTGCTTTGATCTCTGATGCGTAGTAGATTGCTCCATTCTGTTGAGTGTAGTAGATCGGCTTTACCCCAAGTCGATCTCTGAGCAAGATTAGTTGCTCAGAGCGCGCATCCCAGATACCTATCCCGAACATTCCATAGAGCTTCTCAATAAATGCGAGACCATATTCCTGGTAAGCATAGAGGATCGTTTCGGTGTCTGTGCGAGAATGGTAACGGTATCCCTTAGATTCCAGATCGTGTCGTAGCTCCTTGTGGTTATATATCTCTCCATTGAATGTGATCCAGATTGTCTTTTCCGGGTTAGACATTGGCTGATGACCAGCCTCAGAGAGATCAATGATGGAAAGCCGACGAAACCCTAAACCGACACTTCGATTTTCAGAGATATAAATACCGTCGTCGTCAGGACCTCTGTGATGAATCGCAGAAGTCATCTTCTGAAGGATATCTTGGCTGACGACCCCTTGTCGTTGGGAATAGTTGTAGATGCCGACAATTCCGCACATAGTACTGATAGAAAAGTTCCGATTCACATATCATCAAGAATACCACAACATAGTCTTTTCCAGCTATCGCATTGAATTGCAATGTGCATCCTTCACCGAGGGCAATCGAATTCCCTACGCACTATACACTATAAGTGAGAACTTTTGCAGCTTTCTCCGTCCTCAAGGATAGCATATCCTTCGGATGTCTTCATTAGGTGGTGCAAATGCTGGTGAGACCCAAAGTGGCCGATACAATCAACAAACATACAACTGACCCAGAACAGGAGATTCTCCAACGTTTTAAGGATGGAGATAAAGAGGCTTTCGTTGAACTTTTCCAGCGTCATCACACAGCAATATACCGCTACTGCCATTTGATGCTTGGGGAGAAAGAGGCTGCTGAAGACATCTATCAAGATACTTTCTACAAATTCTATACGGATTGTCGGGAAGGGAAAGATGTACATAGTGTGCGTGGCTTCTTGACTGTGGTTGCAAGATCAAGGTGTCTTGACTATCTCAAACGAAAAAAACGACATACATCATTTAATGAAGTTGCTGAACCCTCTTGGGAGCCTGACCTTGCCAGTGCCGATACGCAGTTTCATCTTCGGGAAGCATTGTCGAAAATCCCGCACCAGTATCGCGAGGCTTTTACTCTTCATGTATTACGCGAATACAGTTATGAGGAGATAGCAGAGATACTCGGTATTGGACCTCATGTTGTCAAGAATCGGATTTACAGGGCTAAACAGAACCTGCGAAAAGTTCTCTCACCCATTTTTCGCGAAGATGGTAAATAGCTTCTATCGCATAGAATTATGATGAATATACAGGAAAAGATTATTGCCTTGCTCGAAGGTGATTTGCGAGAAGATCAACATGTAGTTGAGTTGATAACACAGTTATCCAATTCACACGAAGATCGATCAATGCTTGTTGAGCACATTGCCCTTTCGAATGCTCTTACTCAGGCTGTTATACAAGTGAATCCTGATGTTAAAGGCTCTGCCAAATTGTGGAGTCGAATAGATCGATATGAATCAGAGTCTATTGGTTCTGGCACTTGGTCTACAAAGCAAGCACTGTCAGGTGTCTTAACGGCTCTTATCATAGGTCTCTGTTTTGGTTATTATTGGGGGAACACTTTTAATAATGAAAATTCTATTAGTCAAAAGCAACACCCAAAAATTATTGATAGCAACACACCTAATTTGAACACTCAGGTAGCTCCATATGTTGGTGTTGATACAACAGCCAACGGTAGTACCGTTTTATCAAAGTCACATAGTAGTAGTCTTCAACAGTCTACTACTTCCCCAAAACTTCGCAGCTCTCACACACAGCAAAAGGCCAAGTCAATAGCAGTAACTTCTTTGGATACAGTTGGCACAACTTCTGCCAATGAGGGTTTCCGCATCTTGTCTCCCAATGGTGGGGAGAAGTATAGAGTGGACGAAACCATTCCTGTCCAGTGGTCTGGTTCTAATCAGCCCGTTACTATAGAGTTTAGTCGTGACCAAGGCCAAACCTGGAGTGAGATAATTTCCAACGCTACAGGTGGATCGTACCTCTGGTCAGTGCCTGAGTCGATAAAAACGCTTTTACCCTCCTCCTACTTGATGCGTGCTTCCATTGAGGACACAGGAACAATTGACCCAACTCTGTATAAGGTTTTTAAGGGGCACGACAGCGGAGCGGCAGTTGCTGAAATTAGTCCTGATGGCAAATACCTACTGACCGTTGGCTCTGATACGCGGGTTATTCTGTGGGATATTGCTTCTGGAGAGCGAGTTAAGTATTTGGGCGACCATACCAGTAAAGGGGGGCACACTGCCTACGTGACGTTTGCCCGATTTAACAGCGATGGTAGTCGTGTAGTGACTTGCTCACAAGATGGAACTGCCAAAGTTTGGGATGTTGTTACCGGTGATCTTCAACAGACTTTTTTCGGAACGACTGAAAATAATCCTGTGATCTGGAGTGCTGCTTTCAGTCCAGATGGAACTACGATTGCTTTAGGAGAAGATGACGGCTCAATTCGTTTCTGTAGTCTCACTGATGGAGCCACCATCAAAGTGCTTTTAGGTGCTCAAACTGAAGCTGTCCGTTATATGGAATACATCCAGGATGGTACTCGAATGATTTCAAGTGGCTCAGACGGAAATGCAGCACTTATCGATCTGATTGCCGATACAGTTGTCCAAAATTTCACACACTTCCCATTTCCTGTTTTAGTCAACATGAGCAGAAAAGTTGTTAACGGTATCCAGTATGTTCCTTCGCTGACCCGTTTAGGTGATGGTATTATTACCTGCGGATATGATGGTGTTGTAAGATTCTGGGATGTTGGGACAGGAACATTGATCAGGGAAAGAAGTTTTCATGATGGGAAGCCTGTGTCAGCTATTGTTGTTGGAGAAGGAGGAAAAATCATGGCTTCGATAGGATATGATGGAACCACGAAAATTATCAGGTTGGATTCGACGAAAGTGGTGGCCACAATACAACCAGATCTTGATAACGAAGTAGCAATGAGTCGTGCTTGTTTCAGCAAGGACATGCGATTTATTGCTATCTCTCACACCGATGGCAAAGCCACATTGTGGAAACTTAGAAAAACAACAGCTACTGATACCTCGGATGACCTCTGGAGGATAGAATAGAAGCGAATCTTAAAAACCTCACCTCATCACCCATCTCCCTACACCCATCCGGTGGCCTGCAACAACGCGGACGATGTACCATCCCGGTTGCAGGTTGCCGGTTAAGGGGAGAGTGTGGTTTCCTTGTGGGAGGATGTCATCGTACGGTACTGCCACCACTTCTCCAAGTGTGTTGATGATTTCTACTCGAAGGTTCTCTCCAATTCCTTTCAGGTGAAGGAATGCTTGATCTTCGCTACTTGCTGGGTTGGGGTGGATTGTGATGTTTAGGCTCTCGGTGTTGCGAGATTCTTCCTTCTCTTGTTCAACTCCCGAAAAAATTCTATCGATCACTTCGAAGTTATCCATCCCAGCTACAACTAAGATGTTCCCTAACGTATCGGATGCACGAAAGCGAATCTGTACTTGTTCAGTCAGTCCGATATAGTCGCGGGGAAATATCACAACTCGCTTCCAGCCAGATGTGCTCTTCACTTCGGTGTATGCTTTTTTCCACGTAAAACCATTGTCGTTTGAAAGTTCTACAACCAGGGAATCGAGAACCGTATCCCGCGCATACTCCACATACCAGCGATCGAATACAATTATCGGGTCGCTATATCCCCGCAGATTCATTGTTGGGGAAGTGAGGGTGGTTCTTCCACTGTTGATGTCCCCACGCTCTGGAGGGGCAAAGAGAGGAGGCTGGCCAGTAAAGAATATTCTGCTGTCTGTTCCAGCAGGATCGGTTGGAGGATGTACCCAATCAGAGTTTGGATAGCCGAGGTAGGGACGAAGTCGATTCCACCTACCAGTAACCGCGTTGTCAGTTGGTGCTTCAAAACTCCACCCTAAGTCGAGCGTGGCATCATCTTGATAGCCGGGAAAGAGTTCTACGGTGATCTCTTCTGTATTCTCATCCGCAATGATCATCTTTCGTCCTATCTGATACCCCCACTTGCCAACAATCAATGAGAACTGCACTCCTACCGGCAGGGCAATCTCTGTCTCATCTCCATCAATCCGTACTGGTTCTATTTCTCGGTCGACTGTATAAGAGAAAGAAGGTATTGGAAGGCCTGTCTTACCATCAACTGCGCGCAAGGTAAAGGTCTGGAAAGGGATCGGTTCTAACATGATATCTTGGCGAGTATCTCCATCAACAGTGGTACTAAGCAGAGCTTGCCGATAACCAAAGTGAGAGATTGTTGCCTCCACACGTTCACCATTTACACTGCCGATATAGTATTCTCCGGCACTATTGCTTGTTGTGGCATCTTTCTTTCCAACCACATTAACGGTAGCATTCGGTATTGGGTCGCCCGTGACAGCATCCCGCACAACTCCTGAAATCGAGCCTGCTGTTGCGCCGTTGAACTCCAGAACGTAGAGACCACTATTTCGATCACTTGCTAAAATTTTCCCTGAAGGGAAGTGAGGGTAGACTTCCCATACACCGTTGAATCCTCCGTCTGGCCCTAAATAGGTGTCGAAGAAACCGACTTCGCGTGGATGGTATGGATCAATCAAATCAACAATTCGAACCCCGGCAGTATACCAGGCAATGTAAGCGTACCGTCCTCGGATTCGAGGGTTGTGAATCGTTTCCACAATGTTCGGGGTGTATTCTCCCACCTTCACGATGTCGTCTGGATCGCTGATATCCCAAACTTTCAAAGTCTTCGGTGTAAATCCAACCTCATCAGCTGTTACGGCATATCGTCCGTCGGCGAGGAGTCCGGTGCTGTGCGTACCACTGAAAGGATAGGTGATTGTGCCGAGGTGGACCGGATTCGCCTTATCCGATACATCGTAGATGTCCCCACCATCTCCATTGATTGCGGCTCCTACCAATGTATCGTTTCGAACAAAAGCATCGTGGAAGTAGTGGGGATCTACCTCTCCAACTCGTTGTGGATTTGCAGGGTCAGGTTCTAAGTCGAGGATCACTGCTCCACCATTGACGCCTGCCTCAGCACGAGTTCCCATGGCGTAGAGATAGTGGTCGGCCATCCAGAGTGTGTGGGCACTGATAAAGTTGGTGGTGTCTGTTCGCACCAGATAGGCTGTGTCGGGTAGGTCCGCGAGATCTACGATCTGTAGGCCAGCACCTGCTGCCACATCTCTGTTCTCGGTACAGATGTATGCGAAGTTTTTGTAGAACTTGATGTTCCGCCAAGATGACTTTGGCCCAGGGATGAATCCAACCTGACGGATCGGCTTCTCCGTGATGTCAATGATATATGCCCCTACTTGCGTTCCGAAAAACGCATACTCTCTCCCGTTTGGTGCTACGTAACCCCAACATGAATTATGGAGTCCCCCCGCGTCAGCGTTGGTGATTGGTTCAATGTGGTCGAAGAGGGTTATGTTCTTCGCCGGAATATCCCTGGGCTGAGCCAATATGTTGGCACTTCCCAGAAGGGCGAGCAGGAGGAGAATAATCTGAAGACGAAGAGACATAGTAGTTCAAATTCAAAAGTAAAAGATGAAAAGTGGGAGAGGGGATTCTTCGAGTCGAGCAATAGAAAACTGGGAGATGGCATCACTGGCCTCTCCTCTAAGCTCTTGTATCGTTAACTTTGAACTCCTCTCGTTCTATTCTCGAATCGCAATTCCAGCCGCAAATCCTCCAACCTCAATCTGTTGTTCTATCGTGCTGGTGGCTACGTCGATAACGTAGATGATGCCCGGAATCACGTCGGTTCCGTCAACAGGGTGGTGTAAGTTCTCCCCCCCTGCCTGATTTTCGCAGCTCACGTATGCCCTTTTTCCATCGGAAGTGAAAGCAATTCCGTGAGGTTGCGAAAGGATGCCGCCGATTGTCGCTATCACCTGCCGTGATCCTACGTCAACGATTGAAATATTATTCGATCCTTGATTGGGAACCCAAAATTGTTTGCCGTCCGGAGTTAGGGCAGCTATCAGCGGCCTGTTGCCTACGCTGATGCTGTCGACAACTTGGTCTGTTGATAGATCAACTACACGCACCTCCTTGCTCTTGCGGCAGGTGACAAACATTTGCCCGTTCGATGTAATCTCCCCTTGGTACGGCTCGTGTACAGCACCATTGGCTGCCGCAGGGGGAGAACCAGGAACTATCGGAATGCGTGCAACAACTTCATTCGTTGTCAAATCGATTTTACTGATGTCGTCACTCCCAGCGTTCATGGTATACAAGAACCTTTCATCCCTACTCAAGGTTACGCCGTGTGGTGCTTTCCCCTCAACATCAATGTTCTCCGTCGATGTCATATTGACGGCGTCTACCTTCGTGACAAATTCCTGCTGAAATGTAAGGTCGAAGTTCGATACGTAGAGAGTTGAGCCGTCGCTCGTAACCCGAATTTGAGCGGGGGAAAGCCCGACCTGAGTTTCGCCAAGTTTGCTAAAGGTTCGCGCATCGTACTTCTCCACAACTCCTGAAGAAACCAGGTTGATATAGATGTAGCGTTTATCAGGCGAGATTGTGATGTTGTGAGGAGCTTCGATTGTGGCTGGGCTTGGTTGTGAACCGACTTCAATGTAGCGGGCAACAAAGTTTGTCTGAATGTCTACTACTGAAATAACATCTTCGCTTTGGCAGGTAACAAAGACTCGTGGTCGTTCTTCACCAGCCAGAGGAACCACTCCCTCATCGTTCTTTGCTCCTTCATCAATCCACTGTTTGATTGCCTTGATCTGTTCAAATGGAAGTGGGTCGCGGCTTAGGGGCATTCGGAATTCGGTTACTGTTGGGCCAAGCGTGGCGTCGGTGTTTATATGTTGGAAGAGGTGACTTCGTGCTCCACTGTAGGGAACAACAACGCCTCCAAACTCAGAGCCTTCCATCACTCGATCCCAAGAGTTGAGTGAAAGCCCCGCTTCGTTTTCATCTCCGATATGGCATCCACTTCCGGCACATGAGTTTTGGAAGATCGGATCGATATGCTTTGAGTAGATAATCGCCTCTCCCGGTTCTGGTAGAACAACTGGGGGAGGACCTGTCGTCTCCTCACCACACCCGATGCCGATGAGAGTTGAAAAAATTAAAAGTGTGGAAAACAGAATAGTTGATCGCATGAAAAAACTCTCTTCTTTGCCTTTGGGCAACGGTGAACTGTATGACTCTGTTGGTTGCTCCTTCTTCCTGATTTGAAGATCGAGTGGGAAGGACGAACTTTTATACAACGAATTGATGTAAAGATGGGATAATTTCCTGATTTTCTCACCCTTTGTCGAATCTCCGTACATTTGCCTCGCCCTTTGCAGGAGCTATTCCATGCAGCATCAAGAGAACCAAACGATACCGACCGTAGCGCGCGAAATGATCGATGAGATTGAAGTTCTTGTCGAATCGGGTGACTATGGTGCTTTGCGGGATCGACTATCCGATTTGCATCCAGCTGACATTGCTGGTTTGCTCGAATATCTGCAAGAAGAAGATCGGCATACACTCCTTTCCCTTATTGAAGATAATCGTCTTGGCGAGACGGTTCTCCACCTTCCAGAGGAGCAGCGTGAGGAATATCTTGATGAGCTTGGCCCTTCCCGCATTGCCGAGATCGTTGATGAACTTGATCCCGACGATGCGGCTGATGTTATCTCGGAACTTTCTGATGAGATAGCTGAGCAGGTTCTCGGGCAGATGCAGCGGGTTGACAGCGAGTCAACCGATGAGATTCGAGAACTGTTGCGCTACGATGAAGAGACGGCTGGCGGTCGTATGACGACTGACTACGTCTCGATCCAACAAGATGAGACCGTGGCCTCAGCTATCGAAAATATCCGTGATGCTGTCCGCGAGTACGAGATCGACATTTACGTTCTCTACGTAGTTGATGCCGAAGAGAAGTTGGTTGCCTTTGTCCGCCTTCAGGACTTAGTTCTCCACTCTCCCCAAACTCTCGTCAGTTCCTTTATGGTGCGGGATGTAATCGCCGTAACGGCTGACGAAGATCAGGAGTTGGTTGCTCAGTTGATGCAGCGATATGATCTGATTCACGTTCCGGTTGTTGATAACGAAAACCGTCTGCTCGGCATCGTCACATTCGACGACATTGCGGAGATCATCGAAGAGGAGGCAAGCGAGGATATTCTCTACATGGTCGGTGTTACTGACGATGAAGAATCTCCTTCAACTCCAGCTTTCCTCTCCTTACGTCGGCGTCTTCCTTGGCTTATCATGAATCTCGGTACAGCCTTTATCGCCTCAATGGTGGTTTCGCAATTTGAGGGAACAATCGGCCGTGTCACGGCACTTGCTGCACTGATGCCGATAGTTGCTGGCATGGGAGGGAATGCAGCCGTTCAGTCGATTGTTGTGATGGTTAGAAGTATCGCACTCGGAGATTTTGGAAGTGGGAGTAAGGTGCGTGCTCTGGTAAAAGAGGTGACAGTGGGGTTGATGAATGGTCTGGTGTTAGGATTGCTTGCCGGATGTGTGGTTTGGGGGATGTGGGGCAGTATCCGTCTCGGGATTCTGATTGCCTTGGCGATGTTCGTAAACCTAATTGTTGCTGGTCTGGTGGGAACCACTATTCCGTTACTTCTTCGGAAACTGAAGTTCGATCCAGCCCTCTCGTCAGGGCCGATCGCAACAACATTTACCGATGTTTGTGGTTTCCTCACCTTCCTCGGCCTGGCGACACTTACCCTTTCTTGGTTGTTGGGTTAGGGGAGATTACACGAGAAGCCCAATCCAAGGCATCGGCTATTAGAATTATATCTATCGAGCGGAAGAACAATCAGTCTAAAAGTTCGTACTCTCAACTCGTTGTAGAAAGAACTCGATCCTTCTAATGTAATCCCTCTCCATCCAACCCTCAGGCTCTACGCCAAGTGAAATAGTATCTACACCTAAAACTGAACTCTACCAACTCCTCTCTCTACACACACTCAACTCCCTACACTATCTCCACCCTTCTGCAATTGCAAGCTGATCCAGCTCTTGCTGAAGTGCTTTGCGAGGACCGTTTCGCGTTTCCCGATCTTCTCCATCTGGATATTCACGCTCAAGAATCAAACAGGCCATATAGGCTGCAAGGTCACCTACGCAGTACTCATTCTCTCGAGCAATTGGAGCGTCCGGTCCCAGACATGTTAGTGCGTCTGAGTTGTCCATCTCATCAACGAGAAAGGGAATGGCCTGCTCACGGAATTTGATAACAGTCTCGCCGAAGCGTCCCAAGTGATGACCCGGAAGTCCCCACCACTGGTGCATGAACGCACCTGGAATTGCTTCGCAGTAGACGCGAACCATTTTATTTAACGGTTCTTCTCCAGCCATCATCAAAAGTTCCTGTGCGATAACGCGCAGCCGATGATCTCCCCGCTCTGACTTAACGATCTTCTGTAGATCTTCTACTGCTCGATCCCGTTCAAGGATAGTATCTGCTTCCCCACGCAGAAAGATCGCGTCGACTGATGTTTCCTCGAGTGCTTCGCGAATTGTGCCAAGACCAATTGCCATGCTCATATTTCTTTTCGGTGTTAATACTGATGACAACGTCTTCTCTTCTTCCTTCCGTATTTTGACGTGTCATTATCTTGTCGCTCGGAATGTAACGCGAATCACCATGTCAGGCAAGCCGTACTTTGCAGTGATTGATTTTGAAGCTACTTGTTGGGAAGAGGAGAATCGGGCTGATCAGGAGCTGATAGAGATCGGTTGTGTGATCGTTA
Organism: Kapaibacterium sp. (SeqCode); assembly: GCA_050248595.1. GTDB lineage: Bacteria > Bacteroidota > Ignavibacteria > OLB7 > OLB7 > JAGWAZ01. The sequence goes on from JBFWSB010000052.1 coordinate 15,535, forward strand.
ATCGCTCAACAACCGAAATTCTGGGAGAATTCGAGACTTTTGTCCGTCCAGTCCGCTATCCTGAACTTAGTGATTACTGCACTGCCCTTACTGGGATCACACAAAAAGAAGTAGACACTGCTCCAACTTTTCCGTACGCTCTCGGGATGATGGTCGACTGGTTGAAGGATCCGTTGACCTACACGTTCTGCTCGTGGGGAGAATTTGATCGCTTTATGCTCCGTGCTTCCTGCCGCTATCACAGAGTTCCCTACCCGTTCGATGACGAGTATGTCGATATCAAACCTCTCTTTGTCGAGCAGGTTTCTGGACGAAATGTTCCCATGCAGAAAGCACTCGACATGTTGGGAATCCCTCATGAAGGTCAACTTCACCGCGCTCTCGACGATGCCCGACACATCGCCCGGATTCTTCAAAATATGCTTGCTGCCGATCAATAAGTGGCCTACTTACCATCTTGTGAAAATCGCTCGAACGTTTTTATTTGTTGCAACGAATAATCGACTACCATAAAAGTTCGGTTTCTCCGTTACTCTGATCGTGCAATTGCTCGTTCCAACAAATAATATCTAAGGAGAATATCTATGACAGCAACAACCGTAGCTTCTGCTCTTTCAACGTGGCACGTTGACACTTCCCATTCACAGGTGGGCTTTAAAGTTCGCCACCTTGGATTCAGTAAGGTAAAGGGGACATTCCAAGATTTTAATGTTGTCGTTCACTTTGACGGCACTGACCTTTCTTCACTCAA
>JBFWSB010000053.1:0-16174 GCA_050248595.1 Kapaibacterium sp. (SeqCode)
CTGGCATGTCTATCTAACATGGGCATTGACATCGACCGTCCCTGCTTCAGAATATACTGTTGCACAGTAAGGTCTATCTTAGGGTTGCTCGGTCGATTGCAGTCACCCTCTAATCTAATAGAGGTCTTCCGAAGAATCTCGCCGGTAAAACATGTCGCTTCCAGGAGCTTGCTATCACTTTCTCCACAACTCCCGCGAGACTCTTCACTCCGCTGCGCTACGTTCAAAGTGACAAGCTGGAGTATAAGTGCTCACCACTCCACGTGGTCATCAATTGTCATTCTGAGGTCTTCCGAAGAATCTCGCAGGTAAAACATGTCGCTTCCAGGAGCTTGCCATCACTTTCTCCACAACTCCCGCGAGACTCTTCACTCCGCTGCGCTACGTTCAGAGTGACAGATTGAAGTGTCTGTACTTACTGGAGTATTTGTGCTCATCACTCCACTCTATCATCATCAGGTCTTCCGAAGACCGTTGAAGGCAGCACTGTAGGTGATCTCGAAAGTTATGATATGGAGCATGATTGTTTGCTCTGCTCAGTCAGAACCACAATTCTGTTTCATGAACTTCGATACTTCTCACCCTCCCAACAACTTCTCCAACGTCTGCTCCCGAATTCCATAGAACTCTTTGATCTTCCCGATCTGCTCGGCAACCTTCTCCTTATCGACCTCTTCCTTCCGCTTCACTCCTAAAATCATCTTGTTCTTGCTTGTGTGTTCTAACGACACAAACTCGAAGATGCTCGTTCGGTAGCCTGCCTGTTCTAACAGAAGACTTCGCAGACTATCGGTCACCATATCGGCCTCTTGCCCGAGGTGGACGCCATGTTGAAGGAGGGGACGGAGAACTTCCGGGGTCTGCATCTGCGGACGAATCTCTTTGTGGCAGCATGGAGCCGACATGATAATCTTTGCGCTCGATGTCACTCCCTTGTGCATAGCTAAGTCGGTTGCAGTGTCGCAGGCGTGTAGGGCAATCATCACGTCGATGCGTTCCGGTGTGAAGTCTCTGATGTCACCCTGACGGAAGGTGAGGCCTTCCATTCCAAGACGTTGAGCCACGCCGTTGCAGAGATCAACCAAGTCCTTCCGCAACTCAACCCCAGTCACGTGCGGATGCACTCCCGCTCGGCTTCGGAGATATTCGTAGAGAGCAAATGTCAGGTATCCTTTTCCCGACCCGAAGTCGACGACGTGCAGTTCTTCGGCAGACTGAAGTTCAGAAGATTCGAGTGCGTGGCTGAATATCTCAACGAACTTGTCCATCTGCTTCCACTTGCGAGACATCGAGGGGATAATCTCTCCCTTCTCGTCGGTGATGCCAAGTTCTTTTAGGAATAGATTTGCTGGATCTATCCACCGCACTTTCTTCCGGTCGTGCTTCGTTGAGGGCTGCTCGGCAACGGCCACTTTCTTCGTATGGGTTCGCGACTTCCCTTTCTTACTGAACTGAAGCTGCACTTCCTCTTCAGTCGTGAAGAGGTGTCCACTTTTGAACTCCGTTCCGAGAAGTGTCTCGATCAACGCAACCCCTTCTGCCACTCGATAGTTCTTCGTAATGTCGCGCGTCTTGTAGCGGTAGACAAAGGAGAGATGTTAATCGTAACTCGCCGCACAATCACCCGCTCCAACCCTTCTTCCTTCCCCCGGTATTTGCCGAGAGTGAGTTTGATGAAGGTGTTGGTGGAGAGGGAATTCTGAACATGATAAGCGAAGTTTTTCAAGAGATGCAATTAATGTTTGATTTTTTAATAACTGAACTTAGACTAAATACTTGGCTAAAGAGAAAAAAAATTATTCAATAAATGCGATTGTTTTATACGGAATTTTCAGGTTTCTTGATAATGCATTATCTGACACAACTTTCTTAATTGAAGGGAAATCTTCAATGAGACGCCTTCCTTCAGATGAAGAATTGATATGGCTAAGCCAGAAAAACAGTGAATCGATTATCTGCCCTAGCTCAAACCACATAATTCTTTTATCTACAGTCTTTTGTGTAATTGCAAAGCAAACTACTTCTATTAGATCAGTCAGTCGGGCAATCGATCCTGCATCAGGTGCGCCTTCTTGATAATAATCACCTATAGAATGCTCTTTCCCATTGATAGATATATAGTTGCCTGGCTTTGCACCAGTAGATACTGAAGAATTTAGAAATAGGTTTTTCCAGTGATTTATTTCTCCTTTAACTAGAATGCTTTGTATCCAAGTTATCATTTTGAAAGCATTCTCTATTCTGCGTTGCCATGCGTGTTGGATAAAGCTAAATAGACCAATCGTGCCTCCAATGATGATGAAGAAGAATTGTATCCAAGTACGAAGTTCTGCGAAATCATCCATATTTATATCGATTGATGGCTTGTCTGCTATTACCTGTAAATGTAGTCTGAAAGATGTCTACCTATGAACTTCGATTCCATTGATGGTTCTCAATTGGCTCAATATCACTAAGACTTCTCGTATATCCCACTCCGGCTCAAACACTTCCAAGATCTCCTCCCACGAAAACTCTTCTCCCGCATTCAGTCTGTCAAGCCACTCGGTCAAGCGTGGGTGAAGGGGGATGCTGATTGCGTTGCCGCGACAGTAGATCGTGACGTTCTCTTCATCTCTACGGCGATAGAAGATAGGGAATGGGTCGGCGATTTTTAGTTTCTCTCCTTCACCCGGCATCACGGAGCTTCCCTCACTTTTCCCTTCGGCTGGGGTGTAGAATCCGCAGTTGCTTTGCAGACGGAGGAGGTAATCTTCAAATCCTGTCGTGATTTCAGATTCCATGTCGAGCAGTTCGAGAACCGAGGCGTAACCGTCCTCAGTTGGGGAGAGTGGAGGAACTGGGTCGGCATAGCCAAGACCTTCATTCTTTTCGACGATGTGCGCAGCAATTGCCCCCCGTACCCGCTTCGCAGGTGGGTTGACGAAGTCCATTACCATGCTGATCGAGAAGTCTGGAGTGTCTGCAACGTGGTAGGTGCTCGACGGGAGGAAGGCAATGTCTCCGGGGGCTAAGATAAACGTATGCTCGGCTTCCGAGAGAATCTCTTCTGGATGTTTGTGCGTTGCCTCTCCACCGGAGAGTTCCAGAAAGCGTTCGGTCTCCCACGTGTAGAGTCTCTTCTCTCCCGGCCCCATGTGGAAGAGGAAGCCCTCCTCTCCCGGATTATCCTTGTGAACACCGAAGGGAGTGAAACCATAGTTCCCAATGAAGAGGAGGAAGGCAATGCCACCTAAGGGAGTACCGGTCAGTTCTAACAACAGGTTTGTCTGGCTGGCTATAGTGGCCGCAAATTCGTGCGAGTACTTCTCTATATTGTTCAGCACGATCCCAAACCGTTCTTCTCCGAACAGACGTGTGGTCCAATCGGAAAGAGATTCTCCCTCCGCAGGTGGGTCTTCCATCACTCTGTTGTGATACTCCCGATTCGGCTCACTTCCAGCAAAGACTTTCAGCCCGAGGTGTCCGGCACTGCGGCGGATGAACTCTCGAAAGACATCGCTGTAGAGTTGGGTAAACGTCTCGATCTCTTCCGGGCAAAACGCTCCGGAGATAACTGCCGGAGTCGTCATCCCATTTGACCGTTGAAGCAATTCCTGCCAAGTCTCGATCTGCATCTCTGTTAAGGAAGTCAGGAGTAGTATTGGGAGAGGGAGCCTCTCGAAAATTATGCCTGAAGATACGGAGAGTGGGGGAGAGGAAATTGGATGATACGGAGCACTTTTTCCAGATAACCCAGATTTTCCTCTACAGGAAAATTGGCGACAACAGGAAAATTATCCCCTTCGCTTCGATGGTCTTGTATGTGGAAGGTAGGCGATACGAGGCTCTGCTCTACCCTTCTCTCCTCGCCTTCGCTACTGGACTAATCTTAACCCAGCGGAAGAGGTAGATCAGGATTCCCTTGAAGAGAGAGTCGGTTCCCCACAGGAGAACAAGTGGCCAGCCGCTCGCCGTTCCCATGGCGAGACCAAAGGTCATGTTGCCAAGATTCTTTGCGAGGGTTAGTTGCTGCGACCGGAGGGCGATCCCTCCCGTCTTACCTGAGCGAAGGACGAGAATGAGCTGGTGAATTCCAGCCTGTGCTAACATGAAGGTGTTGGCAATCAGTGTCCCCTTCGAGATGTTGACAAGTTCAAGTGCAGTGGAGCGGAAGAAGATCATCATCGTGAGTCCGCCAAGTGTCAAGGCTGCACAACCGAAGAATGTGATCTGCGAACTGCGGTTCTTTCTATCAATGAATATCTCGTACATAATCGCTAACGAGAGAGCAATGGCCACAAGCCGTGGCCAGACGAGGTAGTGGTTGAACTGAGCCAGAGCGAACCCGTAGAAGAAGAGGAAGTAGTAGGCGAAGAATGCCATTGCGATGGCGTTGAGCGAGATGATTGCCGTCGGTTTTTCAAGTAGCTTTTCTCCCTTCCGCCTCTTGATCTCCCTCAGTTGAATCCAAAGTCCAAAGACTGACAGTCCGTAGAGAAGTGTACTGATGATGCCGGTGATGTGGTAGGTCATGGCGTGGTTTGCTGGAGAAATCGGCAGAGGAGAGATATGCGCAGGGGACGCATAATCATGCGCCCCTGCGTATATCTATCATCAGACATGCCGTTCTGCGTGATAGCTTGACCTGACCAACGGCCCCGATTCCACGATGTCAAATCCCATCTTCTCACCAATAATCCGGTACTCATCGAACTCTTCCGGTGTTACCCAGCGTTCTACCGGCAGGTGGTTGACTGTCGGCTGTAAGTACTGTCCCAGTGTTAGAATATCGACGCCTGCCTCTACCAGGTCGCGCATCGTCTGCAATAGTTCTTCCCGTGTCTCACCCAGTCCGAGAATAACTCCGGTCTTGGTTCGCATCCCTTGCCGCTTCGATTCACCGAGAACCTTCAACGTCCACTCGTAGCGTGCTTGTGGTCGTACGCGGCGGTAGAGTGAGGGGACAGTTTCGGTGTTGTGGTTCAACACGTCTGGCTTTGCGTCGATCACCAGTTGGAGTGCTTCAAGGTTTCCCTTGAAATCGGGAATCAGTACTTCCACTTGCGTGTGAGGATTCACCTCGCGCACAGCACGAATTGTCGCCGCAAAATGTCCTGCTCCACAGTCAGGAAGCTCGTCCCGGTCAACCGATGTAATCACCGCGTGGCGAACACCCATCTGCTTCACGGAAATTGCCACGTTCATCGGCTCCTCTGGGTCAAGGTCGAGCGGCTTGCCAGTCTTGATATTACAGAACCCACACGAACGTGTGCAGGTATCTCCCATCACCATGAACGTTGCCGTTCCCGCTCCCCAGCACTCCGCAATGTTCGGACACTTCGCCTCTTCGCAGACAGTATGCAGGCTCTTCGAGCGCATCATCTTCTTCAGAGCGCTATAAGTTTCCCCAGTCGGGAGATCCACCTTCAGCCAGTTTGGCTTTCGGTCACGCCCCGGCACAACAGGATTTCGCTCAGGATTGTTGAGGATCGGAAGATTTATCTGATGTTTGAGTCCCATGAAATCGGATCAATTCAAAATTCAAAGTGAAAAATTCAAAAGAAGAGAGAGAATCAAGGCAGAATTCAAAATGACAAATTCAAAACTCAAAAAAGGAAGAGAGGAAAGTGTTTCTACACTAACGTGTGAACCCTTCTCTCCTCTCCCCCTTTTTGAATTTTGCCTTTTGAATTCCCTTACAACATTGTGTTCTCGTTGAAGCTCTCCAAGTTCTTGATCACATCCGACAAGAACTTTCCTCCGAGCAGACCATCGATAATCCGGTGGTCGTGCGAAAGTGAGAGGTAGATCATCGAGCGAATCACGATCATATCCTGTCCGTCGATCTCCCGCACTACTGGTCGTTTCTGGATTGCTCCTGTGCCGAGGATTGCTACCTGCGGCTGATTGATAATCGGCGCGCCGTGCAGCAAGTTGAAGACGCCGTAGTTTGTGAGGGTGAAGGTTCCACCTGCAATGTCGTCTGGACTCAACTGCTTGTTGCGGGCGCGGTTTGCTAAGTCGTAGACTGTGTGTGCCAAGCCGGTTACGTTCATTCGGTCGGCATCTTTCACGACTGGAACAATCAAGTTGCCATCAGGAAGTGCCGTTGCCACACCAACGTTCACGTGCTTGTTCACGATCACGTTTGTTCCGTCAACCGCACCGTTCACCCAAGGATTTTCGCGGAGTGCGCGGGCAATTGCTGCCACAAAGAATGGTGTGTAGGTCAGCTTGATTCCCTCACGATCTTCAAACGCTTTCTTCTGTCCTTCACGCAGACGAACCAGACCACTTACGTCGGCCTCCCCAACTTCGGTAACGTGTGGAGAGGTTGCCTTGCTCCGCACCATGTGCTCTGCAATAAGCTGGCGCATCCGATCCATTGGTACAACTTCCACGTCGTCGCCGTAGACTTTCTTCGTTGGTGCTGCTACAACAGCTGGTGCTGCTTTCGGCTGGGCAGTAACGGCTGGCTGTGTAGGTGTTGGTTGTGTTGCCGGAGCTGTTTTCGGCTGCGCGCCACGATTCTGCAAGTAGTTTGTCAGATCGTTCTTCGTCACGCGGCCACCTGCACCACTTCCGTGTAGTGTGTCAAGCTCGGCAACGGAGACACCTTCCTGTTGCGCAATTGTTCTCACCAGCGGTGAGTAGAACCGTCCGTTGCTCTCGCGTGGAACAGGTCCACCATTCGTGTGGCTGGAAGCACTAACAACTGCGGCGGCTGTTGGAGGCGACTGTGGAACGGGAGGAGCGGCTTTCGGTTGCTCGGCTGGAGCTGCCGCAGCTTGTGGAGCTGGAGTCTCCTTCGTTGGTGCAGGAGCAGATCCACCCACAGCACCGGAACCGATATAGGCAATTACCTTCCCAACTTCTACGGTCTCTCCCTCTGCGGCTACGATTTCAAGGAGCTTCCCTTCGAAAGAGGAAGGGATCTCGGTATCAACTTTATCGGTAGAGATTTCCGCAATAATTTCGTCCCGCTCAATTTGGTCACCCGGTTGCTTCAGCCACCGAAGGATTGTCCCTTCCTGTACCGACTCACCCATCTTCGGCATCAGCACTTCGTTCCGCTCACCCACATCTGCGCTACTGTTGTTTGCTGGCTCAGCTTTAGCAACTACTTCCTCGACAACCGGAGTTGCGGAGGTTTCAGATATTGGTTGTACCTCAGCCGCTGCAACTGGGGCTGCTGTTTCAGCAGGAGCACTACTTGCAGTTGCTCCGCCACCACTTCCCGATCCACCACCCGAAGCTGCCTCTCCCTCTGCACCAAGTCGTGCAATCACTGCTCCTACTTCCACGGTATCCCCTTCGTTCGCTAAAATTTCGAGCAAAACTCCCTCTTCCGAAGAAGGTATTTCTGTGTCGACCTTATCAGTCGATATTTCGGCGATAATTTCATCCCGCTCAATTTTATCTCCCGGCTGTTTCATCCAGCGGAGAATAGTTCCTTCCTGCACCGATTCGCCCATCTTGGGCATAAGAATATCCGTAGCCATGTTGCGGATGCTCCGTTCGTTCTATGATTGAATTATGAAAATAATTTCTTGTTCTACACTGGTTCAGCTCTTGGGTGAAGGTACGTGAACCCCAAAGTTACGAAGGTTTCCCGGAAGAGACTGAAGGCTTAGCGTTTCGAGGTATTTATACGCTGTGTCGGACTCATCCGGACTTTTTCTGAGTTTAAGTCCTCGTCTTCAGAAAATTGTATTTCTACCCGTCGGTTTGCCTCTCTTCCCCGTGTTGTGCCATTGTCAGCCGCTGGATTTTTCTCTCCAAAACTTTTGGTAACCATTCGAGAGACTGCAATGCCTGCTCGCGTCAGAAATGCTTTCACTGCTTCAGCCCGCTGCATAGCGAGTTGTTGGTTGTTCTCATCGGTTCCAACGCTGTCGGTGTATCCCAATATCTCTATCATCTGCTTCTCATCTTTTGCCCACTTTGCAAACTGACGCAGCTTCTGTTCTCCACTCCTTGGAATTACAGCTGAACCTGATGAGAAGAAGATTGTTGGTTCTTCGGTTTTTGTGATGGCAGTAGTGGTAGAGCCTTTCTTCACAAGCTCGATTGTGCGTGGAGAGACTTCAGTTGGAAGGTTCAGGCGGCGACCATCGAAGGTTATGCCACCAAGCTCATATCCACTTGCCTCACCACGGATAGTAAGCAGAAAGCCAGCCACCAGAATCATAGAGAATGTGCCATCCTTGCCAGAAGCTGCCTCAGCTACAATCTTCGTCTCCCGCTGTGGTGATGCGTAAATCCTTCCAGCAATACCCTTTCCCGTTGCCTTATCAACTAATTTGCCTCGCAAGACAAAACTGTTTTTCAAGCCCAAAGCTTCCGGTAGACTGCATCGGTAAATATCGAGTCTGCCAGACGCATTTGGGTCGATAGCAGTGCGACTGATGTAGAGATTCTTTCCATCTGGGGCAACGGAAACGCTTGCTTCGAACAGTGGTGTGCTGGGGTAGCCGTTCAGTATTTCAGGAAATGTCCAGACATCCCAGTTATCTCCCGTTCGCTGCGCAACGTAGACATCTGCCAGTCCATTCCCTCCAACCCTATCAGAAATCAGGTAGAGTGTTCGTCCGTCGGGAGAGAGGAAGGGAGAACCTTCAATGAAGGGTGTATTAATCCCATCCATCGGAACTGGCTTGCTCCAGTGCAACATGTCATTGCTCAGAGCCTCGCACGAATAGATGTCGAGGTTCGTTGGGTTGTTCGAAGCGGAGTAGGAGATGAAGAGATGTTTCCCATCTCTTGACATATGTGCGTAGTAGTAGTCGCCGAGTGAGTTGAGACCCTCAATTTTAATGCTTTGGGGTTCGCTCCAAACCTTGTTCTTCAGGCGTGTGATTGCCAAACCGACTTCCTTCCCATTCACAACTTTTCCGTGGTAGACCAGTGCGGCACTTCCATCTTCCGAGAAAGAGAAGAGCAGATCTGAGCCGGTGGAGTTCAGTGGAGAGCCTGCATTGACGGCTTTACCCCACGAGCCATCTGCTTGGAGTTCACTGTAGTAAATATCTTCAAGGTCTTCCTTTCCCCCCATATTTTCTGGAGCCTCTTTTCTGCTGAAATAGAGCCGTTTGCCATCAGGGCTGACCACAGGCATTATCTCGGCCCACTCGGTGTTTACCTCTTTACCCAAATTGATTGAAGGGCCAACACCCTGCTCATCTCTGAAATCATCAGGTTGGCTCAATCCTTCACGAACGGTAAACGTGAGAAAGAGGAGTGAAAGAAAGAAGAGGGCAAACTGCCTCTGCGCGAAATGTTGAATTATCATCATGAAATGGTCTGTTGCGAATGTGTTTCTCCTTCGAAAGATTTCTCCCGAAGGGAAGATTGATTCGACAATCTGAATTTAGTAAAGGGGAGACCGACCGGATCAGCAGAGAACAACTTGTCACGGGGTGGATTTGTTTCCGTAGTTTCAGATTGAGAAGCGAATTTGTCGATAACGCAACCCAGTGAAGGCTATGATTCAACAACTTCGATCCCTCTTCAGGGCGAACGATGCCATCATTTTCACCTCAATTCTCATTGTTGCGATTGCTACCGGACGGATGCCGGAGGCAAAGGGCTTCAGTGTGGAATATCCGACTGCCCTCTACAATACCATGGCCACTATTGTCCAATCACTTGCTCCTCTGCTGGCAATTGGGCTTGGAATCTTGATCTATTATCGTGAGAAAGGGAGGGAAGAGGAGAATCTCATGAAGGGAATCGTGGTTTTGGCAGGGACGTTCGTTTCTACCCTCGTCGCTCTTCCATTCGCCCACGACCTTCACCTTCTCTCCGGTATCGGACAGGGAGTAACGATTGGCTTGGTGTTATATGCAATTTGGGGTGTGGGGATTGTTGTGTTGGGGGTATTGAAACGAGGATAGGGACATGACGCGTCATGTCCCTACCCTCGTTTCAATCAAAATTGTCGCACCAATCACCCTTCTTGCGGCTTCATCATCGGGAAGAAGATCACATCCCGAATTGACTCTTGTCCGGTCAGCAAAATTGCCAAACGGTCGATACCGATGCCAACACCGGCGGCTGGTGGCATACCAACTTCGAGGGCGTGGAGAAAATCTTCGTCGATTACCATCGCCTCGTCATCTCCGGCTGCTCGGAGTGATGCCTGTTCTTCCAACCGCTTCCGTTGATCGCGCGGGTCGTTCAGCTCGCTGAAGCAGGGGCCGATCTCCATTCCATCAATAATCAGCTCCCACGCCTCTACCAACTCTGGATTCTGCCGGTGTCGTTTTGCCAACGGGACCATCTCCACAGGAATATCCATCACGAAAATCGGCTGGATTAACTTCGGCTGAACGCGCTCGCCAAAAATCTCGTCGATCACCTTTCCTTTCCCCATCGTCGGATCTGTCGTCAAGCCCAACCCCTTAGCAATCTCTCTCAGCTCCTCCACTTCCTTCCCAGCGATGTTCACGCCGGTATATTCTTCAATCAACTCTAACATCGTCGCCCGCCGGAAGGGGGGCGTTAGGTCAATCACAGTTCCGTTTGCCAACGTTGTTTGGAACGATCCATTTACGGCTTGGGCGGCAGTAGAGACCATCTCCTCGATCATCTCCGCCATCCACGTATAGTCGTGCCAGGCTACGTACAACTCCAACATCGTGAACTCAGGATTGTGGGTCTTATCTAAGCCCTCGTTCCGAAAATTCTTCCCCAGTTCGTAGACCCCCTCAAATCCGCCAACCATCAATCGCTTCAGATTTAGTTCGAGCGAGATGCGGAGGTAGAGCGAGATGTCGAGCGCGTTCATGTGTGTGCTGAACGGACGGGCAGTTGCGCCGCCGTGCATTGTGTGGAGTGTTGGTGTCTCCACTTCCATATAGCCTCGATCATCTAAAAAACGGCGAATGTGGGAGATCATCCGGGAACGTTTCCGGAAGACTTCCCGCACTTCAGGGTTTACTGCAAGGTCGATATACCTCTGTCGGTATCGTAACTCCTTGTCGGCAAACTGGTCATGTATAGTGCGGTTCCCCTCTTCGTCGGTCTCCTCTTTTGGAACCGGAAGTGGAACCAAGGCTTTGGTTAGAAGTGTGAGAGATTCGGCGTGGACACTTACTTCACCGGTTCGCGTGCGAAACATATAGCCGGTAACGCCGACGATGTCGCCGATGTCGAGCAGTTTCAGGTGGTCGTAGTTTTCTAAATCATCCTTTTTAAGGTAGAGCTGAATGCGACCCGTTCCGTCGAGGATATGGCAGAAACTGGCCTTCCCCATTTTTCGGAGGGCAACAATTCGACCGGCGACGGCAACCTGCACTTTCTCTTCGGCCTCTTCCTCGGCGAGGAATGCCGCCACTGCCGAAGTTGCGTCGTGTGTCTTTGGAAATGAGTAGGGGTAAGCCTGAACTCCTTCTGATTCAAGGTGTTCAAGTTCTTCATAGCGGCGGGCAATCTGGTCGTTCTCGAAGCGTTGCATTAGTCTCTTGTTCAGTTCTGTTCACTCAAATGAAAGTTCGCAAATCTACGTAATCCCGAAAATCGACACCCCCTATTTCTCCCGAGGCGTTATCTTATTACAACCACGAACGAATGTTCTACTTTTTTTTGTTCTATAAACAGAAGCGAGGAATTCAATGAGACCTTTAGGCACCCTTTACTTGCCGACCCGTCCGTTCCTATTCGGAGTTGGACTGATTGTTGTGATGATGCTTTGTACCACGGCATCTTCTTCAGCCCAGAACTTTGATTACCGTGCAGTCAACCTTGTGAGTGGATCGAGCGGAGTCGACGTTCACTTCTTCGACCGTGAGCAGCCTTCAATTGTGAACATTGCCTTTGCTTGTGCTGCAAAAGTTTCCCAGAGTCTTCCCTCCATGTCTGGAGCCTTTAACGTGAAGTATACAGCTACAGGAGCCGGTGTTGGTTCTGCATTTGTTGCGGGGGATGCTACTGTGCAGAGTGGGTACGAATATACCGGTGTTGCCTACGGTACTTCATCAACTGCGAAGCTGAAGATTTTAGCCCGGAATAAGAATCAAAACCCACCGGTCGACCGAGCGTTGATGCGAGTTCTACACGCAGCTTCAGTCAACGCCTCGATTGATATCCACATTGGCCAGGTAACTTCTACGCCAGTTTTGAGCGCAGTCGCTCCCGATCAAGTAACGTCGTTTGCTAACGTTAGTGCCGAGGCTACAACGCTCATCATCACCGAGGCGGGAAAGCAGACACCGTTGGCAAGATTAATTGCTCCCTTCGGTGCTGGAACGCAGATTGTGACCCTTTTGGTGACTGGATCTAACGCCAGCAACTTGTCTGTGTACGCTCTGTTCGATCAGGATAATAATAAACAGCAGTTGTTGCTGCTGGAAGAGTCGAGCTACACAAACGTTCGCGTTGTTCACCTTCGTCCTAATGCAGATGAGAGTGGGGGAGGGGCACGTGTGGACGTTTACCTAAACAAGAGTAGCCAAAGTGATACGAAGGTGACCGACACGCTGAGGTATCGTCGTGCTTCGCGTGAGTATGGTCCTCTCTTCACCGACAGTTTCCAAGTGAAGTTCGTCTCGACAGGGGAATCTCCTCTCAATAGCCTCCTCACCGTTAACCGGCGTTTCTCGAACGACACATCCTATGTTATTGCATATACGCAGTTCAAGGATTTGCGGACAACTCCGATTATCCTAACACGTTCGCCGGTAGAGCCTCTCCCTCCCGGTTTGGGAACAACGAAGGCTCGATTTGTGAACGCCACAGATTTCTACGGAGAGTTGACGGCGGTTGTAATTGCTGGCACGGATGAATTTCGCTTTGAAAATGTTCCCTTCCGAAATGGAACTGAGTTCCAGAATTAGCCAGTGAGTGTTCCCTTCTCGATTGAAATCTATCGTGCTGGGGTAACCGATCCGATTTACACGGGAACATCTTCAACCAGTTTGGTTCCAAGTTCTGCCTACCTGACGATTTTTGCGCTCGGCAATGGGAGCAAGCTCTCGGTCGATTTCCTGAACGAGTCACAGTCAGGCTTGCAGTACCTTGCTTCGTTCGATGACCCTTCCACAGGTGTGCCAGATGAGCCTCTCCCCGGAATGCTTGATGTCACTTCAGTTCCGAACCCGACAGTGGATAATGCGATGCTTCACCTCTCGTTAGATCGAAGTGGAGAGGTAACAGTGGCACTCTACAATGCGATGGGGCAGACCGCACAGACCCTTCCAGCCAAACGATACCAAGCGGGTGAGGTTTCGATTCCTCTCTCACTGGAATCATTGCCGGCTGGACACTACGTATGCGTTGTTCATGCCGATGGTGAGACGGTAGGGACTACTTCTCTTCTCTTAGTTCGTTGATTTGCAGAGTAACTGCTGCTGTTGATAGAAACTGTAGGGAGAGCACAAAGTACCGCAGATAGAAAACGGAAACGGGCGGCGTTCACTGAACGTCGCCCGTTTTCTATGTTCTTTCGCGTTGATTGAACGCCAGAGACTCGACTATTTTACCAGGTTAAATCTCGTCGTCGAAATCGTCGTCATCATCGTCGTCGTCGAAATCATCGTCGAAGTCAAAATCATCGTCATCGAATTCAATCTCTTCAATCTCCTCATCGTCGTCGATTACTTCAACTTCGTCGATTTCCTCAAAGTCGTCGTCGAAATCGTCGTCATCATCATCGTCGTCGTCGAAATCGTCGTCATCATCGATTGGGCGGACAATCTCATCGGCGGCAGCCATTGCCAAATCCATCACTGCCACTGCTCCCTCTTCGATGGCCTCAAGAGCCTCGGTGACCTTGTCGGCAGCATCCTGAAGAGTCATTGCCACAGAGAACTGTAGATCGGAGTTCTCCAGAATTTCCCGAGCCTCTTGTGCATTTGTTCCCTGCAAGCGGACAATTACCGGCACAGTGACGTCCACTGTTCCCATTGCTTGAATGATGCCGTTTGCTACCCGGTCGCAGCGGACAATACCACCGAAGATATTGATCAGAACTGCCTTAACGGATGGGTCGCTCATCATTACTTCAAATGCTGCGGCAACCCGCTCCACACTTGCACCTCCACCAACGTCGAGGAAGTTTGCCGGTTCGCCCCCGGCCAGTTTGATAATGTCCATTGTGGCCATTGCTAAACCTGCGCCGTTTACCATGCAGCCGACGTTCCCGTCCAACTTGATATAGTTCAGGTCGTGCTTCCCTGCCTCAACTTCTAACGGATCTTCCTCCGACTCATCTCGCATCTCTTCAACATCTTTGTGGCGATAGAGCGCGTTGTCGTCGATTGAGACCTTCGAGTCGACGGCGATAATATCACCATCTGGTGTTAGAACCAGCGGATTGATTTCCATCATCGAAGCGTCAAGCTCCACGTAGGCGTTGTAAAGCGCATCAATAAACTTCAGGAAGCTCTTGAATGCTTTCCCCTCAAGTCCGAGACCGAATGCAAGCTGGCGTGCCTGAAATGCTTGTAGACCAACTCCAGGCTCGATTGTCTCCTTGATAATCTTTTCCGGTGTCTCCTCTGCAACTGTCTCGATTTCCACTCCACCTTCAGTAGAGACCATGATAATATCTCGACTGGTAGCTCTGTCGAGGAGGATAGAACAGTAGAATTCTTTCTCGATGTCAACACCTTCTGCAATCAGCATCCGGTTAACAATCTTGCCTTCCGGACCAGTTTGAACTGTCACCAACTTGTTCCCCAACATTCGGCGAGCAATTTCCCAGACTTCGTGCAAAACATTCTCCTGGCCTTCCACTGGAAGAACTTTTACACCGCGGAGTTCTTTGTCGCCGTAGGTAATCGGCTCGTTAGTTTCAGGGTTGTGAATAACACCCTTGCCACGCCCCCCCGCATGAATTTGTGCTTTGAGAATCAGGAGGTTTGATCCCTCCTCAATTGCGTAGTGGGCTGCCTCAACTGCCTGTTCAGCATTGTAGGCAACGCGTCCTTTCTGCACCGGAACCCCGAGGCTGCCGAGCAGTTCTTTTGCCTGATGCTCGTGAAGATTCATATCAATCTTTTCTGTCTATTGTGATTGTGTGTTGACGATCAATTTTGCTCTCTCTCCCTTCTGCCAGGTTAGCTCCGTCAGGAGAGGGATGGCAAAATAGTAAATCTTTTTCCGGGAACACAGCCGAGCAAAAGACGTTACAGGAAGAGAAAATGATTTCGGATTGGGAAGTTGATTTCGGATTGCGAATTGTGGACTTACTGATTGCGGATTGAGAAGAATTTCGGAGGTGTATTGCTTGACATCAAGCTCAAACCAACACATCTTCCTCATTCCTCATTCCTCATTCCTCATTCCTCATTCCTCATTCCTCATTCCTCATTCCTCACCCACGCAGCGGCAATTCGGAGTTCAGGGTAGCCAATGCCGCCGCCGGTGAGGGCACGAAGCTCGCGAAGAGTTGCGCTGGGACGATCGGCGAGAACTTCCGCCACGTTCTTTACGATACCGCGCGGTACAAATCGCTCTACATCTTCCAATGCCTTTAGCTTGATTAATTCTTCGATATGGCCACTAATTGTTGAGGGTTGCCGGGCTGTCTGCCGGGCAATCTCGTCCAGGTCATACCCCTGATTGATTAACTCGAAGGTATGGCGCAGGCGAATCGGCAGAGCAAACGATTCGTCGCTCCCCTCCAGCTCGCTTCGGTACTCTTCAAGGACTTGTAGCAGCGACGTTCCGCAAATATCGAAGTGCCCTTGCGTGAATCCCTTTGTTCGGAGAAGCTCTGAACGGTCGGCAGGAACTCGGTTGCTGATTCGTACCAAGACAATATCGGGTGAGACTTCGTTCCGGGTGAACCCATCGCGGTCGGCAATGGAATCTCTCTCGATTCTCAGCCGTTGTAGCAGGTCTGGGTGGGAAGTCCGTTCGGTTTCAGCCGGTGAAGGGGTAAACGGTTCTACCTGGATGTGGCTGATTTGCTCCCGTCCCGCATCTGTCAGCTTTATCAGTGGGCGGGTGTCGGCTGTGCTTCGAATCAATCCTTCTCCCAACAACCTATCGGCAATGCGAGCTAAGGCAATCCGCTCTTCTCCCTTCAGAATGCCGAAGCGGGGATGATTGTCCAGACCGAACATATCGATTGTCTTCGTAGAGTTCCCCAGAAGAAAGTCGATCACCGTCATTTTTCCGAATCGTTCCCCCAGTGCTGCGATGCCATTCAAGATATTCTCGCGAAAGCGTTCTGCGTGGAGGGGGG
>JBFWSB010000054.1:0-16052 GCA_050248595.1 Kapaibacterium sp. (SeqCode)
GCTACACACTTGAAATTACCACTCAGAATGGAGTGGTTCACGTACCACTTGTGGTTGTGAAGTAGCCTTTGCGTAGATAGAATAAGTATGCAAAATGAGGGGAGAACCATTGTGAGTGGTTCTCCCATTTGCGTATCACATATCTGATTGTAGAGTAGGAACCGACTTGGCATTATACCGAATAAAGAAGCGGACGACATATATCGTCGTGCAAACATAGGCCATCCTGAAAAGGGTTTTGTCATGCAGAGGTCTGCCGAAGCATCTCACCGGCTCAGTAGTACAGCACTCGTTTCGCCCCACTCCTTGTGAGATTACCTGCGGTGCTGCCTGTGGCGGTCTTCATTCCGCTTCGCTTCATTCTGAGTGACATTGTTGCGTAGGTAGATATACCTCTCGCTTAAGCTAATTTGGTATCACATCAACTTCAATTGAGGGAGTAGACGGAACGACTTCTACTCGGTCTCAGCTAACACCCGAACCCCTATCTCAAGTAACTTCCGCAGATGCTCTCTGCTTGATGCCGCCACATCGGTCACTTCTTCATGTGATACACCTCGGCGTCGCGTATCACTTAGAACGTTGGTGATCAGGGAAAAACCGAGTCTCTTCATTCCCCACCTAATCCCCTCTTCAACTTCAGTGATTGTGGACATGCCAACAGCATCTGCCCCCATCCGACGCAACATCCGAATCTCGGCTACTGTCTCGTAGTTAGGGCCAGTAACTCCAGCGTAGACCCCTTCTTCGATTCGAACGCCTTCAGAAGAAGCATAGTCAGCGAACTTGTCGAGTAACGCGCTGGATTGTACAGGGACGCTTGGCGAAGAGTGAAAGTTATGATATAGCTGTTGCCCAAAGCTCTGAGACCGATGGCGACCTAAAAGCGTTGGTAAATATCCACGGTGGAGCATACAATCACCTTCGGAGAAGCGAGGGTTGAGTCCACCAGCAGCATTCGTCAGCAAAAGTTTTCTTACGCCAAGCGATCCAGCCCATCGAATAAGCGTTGTTAGTTGATCGAGCGGAACCCCTTCGTATAAGTGGCGGCGGCCAAGGGAGAGAAGAATAGGAATCCCATCGCAGCTCCAGAGAGCAACTACTCCGAGATGCCCCTGAACAGTTTTTCCATCAGTCGACTCGGTTAACGACGGGAATTCACCGATAATCTCATACTCGCTCTCATTAAATGATTGACTCATTCCTGAGCCAAGAATTAAGAGGATCGCCTCTTCTTCTCTCCCACCGAGAGCACTCTGCAAAAGATGTAGGTTGACAGGAGATGGTGGCATCAGAGATCAATAGTGACTTCTATTCTAAGCAATACTGAATCATGAGGGAGGGATTACATAGTGCGTTTGGACAAAGGCACGATATAATCACCACTGACATTAACACTCCGATTCATCGGGGTGTTCTGTGCGATATCCGTTGATAGAAAACGGCTTCAAGCCGTTTCGCGCCCGGCTTTGTTGTCACTCGCCCGACTTATGTGAGGGAGCTAACGTGACGAAAGTAACGAACGAAAACAGAACAGCCTTCGACACTTGAGGTCGAAGGCTGCTCTCCTACTCTTCCTATTTCGTCAATCGATCATCCCAACCGATGCAATTAGTCGATGAGAATCTTCGCCGCTTTCGACGGCGTTGTATCGGCTGCATCTTCCTTTGCCTCGTGGGCGTCGATGATATTATCGTTCTTGCTCGTGACCAGAAGTTCCTTGTACTTCCGAAGTCCAGTTCCAGCAGGAATTAGACGTCCCATAATCACGTTCTCCTTCAGTCCATACAGGTTATCCACCTTCGCAGCAATCGCTGCGTCGGTAAGAACCTTTGTCGTCTCCTGGAAGGATGCTGCCGAAATGAATGACTCAGTAGTCAACGAAGCCTGCGTAATGCCGAGCAGCAACGGTTCACTGGTTGCAGCCTCAGCCGGACGGGACTTCGCTCCCTCTTTATCTTTCTTCTTCAACTCGGCATTGGTCTCACGGAGTTTCCGCTTCGAGACAAGCTGTCCAACCTTGTAGCGACTTCCACCCTTGTCGGTGACCACGACCTGCGACTTCATCATGGAGTTCTCCTCCTCGAATTCGAAGCGGTCAACCTGATCCCCCTCAAGGAATTTCGTGTCGCCTGAGTCGACGATCCGAACTTTCTGGAGCATCTGGCGAACGATCACCTCGATATGCTTGTCGTTGATCGGCACACCCTGCAGGCGATAGACCTCCTGAATCTCGTTCACGATATATTCCTGTACGGTGTTAACACCTTTGATTCGGAGAATATCGTGCGGATCGATTGGTCCGTCGGAAAGACGTTCGCCGGAGCGGACGTAGTCCCCTTCCTGAACAAGAACGTGCTTACCGAAGCTGATCGAGTACTCCATCCGCGTCCGCTCGTCGAGCGATGTCACAACCAGAATTCGGTTGCCACGCTTCGGCTTGTCGAACGAAACGGTTCCCTCAATGTCGGTAACAACGGCTGGTTGCTGCGGCGAGCGAGCCTCGAACAGCTCGGTAACGCGAGGCAGACCACCAGTAATGTCGCTCGTCTTTCCAACTTCGCGAGGGATCTTCGCCATCGGCGTTCCAGGGCGAACATACTCCCCTTCGTCCACATTGATGTGGGCGCGAGTTGGAATAATGTACTGCTGAATTGGAACGCCATCCTCGTTGAGGATCTCGATTGCAGGCTGCTTCGTTCTATCCTTCGTCTCGATAGTCACTTTCGTGATGTGTCCTGTCTGCTCATCCGGCTCATCCCGGTATGTCTGATTCGGAATCAGATCTTTATAGCGAACAGTTCCCTCCTTATCGGTGATAATCACGTTGTTGTATGGATCCCATTCGTAGAGGATTGTTCCCTTCTTCGCCTGATCTCCTTCCTTAACGTGAAGCACCGAACCGTAGGCGACATCGTACTTGCTAACGGTACGGTTGTCAGCATCCCGAATCTCCAGCATACCGGCACGTCCTACAACAATGCGAGCACTCGACTCCAACCCAGTGTCTGGATCGACATCTACACGCTCAATGTGGCGGATACCCTCGTAGTGAACCTTACCCTCACTCTTCGCCTGCACAGTGCTCTGCGCGGCAACCAGAGAGGCCGTACCACCAGTGTGGAAGGTACGAAGCGTAAGCTGTGTTCCCGGCTCACCGATTGACTGTGCAGCAATGATGCCAACAGCTTCACCAACGTTTGAAAGGTTTCCGGTAGTCATGTTCGTGCCGTAGCACTGTGCGCAGATACCGCGAGGAGTTTCGCACGTCAGCACCGAGCGAATCTTCACCATCTCAATTGGCGTCTCAGAGATTTCCTGAGCCTCATCCTTGCCAATCATCTGCCCAGCTTTCACAATCACTTCATCTGTCAAAGGATTGATCACATCTTCCAGCGCAACGCGCCCAAGCACACGCTCGTGCAAGTGCTCCTTGACGTTCTCCCCTTCTTTCAGGGCACGCATTTCAAGACCACGAATAGTACCACAGTCGTGGTGGTTGATGATCGAATCCTGTGCAACGTCGATAAGGCGACGAGTTAGGTATCCAGCGTCAGCCGTCTTCAACGCCGTATCGGCCAGACCTTTACGTGCACCGTGTGTTGAGATAAAGTACTCGAGAATCGAAAGACCTTCCTTAAAGTTTGAAGTAATCGGGTTCTCGATCAACTCGCCAACACCACCCGAAAGAGACTTCTGTGGCTTAGCCATCAGTCCACGAATACCACCAAGCTGCTTGATCTGCTCTGTAGATCCACGAGCTTTTGAGTCGAGCATCATCCAGAATGTATTGAACCCATCCTTGTCTTCTTTCAGGTCAACCTGCAAGTGCTGTGAGATTCGGTTCGTGGCATTGGACCAAACGTCGATAACCTTGTTGTATCGTTCGCCGTTAGTGATAACACCTTCGAGATAATACTGCTGAAGCTTATCAACTTCGGTTTGCGCCCGCGCGATAATCTCATCCTTCTCACCCGGCACAATAACGTCCGAGATCGACACGGAAAGTCCTCCAGCCGTAGCGTAGGCGAACCCCATGTCTTTCAATCGGTCGAGGAAACGAATCGTCTTCAGCGACTTCGCTTTGCGGAAGCACTCGGAGATCAGCTTCGTCATTTCCTTCTTTGTCAGAAGTCTGTCGATATACCCCAACTCTTCCGGCACAAGCTGGTTGAAGAGAACGCGACCAACAGATGTCTCGATGATTTCACCCTTGATTCGAACCTTGATCCGAGCTTGCAGGTGAACGGCCTTCGTGTTCAAGGCAACAATCACTTCTTCAGGAGAGGAGAAAAGTTTCCCCTCACCCTTCGCACCAGGGAATATCTTCGTCACATAGTAACAACCGAGAACCATGTCCTGTGAAGGGACAGCAATCGGATCGCCACTTTGAGCGGAGATAATGTTGTGCGAGGAGAGCATCAGAAGCATCGCCTCGAGCTGCGCATCGTAGCTGAGTGGTACGTGAACGGCCATCTGGTCACCGTCGAAGTCGGCGTTGAACGCCGTACAGACCAACGGGTGAAGGTGGATCGCTTTACCCTCAACCAAACGTGGCTGGAAGGCTTGAATTCCAAGTCGGTGAAGTGTGGGCGCACGGTTCAACATCACTGGATGTCCGTCGATCACTGTCTCGAGAATATCCCAAACCTCATTGGTCTTTCTCTCAACAACCTTCTTTGCCGACTTCACCGTTTTCACGTGTCCACGTTCAATCAGCTTCCGGATAATAAACGGCTTGAATAGCTCTACAGCCATATCCTTCGGCAGACCACATTCGTGCAAACGCATCTCCGGACCGACTACGATTACCGAACGTCCAGAATAGTCCACGCGCTTTCCGAGAAGGTTCTGGCGGAACCGTCCCTGTTTCCCCTTCAGAATATCTGAAAGTGATTTTAGGGCACGTGACGAATCAGCGCGAGCTGATGAACCTCTTCGCGAGTTATCGAAGAGAGCATCTACCGCTTCCTGAAGCATACGTTTCTCGTTGCGGAGAATCACTTCTGGAGCCTCGATATCCATCAACCGCTTCAGCCGGTTGTTCCGGATAATCACGCGACGGTAAAGGTCATTCAAGTCAGACGTAGCAAAACGTCCCCCCTCAAGTGGAACAAGAGGACGAAGCTCTGGTGGAATTACTGGAATCACATCCAGCACCATCCACTCTGCTAAGTTTGGCTCTACATCTGTGTCTGGCTTTTTGCGGAAAGCGTTGACAACGCGAAGCCGCTTCAGTGCTTCTTGGCGCTTCTGCTGCGAGGTCTCAGTCTTCGAACGCTCGCGTAGCTCTACGGCCAACGAATCGGGATCAACCCGCTTCAAAATCTCCTTAACGGCCTCACCACCAATCAGTGCGATGAACTTTTTCTGATCCTCATCATCCAGTTCATCGTTTGTTGGCGGAAGCGAAGCCATGATGTCCAAATACTGCTCCTCGGTCAACAAGTCCATGGTCTGCAAACCGGTCTCACCCGGCTGCACCACAACGTACGACTCGTAGTAGACAATGCGCTCCACATCTTTTGTCGGCAAGCCGAGAACGGCTCCGATCTTTGATGGCAACGATTTCAAGTACCAGATATGAACAACTGGAACGGCGAGGGCGATATGCCCCATTCGTTCCCGGCGAACCGCTTTTTGCGTCACTTCAACGCCGCAGCGGTCGCAGATAATTCCTTTGTATCGGATTCGTTTGTACTTGCCGCAATGGCATTCCCAATCGCGTACTGGTCCAAAAATCTTCTCGCAGAAGAGTCCATCCTTTTCCGGACGGAAGGACCGATAGTTGATCGTCTCCGGCTTGGTCACCTCACCATGCGAACGATTCAGAATATCGTCCGACGAAGCGAGCTTGATCATGATGCGCCGAAAGTTCTGCCCGACAATCTGGTTGGGTTGTGTGTACACGGCGATCCCTCTATGTTGATGTTCTTGAATTTACTTACGACAACTTCACCCTGAGCGGCACTCCGCTTCCTTCTTCGATTAGTCGATCTTCACTTCGAGGCCAAGCCCCTGAAGCTCCCGAACCAAAACGTTGAAAGATTCTGGAATGTTTGGCTCTGGCAGATTCTCTCCCTTCACAATCGACTCGTAGGCCTTCGCACGTCCGTGCACGTCATCTGACTTCACGGTCAGAATTTCTTGCAGAACATTGGCGGCACCATATGCCTCCAGTGCCCACACCTCCATCTCTCCGAAACGCTGACCGCCGAACTGTGCTTTACCACCGAGTGGCTGTTGCGTAATCAGTGAGTATGGGCCGATTGAGCGGGCGTGAATCTTATCTTCAACAAGGTGGGATAGCTTCAGCATGTAGATCACGCCAACCGTCACCTGATGATCGAATCGTTCGCCTGTACGCCCGTCGTAAAGATCTGTTTTGCCACTCGGCTCAAGCTTCGCTTTCTCAAGCCAGCTCTCCACGTCATCCCAGTGTGCGCCGTCGAAAATTGGTGTGGCAAAATTGACACCCAGTTTCTGTCCGGCCCAACCGAGAGCTGTTTCGTAGAGCTGCCCAAGGTTCATACGCGAAGGCACGCCAAGTGGATTGAGCACGATGTCAATCGGAGTTCCATCTGGAAGGAATGGCATATCCTCGACGCGAACAATCTTTGCGACAACACCTTTGTTGCCGTGGCGTCCAGCCATCTTATCACCCACTTGAAGCTTCCGCTTCTTGGCAACGTATACCTTTGCCATCTGCATGATGCCGGGCTGAAGCTCATCTCCCTGGATTACCTTGTTCTTCTCGATCTCGGTATCCTCGATCACACGGTCGATTACTCGACGGTAGTTCCGATAGCACTTGGAGACAAGTTGATTCTTTCGCTTGTTGTCAACCCACTCCTCTTCGCCGTTCAACGTGCCAATGTCGGCTCCGTCAGCCAGCTTCTCAATGAAGGTGTCACTCTTCAGCGCTGTACCGGAACGGATAATGGTAGTACCATCCAGGTCTTTAATGCCAAGTGAAGTCTCGTTGTCGAGTAGCTGTCCCAACTTCTCGGCTAACATCCGAGTATAGGTTTCGATTGATTCCTGAAGCTGCCGATCCAGCATCTCCTGACGCCGCTTCTCTTCCTTGCGAACGTCTGTATCCTTCGTAATAATCCGGCGGCTGAAGAGCTGCGAGTTAATGACGACACCTTTGCTTCCCGGAGGGAGCTTCATCGATGCATCCTTCACGTCACCAGCTTTGTCGCCGAAGATTGCGCGGAGAAGTTTCTCCTCCGGTGTTGGATCGGTCTCCCCTTTCGGAGTAATCTTTCCAACGAGGATATCCCCTTCGGTTACCTCCGATCCGACACGAATAATGCCATGCTCGTCAAGGTTCCGCACAGCTTCATCGCTAACGTTCGGAATCTCACGTGTCAGTTCTTCCTCCCCTCGCTTTGTATCGCGAACGTGGATAGAGTGAACGTCGATGTGGACAGATGTGTAGACATCTTCACTCACCAACCGCTCGGAAACAACGATAGCATCCTCGAAGTTGTACCCACGCCACGGCATGAAGGCAACCATCAGGTTCCGACCGAGCGCAAGCTCGCCATGTCGGGTGGAACTGCTGTCAACCAGTACATCCCCTTTCTTGAAGCGATCGCCGGTGTTGACAACTGGACGCTGATTAATGCAGGTATCCTGGTTTGTTCGGAAGAACTTTGTCAGGTTATACTCTCTCCTGCGATCATCCACAAAGGAGACCAGTTCTTCATCCCGCGTAAGGTCACTGTAGTACTCAACAACAACCTTCGTTGAGTCGACGTACTTCACCTCACCATCCCGCTCGGCTGTAATAATTGCCCGGGAGTCGATAGCGATTTTCGACTCCATACCAGTGCCGACAACTGGCTCCTCAGGGCGGAGCAGTGGCACGGCTTGGCGTTGCATGTTCGATCCCATCAACGCACGGTTCGCGTCATCGTGCTCCAAGAATGGAATCATAGCAGCAGCAGCCGAGACAATCTGGTTCGGCGCAACGTCCATGTATTCAATCTCGTGTGGCTCAGCCATCACGAAGTCACCTGACCTACGAGCACGAACACGCTCTTGGTCAATGTTGTTGTTCTTATCAACCTTCACTGTTGCCGTTGCGATCAGTGCCCCCTCCTCTTTGTCTGCCGAGAGGTAGGCAATTTCATCGGTCACCTTCCCACCTTTGACAATGCGGTATGGTGTCTCGATAAAGCCGAAGTTGTTGATCCGCGCGTGAATGCAGAGCGAGGAGATCAGACCGATGTTCGGACCTTCCGGAGTCTCGATTGGGCAGAGACGCCCGTAGTGAGTGTAGTGAACGTCACGAACCTCGAAGCCTGCACGCTCGCGGGTAAGTCCACCCGGACCGAGTGCTGACATTCTTCGCTTGTGGGTCATCTCCGAAAGCGGATTTGTCTGATCCATGAACTGGGACAACTGGTTCGTGCCGAAGAACGTGTTAATCACCGAGGTGACCGTTCGTGCATTCACCAACTCCGACGGAGCAAAATTATCCATGTCGTGAATGTTCATCCGCTCCTTGATGGTGCGAGCCATGCGCGACATGCCGATATTCACTTGCTGAGCAAGCTGCTCCCCTACTGTCCGGACGCGACGATTTCCTAAATGGTCAATGTCGTCCACCTGACGCTTCCCTGCGTGAAGCTCAATCAAGTATTGAATGATCGCCACAATGTCATCCCGAGTCAACGTTGTCTGATCGGTTGGAATATCCAGACCGAGACGGTCGTTGATGCGGTGGCGACCAACTTCCCCGAGATCGTAGCGCTTCGGATTGAAGAAGAGCTTATCGATCAACGACCGAGCTGTCTCCAAATCTGGAGCTTCGCCCGAACGGAGTTGGCGGTAGATCGCTTCGAGAGCATCTTCCTCGCTCCGAGAAATATCTTTGTCGATTGTCTTGAGAATAACAGAGTCATTCTCCGATGCATCTTCTGTATAGACCTTCACGCTCTTCACACCTGCTTCCTGCAAGCTTTCGAGCAATTCTTCGGTTATCGGATCATCTTTACTCGCAACAATCTCACCCGTATTCATGTTGATTACGTCGCCGGCAATCACACGATTCTCGCTGTCGATCAGGTCGGAGACATTTACCTCCTGAGTCAGCGAGAACAGCTCCAACAGCTCATCATCTGACGAAAAGCCGAGAGCACGGAGAAGGGTAGTGACCGGGAATTTCTTTTTCCGGTCGATGTAGGCATACATCACGTTCTGAATATCGGTGGTGAACTCCACCCACGATCCACGGAACGGAATAATACGTGCGGAGAAGATGCGTGTGCCGTTCGGATGGATCGCATCCGAGAAGAAGACACCGGGTGAGCGGTGAAGCTGCGAGACAATCACACGCTCAGCTCCGTTGATAACGAAGGTTCCGCGGTCGGTCATCATCGGGATATTCCCCATGTAGACCTCTTGTTCAATTGTCTCAATGTAGTCGTCAGAATCCTCATCAGCTTTCGAGCTGAGGCGGAGACGTGCTTTCAACGAGGCGGCATGTGTCAACTCCCGATCGCGGCATTCATCCACATTATACTTCGGTCGCTCGATACGGTAGTCGAGAAACTCGAGGGTAAAAATTTCCCGTGCGTCGAGAATCGGGAAGTTTGCTAAGAATGCCTGTTGCAATCCGGTTGGCTCGCGCTCTGCTGGATGTACTTCGTCCTGCAAAAAATCTTTGTAGGCTTCGATCTGCACATTCAGCAGGTCGGGCATCTCCAAGATTTCATTGACTCGGGCGAACGTCAGTCGTTCTCGTCTCTGATAGCGGTTTGTTCCCGTGGTGCTCACTCTGGTTCCTCCGGTTATATTCAGTTTGGGGCGTTGAGATGCTTGCGTTGTATTTCTCTTCTTCTTCACTTGCAATCCAGCCTGACCCGATGGTCAAGCGAATTGAACGTCATTCAAACAAAAAAAGGACTCATCGAGCCAGCAGGTACCGGTTCGAGAATCCGTTGAAAAATTTTTGGTATGGGGCGTTTGTTTCCCTGTTGCAGGTATGGTCGTGGCATTCGTTCGGGCAATTGCGCCCATAAGTTGGATCTGCTGGTCAGTTTGCTGCTGCAATGTTTGAAAGAATTGCCGGTATTTGAGGATCATATGAAACGGTTCCGACGGCTCGTCTTCAGGGATATTGCACGCTCAAATTTGCAAGAATCCTAAGACTTTGTGATTTCTCTCGGAAGCACGACCGAACGCAATCAGGCTCCCTGCCCAATTTCAGGACAGAGAGCCATTCTGCATAACAATAAATGAATCGAGAGAAGGTGGTGTTACGTTACTTCAATGTAACCTGAGCACCTGCCTCTTCGAGCTTCTTCTTCAAGGCTTCAGCCTCATCCTTCGAGACCTCTTCCTTAATTGCGTTCGGTGCTCCGTCAACAAGATCCTTCGCCTCTTTCAGGCCAAGTCCAGTGATTTCACGGACAACCTTGATAACGTTGATCTTCTGTGCGCCAGCATTGGTCAGCTCGACAGTGAATTCTGTCTGCTCTTCCTCTGCTGCTGCTGCTGCTGGAGCTGCTGCTGCCATCATCATTGGAGCGGCTGCGGTAACGCCGAACTTGTCTTCCATCATCGTCTTCAACTCGGCTGCCTCGCCGAGAGTAAGATTACTGATTTGCTCTAACAGCTCTTCAATGTTCGCCATGATTATTTCCTCGTGAGAAAAATTGAATAATGTTTGTCTTCAAAAAATTTTATTGGTGGGAAAGAGATACATCTTTCCCACTACCGAGAGTAGTGGCTTAGGCCGAAGCCTCGGCTTGCTTTTTGGCAACCTCTTCGATCATTGAGGCAAGATCACGCATTACAGCGTTGATCGAACCAACAATGCCCGAAACTGGTGCTTGCAGAGAGCCGAGAATCGACGCCATAATATCTTGGCGTGACGGCATAGCGGCAACCTGCTTTAGCTGGTCTCCGTTGTATATCGTCCCCTCGATTACTGCAAAATTCAGCTTCGGTTTTTCAGCCTTTTTATCCTCGATAAACTTCTTCAGGATACGTGCTGGTGCTGCAGGATCTTCATATCCAATAGCTACACCAGTCTGTCCCACAAGCCGCTCGAGAACCTCATCGCTATACTCTTCCCTCTCGGAGAGAGCACGCTTGATGAGCGTGTTTTTCGCAACACGGTAACGTACTCCGGCATTTTTGAACTCCCTGCGAAGCTCGATTGTGTCGGCAACATTCAGACCGGTAAAGTCGATCGAATAGAAGCCGACAGCCCCTTCGAACATCTCCGAGAGTTCGTCAACGACTGCTATTTTCTGTTCTTTGGTCATGGAACCGAAAGTTGTTGTTCCTTGATCGCGCCTGACTTTCAGACGACAGATAACTTCTGTGGCCTACACAACAAACCGCACAGTGAGAAGCAAGCAGTTCGAGCGTAATGCCGAGGATCTATACAAAACTGAGTGCGTAATTCAATCTTCAGTGGCGCATTTATGCAGCCACATCTTCAGCATCGCTGATGTGCGAAGCATCGAGCACAACTCCAGGCCCCATAGTGGAACTGAGTGTGACTCCCTTGAGATAACGTCCTTTTGCCGACTGCGGCTTTGCCTGCATAATCGTCCCAATAAAGGCACGAACGTTCTCTGCAATTTTCTGATGGTCGAAAGAGGCCTTCCCGATTGAGGCGTGAACGACACCGGTCTTATCGACGCGGAACTCGATTTTACCTGCCTTTACTTCACCAACTGCAGTGGCGACGTCGTTGGTAACAGTACCAGCTTTCGGGTTCGGCATCAGTCCTCTCGGACCGAGGATACGCCCAAGTTTGCCGAGGTCTCCCATCACATCGGGAGAGGCAATCAAGACATCGAAGTCTGTCCACCCTCCCTGGATTTTCTCCAGCATATCTTGGTAGCCGACAAAATCGGCTCCGGCTGCTTCAGCCTCGGCATGTCCTCCTTCCTTCGTAATGACGAGAACGCGAACGCTCTTGCCGCTACCGTGTGGAAGCGAGACAGTACCACGGATGTTCTGATCTGCTTTACGCGGATCGACGCCGAGCCGGACGGCGATATCGACTGACTCGTCGAACTTTGCCGTAGCGTTCTCTTTAACGAGAGAAATCGCTTCTTTTAGAGAGTAGATCTGGTTACGGTCAACTCTCTTGGCAACTGTGCTGAATCGTTTGCTGTGCTTTGGCATCTCTTTGAATCTCTGATTCTTGGGCAGTGATCGGTCTGCTTCTGGCAGCGCGACCCCCATCCCCATGATCTTTGTTATTGCTCACACTCGAGAGAGGCGCGATGCCTCCCCTCAGTCCTCTACATTCACACCCATCGACCTGGCTGTTCCAGCCAGCATCGAAACGGCACTCTCGACCGAATCACAATTCAGGTCGTTCTTCTTGACTTCGGCGATTTCCTCAAGCTGCGCCCGCTTGATCTTTCCAACTTTCGTCCGATTCGGCTCAGCCGAACCCTTCGGCAGGTTTGCTGCCTTCAAGATCAGAACCGCTGCTGGCGGACTCTTGACGACGAACGTAAAACTTTTGTCGGAGTAGAAGCTAACGCGAACAGGTGTCAGGATGCCGCCATCCTTCTGAGTCTTAGCGTTGAATTGCTTAACGAACTCCATGCCGTTCAAACCGCGCTGACCGAAGGCAGGGCCGACCGGTGGAGCCATCGAGGCTTGACCGGCAGGAATCTGCAACTTGAACGATCCGAGTAGTTTCTTTGCCATAGTATAGTATGTTTTGAGTAGCTGACGGTGGTTACGGTTGTCTCTCTTCGACGTTGGCGTCCCTTTCTGAACCCCACTACCCCACCGGCAACTTCATCTGCTGTATTATCGTTCCATTTCAACCTGCGTGTAGTCGAGCAACACCGGAGTTTTCCGTCCAAAAATGGAGACTTCCACTTTCAGCTTCTGCTTCTGGTTGTTGACTTCACGAACAATGCCAGAGAAGTTGTTAAACGGTCCGTCGATTACCTTCACTGGATCCCCAACCTCAAAAGCCTCAACAATTGTCTCGACGTTCTTGCGCTCTTCCATCCGGTCGAGGATCCGCCTGACTTCATGATCTTGAAGTGGTTCTGGCTCGTTCTTGCGACCGAGGAAGCTCATCACCGAAGGTGTATTCTGAATAACGTCGATTACTTTCTTCGTCAGAATCGCCTCAATCAGAAGATATCCCGGAAGGAAATTCTTCATCCGCGTTCGCTTCTTCCCATCACGAACCTCAAAAACTTTTTCTTGAGGGATAATGATGTGAGGCACATATTCACTTAAGCCAATACGCTCCAGCTCGTTTTCCAGCAACTGAAGCACCCTGCTCTCATGTCCTGAGAATATTCTCAGGGCATACCACCGTTTCTCTATTGAATTCTCGTGCGTTGACATGGATAAACGAACCCCACGTTTCGGGTGTAAAGCTCTACGCGAACTTCACGTTAAAGAAGATTGAACAATGTCTCGACAATGAACATAAAGGCCCTGTCGATAATAAAGACGAACACTGTGATGATTGCACAAACCAGAAGCGTCACAATTGTGGCTTCTTGAAGCTGCTCCTTGTTAGGCCAAGAGACCTTCTTCATCTCATTGCCGACTTCTTTGAAGAATACGGCTGCTTTATTGCTCATAGTTATCTCCTCAACGTGAGAAATATCGAGCAGTCTGTGACTGCTGGAACAGACCCGATGGGCCGAAGCACGAGTGGCAGGACTTGAACCCGCAACCTACGGTTTTGGAGACCGTTGCTCTACCAATTGAGCTACACTCGTATGTCAACAACTGCTTTGCGACAGTACAGATTTCAATGAGAGTAGAAGAATGGTTCCTTCTACATTCCTGTAGTGTAGTTCAGTTTGTTGTAGTAAATATGGTTTGAAGACAGAGCGATCCGGAAGCGGAAATCGACAGAATCTCTTTTACGACCAGGTTCAGATACCGGTTTGTGACGGACGACTGAGAGCGGGAGACGGGACTCGAACCCGCAACCAACAGCTTGGAAGGCTGTGACTCTACCAATTGAGTTACCCCCGCTTATAAAAGACGAGAAAATTCTCAGGTCTCTTGAATTACGCTCGAAAGAGCTCACGACCGGGATTGAACCGGTGACCTCGTCCTTACCAAGGACGTGCTCTACCAACTGAGCTACGTGAGCACGTCGTAAAGAGATCGATTAGGTGGTTGTAGTTGGGCAGAGCTATACGCTCCACACAACCGACGAGCAACTCCCGCGTGCCCCGGCTCTCTCCCCTGCAAACTCAGGAGAGACTCTTAGTCCGGATGAACGGTGACATTGAGTGGGACTGTCAGAGAAAACGTTCTCTAACGTCGGCATACTCAAAGACATAACGTAGCTCGACTTCAATAACCGTATGCGAAAGAACAGTGTTCAGCAGTTGACTTTGTGCGCTAACTGACTGTGGGCAGGGAAGGATTCGAACCTCCGTACTCGTTTGAGAACAGATTTACAGTCTGTCGCCTTTAACCACTCGGCCACCTGCCCGATCCTCTACACAAGCACTTCACATACTCTTGTATGATGTCGCTTGCAATAGAGCCTGCAAATATAGGCTATTCTACCATAGAAAAGTATGTCGTTCAAATTTTCTTACGAATAGCCAACATTAGGGATTGGGGATTCCAATCCTCAGTCCAAAACTGAAGAAAAGAACGTTTGCACAAGAGGCTATCAACAAACACTCCCTCAACTTCTATCCGGAGCAATCAAAGGAAAAATCTACGGAGAGAACCTCAACAGTTCTCTCCGTAGATTTTAGACAACATTCAGACTCTCTTTTCCAATCTCTCAGTTTGAGATAACCCGAGTCATCTCGGAGAAATACCCCGGAACCGGGATGTTCACCCCTTGCTGTGATCCCCCAAACTCAACTGTGGCGTCAATCACTGCCCCCTCTCTTGCCTCTCGTACCACTGCACCAAGCTCAGCAGAAATCCACGAGAACCGTTGCAGTGTCACGCTCTTCACTTCGAGTGGAACAGTAATCTTCTGCCCGAATTGCTCTGTCTCGAGAAGAATGGTCAAGGCCAGCTTTAAGTTGTGCGTTGTTTTGGTGGTGGCATACTGCTTGCCGTCAATTGTCAGATTCTCCACTGATGAGGCAACCACCGAATCAACCACCGAGAGTTCCAGTCCTTTTGTCGTGACGGCAGGGAACCCTGCATCGTAGTCAAGTGTATCTTTCGCACTCCCAACAAACCAACGAGCCGAGGAGGAGCCAAGCCGAGCTTCGTGCATCCAGTCCCGACCGAGATCAACTTCGCCGATTACCGAGAAATCAAGTTCTGGCGCAACTGAAGCATAGCGGAAAATGTCATTTGTTCCCGATTGTTGTAGAAGATAGACTGAGTCGACAACGTCTACAATTCCACCCAAGGTGAGAATGCTATCTAAGTAGAGTGCAACTCCCGTTTTGCCGTAAGCCGAAATTGATGTGTTGACGAGGGTTAATCGACGGTTCCGTTCGGTTGCGCTGACCTTCTCAGCAGTGGAAGGATCGGTTGAATAGGATGTATACTCGTAGCTGGAACCAGCTTTGAATGACATCTGTTGTGATGCCGGGTTGTCGTTAGGATCCGAAGGTGTGCTCTCGCACGCGATGAAGCTGACCGCCCCTACGAGTAAGAGGCTCAGCATTGTGATATATCGACTCATCATGATCTTCTCTTCATTTGTTGAATTTCATTACGCTGATCCATTCGGATCGGTCAGCCTGACACTACTTCTGCAACCTTGGTTTGATTCTCCTCTTCCTCACCTTTCTTCAAGAAGGTATTCCGAAGAATTTCCGAAACGCCATCTTCTTGCTGCGTAACTCCGAAGAAGGTGTCGGCTGCCGCCATAGTCTTCTTGTTGTGGGTTACGATGATGAATTGAGTGTTCTTGTCAAAATTTCTGATTAGGCGAATAAAACGCTCGATATTCGCATCGTCGAGCGGAGCATCTACCTCATCGAGAATACAGAAAGGAGAAGGCTTTACAAGATAGATCGCGAAGAGGAGCGCAATTGCCGTGAGAGTTT
Organism: Kapaibacterium sp. (SeqCode); assembly: GCA_050248595.1. Taxonomy (GTDB): domain Bacteria; phylum Bacteroidota; class Ignavibacteria; order OLB7; family OLB7; genus JAGWAZ01. The sequence goes on from JBFWSB010000054.1 coordinate 16,008, forward strand.
TCTCACCACCGGAGAGAAGGTCAATGGAATGTGGGCGTTTCCCTC
>JBFWSB010000055.1:0-15993 GCA_050248595.1 Kapaibacterium sp. (SeqCode)
GGGACTCGATTGCTACAAGGAGTGCCTCTTCGGTGAGATACCCTCGCATCTTCTTCCCAAACTGCCTTAAGCCAGATTGCAGTCGGAAGGCGATGCGCTCCGGTAGAAGCTCGTGGAGTGGGGCAGAGGTGACGCCCGGATTGTAGCTTGTTGATGGCAGCGTTGCCGACATCTCTCCATTGATGAAGTCTGTCATCCGCTGTGCCGGTGCTTTCTGCATTCCTCCTCCGGCTTGCGCCGTCATTACCTCCAACCCCTTCTGAAAGTGCATTCCGGCAAGTGGCCCACCCCCTTCATAGTCGGCAACATCTTCTGGCTCAACGTTTACGATGATGCCAGAATTTGCAAAAGGGGAGTCGCGACGTGAGAGACTCATTCCGTTGACTACCACTTCATCATCTTCTGTTGCTGCCGGAACGATAAAGCCTCCGGGACACATGCAGAAGGAGAAGACTCCCCGTTCCTTTACTGTTGCTGCCAAGCGGTATCGGGCTGCTGGCAAGCCTTCTGGACGGGTTTCGGTGTGGTACTGAATGCTGTCGATCAAAGGCTGCGGATGTTCCAACCGAACCCCAACTGCAAATGGTTTGCTCTCGATGAGAATACCCTGTCTGTCGAGCAATCGGAATATGTCCCGTGCAGAGTGACCCGTTGCGAGGATAACACTCTCACCTAAGAACTCTTCTCCACTTGCTGTTCGGACGCCCCGGGCTACTCTCGCTTGGTCGAGAACGATCTCTTCCACCCTCTGCTCAAAGTGAATTTCTCCCCCTGATTTGAGTATGCTCTCCCGGAGTGCTGCAACTACTTTCGGCAGTTTGTTCGAACCGATGTGGGGATGCGCGTCGGTTAAGATAGCAGGGGTTGCTCCGTGTGCCACAAGAGTTCGGTAGATATAGCCGACATCACCACGTTTTGTGGAGCGGGTGTAGAGTTTTCCGTCAGAGTATGTGCCAGCCCCCCCTTCGCCAAAGCAGTAGTTGCTGTCTGGGTTTACCTTCCCAAGTTTCTGCACGGCAGCCAAATCGCGTCGACGTGCTTGAACATCTTTTCCACGTTCGAGAATAATTGGCCGTATTCCCTCCTCAATCAACCGGAGAGCGGCAAACATGCCGGCTGGTCCTGCACCCACAATCACACATCTCTTAGTTCCCTTTACTTCCGGGTAGTCTGGGACCGGCAGTTCTTCTTCGGGCATCGGCTCCCCAACCCAGACTTCCAGTTGAAGCCGCAGAACCACAGGACGTTGCCGGGCGTCGATTGATTTGCGCAACAGTCGAACCCCAGTAATATCATCTACCGGAATTCCAAGTTCACGCCCACTGCTTTGCAGCAGAAGCTCCATCTCTTCCGCGCGATCTGGCGCAACCACTATCTCGATCGTTTTTACCATGCGATAAATCTACTTTTTTCTTCCCTCACATTTTGTCGGGAACCGTGAACGGAGATAGGTCTCCAATTTGTCTGTCTGGAATATTGAGCCTATGCTCTGAAGACTGAACAACGAATTGAAAGAGAGTTTGAAGGTTTGAAAACAGAATGAAGCATTCGTTCTGCAGGTGGAACTAAACCAGATGAAAAACGCTCTGTCGCACCCGGCGTTCAGAATTCGGAAGCAGAGGGCGAGGATATTCGGAGCGTAAAAACTATTACCGTAGCTATAGAGGATGAAGATTATGAAAACAATGTTTGGAATGAAAAATGTGGCTCTTGCCCTAACCCTGCTTCTCGTAACCGCTGGTGCACTCCACGCTCAGGGTGGAGGGAAAGATCATAAAAGGGGTGGAGATAAAGGGCAACGTATAGGGAAGGCTCTGGAAGGTTTAGAGTTAACCGATGCGCAGAAGGCACAAATCGATCAATTGCGCAATGAGTTTAAGGCAGAAAATGAGGAAATCCTTGCTGAAATGAAGGAATTGCGTGAACAGATGCGGACGCAACTCGAGAGTGGTGATAAAGAGGGAGCAAAGAAGACTGGTGAGTTGATGAAAGAGAAGGGAGCAACGTTAAAAGAGAAAGCACAAGAGTTGCAGCAGGATATCAACCTGATTCTGACCGATGAACAGCGTGCGAAAGCTGCTGAAATGAAGAAGAACGCGAAAGAGCACCGGGTCGAAACTAAGGAGCAGAGGGAGGAATTCAAAGCGGAGATGGACCTGACCGAAGATCAAAAGGAAGAGATCGAAGCGATCCGCAAAGATTTTAAGGCAGAAAATGAGGGAACAGTTGAGAAGATGAAGGAACTGCGGGAACAGATGCGCGAACAGGCAAAGAGTGGAGATAAGGAGGGGGCGGCAAAAACTCGTGAGGAGATGAAGAAGCTGAAGGAAGAGTTGAAGGATGAACGGAAAGAGATGCAACAAGAGATCGGTGCTCTCCTAACAGATGAGCAGAAGGCAACGCTCAAGGAGCACAAGGAAGATGCGAAAGAGCACCGTGATGAACATAAAGAGAAGAAAGGGAAAGGACGCGGGAAGAAGAGCAAGTAGTATGCGTCCTGTCGGATGAACGCAAGTGGTTCTGGAACTGAAAAGGAAGCCTCGTCGATGATATGTCGGCGGGGCTTTTTTATTTCAGATTTATGATCTCGGATTGAGGAAATGTGCTTTTCGCAGTTTGCAGTTCGCAGTTGCAAGACTATGTCGTTCCGAGGATCGCCGAAGGCAGCACCGTAGGTAATCTCGCCATAATGGTAGAGCGAAGGGGTTTGCTCAGAGTATCCCAGCGAGACTCTTCGGCGGACCTCAGAGTGACAGGGGGGTAATTGGGGATTTATGATTGCGGATTTCGGATTGCGATGATTTTGCGAGTGGTGGTGCTTGACATCAAAGCAAACGCAACGCATCTTTCTCAACTCTCAACTCTCAACTCTCAACTCTCAACTCTCAACTCTCAACTCTCAACTCTCAACTCTCAACTCTCAACTCTCAAACGTCTTTTCACCTTCTCTTCCATCGCGACTTACTATTATTGACCTATGCTAAATGAATCGAATCCGCAGTCGATACTTCAATTGAATTCGCCGATTACGTTGACCGACGTAATTCACGATGTTCCTAACCTGACAGCTTGTGATGTTATCGGCGATATCCACGGTTGTTATGAAGAGTTGGTGGAGTTGCTTATGCTTCTCGGACATAGCGATTTACTCAGGAGAGACCTTCCTCCAGCTTCACCAGATGCCCCTCCGCTTCTTCTCTTTGTTGGGGATATTGTTGACAGGGGGGATCGCATCATGGATTCGCTTCGCTTAGTTTACGACCTCTGTACCAAAGGATATGCCCGGATGGTCTTCGGCAACCACGACTATCGCTTCTTCCGCTGGCTTCAAGGGAATGATGTGAAAATAGCCCACGGACTTGAGCACACTATTGCTGAGTTCAACCAGATGCCCTCCAAGCAGCGTGAGGTTTGGCAGGCCGAACTTCTCGCCTTCTTTGAGTCACTGCCGTACGCTATTCGATTTGATGGTGGGAAGGGAGTTGTTGTCCACGCGGCTTGGCGTCCACGAATGAAGGAGGAGAATGATCTGCGGCGCGTGCGATACTATGCGATATATGGTCCTACAACGGGAGACCTTACTCCGCAAGGTTTTCCCGAGCGAGTTGATTGGGCAAGCACATACAAAGGGCCTGAGTTCGCAATCTTTGGACACCAGGTCTACTTGCGACCCTACAGCACTCCCTATGCTGTCGGGATCGATACGGGGTGTGTCTTCGGCGGAGGTCTTACAGCACTCCGCTATCCATCTCAGGAACTTGTGAGCGTAAAGAGCCGAAGTGCCCGAGCTGCATACAACGGACCGATGCTCGATCCAAACGGAGATTAACCGAAAGCTCCAGCAATTGCTGCGAATACCAAGCCGGAGCCAACTCCGATAAGTCCGAAGCCGATCCACTGCTTAACTTTTGCTGAGGTTTCCAGACCTTTCGCAATCTCTTCTTCCGAGCGGATTGATACGATGAAAGGCTTCCCTTTCTCCAGTGGCTTCCTGAAGGCAAGAATCCCGCCGTCACGGTCGTTAGCATCGCCGATGATGTAGAGCCGTTCGCCAACCGGGAGTATCTCTTCGTGGTAGCGGTAGCCAGTGATTCTTCTTCCATGATTTGGCGTAAGGGACATCGAGAAGCTACCGAACGAAATTGTTCCCAACCCGTTCTGAGCTGGTTCATGCCGATCCACCACTTTCCTCCCCTCAATCTTTGCCCCTTCGGGATAGACCATGATGCTTCCACTCTCATCACGCAGAGAGAATGGGATCGACTGGGTGTTGTTTGCCACGTTGTTCGATCCTGTTCGGGTTCGAGTAACGCTGTTGCCGTTGGCATCGGTTTCTGTGTATGTCTCCTCGTACAATTCTTCTACTCGCATGGAATACCAGAGGCAAGGTTGGTTGGAGAGTTCGCCGGTTAAGGGCTTCTCGGATTCGCCGACCCCCTTAACTTCGGCAAGTTGAGAGAAGCCACCTGGACCTATCTCCGACGCAACTGCCTGCTGAAGCTCCGTTAGTTCCGTTGCTTGCGAAGTTTGCGTTACTTTTACTTCGAGCAATTTGTCTTCGGATTTCCCTTTGAGGAAGAGAAGAAGAGCACCAATTCCTGAGAGAATTGCACCAATAACAATGGCGGTAATCATGGCAGTTCAGAGATTGTGGTTGGAATATCTATGTGGGGGGAAGAATACGGAGATTCGTTGATGCGGGGCAAGTGGGGGAGAGCGTAGAGGTGAGATTACTGGTGGGGTAGTTCACATGACAGAAAGTTAAAGGAGTGTTCGCAGATCGTCGACTTTGAGTGGTCCCCCAAGCTTTTGAAATGCCTCCCCATATTTCCCACCTACCATAAATCCCCAACGACGCATTCGGGCAATGATATACTCCATGAAATCATGGCTTGAGATAAAGGTCTGCGGTTCGTCGGTATCTTCGGTGGAAGTCTGTCCCGGTATTGAGAACTGAGAACTGTACGCAGCTATGGCCTCCATCTTCCTTTCAAATTGCTGACTGATGTCGACAATCAAATCGGGTTCAAACTCCCAGGAGTGAGCGTACATCAGGAGAAGCTCCGGTCGGTGTGGCTTCTGCGGAACTCCATCAAACTCGCTCTCCACGGCAGTTAGTCCACTGTTGAACCACCCTTCGCGAATCAGTCGGTGTCCGTTTTCGTGGTCGGGGTGGCGGTCGTGTTGCGAAGGGAAGAGGAGGATGCGTGGTCTGAAGTGGCGGAGAGCTTTTACCACGCTAAGAATATTCTCTTCGGTAATTCTGATATCTCCATCGGGGATGCCGAGATTCCATCGATTCGCCTCGTCAATCCCCATCGCCCTGTTTGCCTGTCGAGTCTCCTCCGCACGAAGCTCGCCCGAACCCCGAGTTCCCCGCTCCCCACGAGTTAAATCACATATCGCGACGGTTCCCCCGAGGTCAACCGTTTTCAACAACGTTCCCGACACGTGAAGTTCAACGTCATCGGGGTGAGCGGCTATAGCGAGAAGATCTATCAAGTGAATTCAAAATTCAAAATGAAAAATTAAAAACAGGAGAAGAGAGGGAAGATATTATACCAAGCCCTATCTCAAATAACCGAGTCCTTCTTCCTTGACTCCCAACTCTATAAACTCTTAACTCTACTCACTCTACGAACTCGCTCTTACGAACTCATCCACCCGCCATCAACAACAATTACTTGGCCGTGAACGTAGTCGCTTGCTTTTGAGGCAAGATACAGAACTGTTCCTTTCAGATCATCCGGCACTCCCCACCGTCCAGCCGGAATACGGCTACTCAGTTCCTTAAAGCGCTTTCGGTCTTTGCGGAGTGCTTCGGTCGCATCAGTCTCGAAGTAGCCGGGAGCAATAGCGTTCACGTTCACCTTCTTGCCAGCCCACTCGTTTGCCAGTGCTTTTGTGATTCCCGCAATCCCATGTTTGCTTGCCGTGTAGGCTGGCACAAACTTACCACCGGAGTATGAGAGGAGAGAAGCGATGTTGATGATCTTCCCCCCCCCATTTTCTATCATAATCCGACCAACTCCCTGAGCCATGAGGAATGCACCAGTGAGGTTCACGTTCAGCACGTTCTGCCAATCGTCAAGAGGATAGTCGGTTGCGGGCCACCTCTTAATGATGCCGGCATTGTTGACCAGAATATCAATTGTGCCGAACTCCTTCTGCCCCTTCGATATTGCGTTGGCGATCTGCTTCGGCCTTGACATATCGCACCGAATTGGCAACGCCTTTACTCCAAGAGTTTGCAGTTCGCTTGCTCGCTCATTCAGACTTGTACTTTCTCTTCCGATGATAACAACATTGGCTCCGGCCTCTGCAAGTGCTTCGGCTGCGGCTGCACCCAGTCCTCGAGATGCACCCGTCACAACTGCTGTCTTGCCGGAAAGGCTGAAAAGGTTGGCTAAATTTGACATGAATAGAGAGATTCGAGAATTGTGTTGAACAGAAGGGAAGAGATTGACTTTAGCTTATCCTATCCTTCGATGCCAACGTCGAGATTCTTTGGTTCCCACTCTTCACCTTCGCAAGGAAGGTAGTGCTCGCTAACGTGCTCATCCAGAAGTGTGCAGTGGAGGTTTTCTGGACGATAGTGGCGGCAACTTGAGCAGAGGGTGTCCTCGATCAACTCTCGGTTGTTGAGCTTAAAATATTCGTACTGGATTTGTGCAGGATAGATTGCGATGCCGTAGATCGCCAGACCGGTCACCAGCCACCACTCCGAGTATACATTGAAGTGATCTTTCAGATACCACGCAACAAAGAGAGTGACTCCCAACCGAAGCAGAGCCATCCAGATAATGGAGCCAAGCGTGTGGGTGTAGGGGGCTTGTCCTCTCAACGGAGAAAGTGGCTGTGCTTTTAGTCCTTTTTTCTGTCTCGTAAGTCGTCCAAACATTTCATACATCTCGTTTATGGGGAAGTGGCTGTAAACCGACCCTCCTTTAACGTATATCTCAACTCCGAATTATGTTGAGAAGAACGTTTCCAACAACTCTATAAACTCTTCTCTCTACACACTCTATGAACTCACCTCTACGAACTCGAATACATCCTTCCCTTCCAAACCATTCCCCCCTTACGTAGCGATAATCGTGCCGAATTTATTCCGATGATGATTGCCATTAGGCTTGAGAGAGGGTGGAGAAGGGCATATCCACTCTCTTGCTTGAACGTTCGGGCTGTCAGGAGTCGGATAGCAATTCCAGTTGTGAGTTGAGAGAGGGGCATCCAGAAGAGAGTGAGGGAGAAATTCCCCTGTAGAATCCCGGCGACGAGAAAGCCGAGCGGAGCAATGTAGAGCGCGAAGGTGAAGAGGACAAAACCAATCAACAATATCCAGTTGTAGCCGAGTCCGGGGAAGAAGTTCTTGGAGAACCCAGCGATGATCTCTGAGAGTGATCCATACATCTTACACTCCACGGTATCAACTGCTGCGGCAAGTGCTGTGCGTATTCCAACCTCTTTTGCTCGATGCCCTAAGGCAACATCTTCAATGATGATGTTTTTCACCTGCTCATGTCCCCCGATGGTATCGTAGGCAGTTCGCGTTACGCAGAGAAGTTGCCCGTTTGTCGCAGAAAATTTTGGGTCACGCTTCGTCGTGATCCACCTGTTTGGCAGGTATGCGAAGTAGAGGAACTGTGTCATCGGAATAACCACGTTCTCCCAAAAACTATCCATCCGTTGCAGAGGAACACCCGAGAAGAAAGGGACTCCACTCCTTTCGGCAAAAGCAATAAGTGAGGCGATACTCTCTGGACGGTGAACTGTGTCGGCATCGGTGAAGACCAACAGCTCACCAGAGCAGGCAGCAGATAGTTGATGGCAGGCCCAATTCTTCCCAACCCACCCAGCGGGGAGTGGGAGACCACGTAAGACCGTCAGCTCAGGTCGCCGTTCTCGCAACTTGAGTAAAATCTCCTCTGTTCTGTCTTCAGAGCTATCGTTCAGCACAACCACTTCGAGGTTGGGGTAGGTTTGGTGGAGTAGTGAGCTGATGCAGGCGGCGATGTTTGCCTCCTCATTCCGGGCAGGGATTAGAACGGAAACCTTCGGCATAAGTCGGGGGAGGTCATCGCGCCGAATTCGAGCGAAGGCAAAGCTGTTCCAGATCGCTATAGCGAACGGAATAAGGAGGAGGAGAGATATCGCAACCTGATAAGTCAGCACGTCGATTGTTGAATGTTGGGGGTGAAGATAGGGATTGCCGTCAGGTAAACCGTGGGGCTATTTGTAGATCTGCGTGATCTTCTGCTAACCAACAGATTCTAAGGATAGCCCATTCCAATGCAGGTTGCCCTACTTCAGAAAATTTCAGCTACTTTCCCATTCCATACTTCTAAACATTGCAAGATGACGATACTTGATTCTTCGCAGGATCACTTTCACGCGATTGATCTACCCGGTGGGTACGAGTGGACATACTTCGACGGACTTTCCACTGATGGTGAGCTTGGGTTTACGGCAATCTGGTTCCGAGGTGTTCCGATGTCTCCACGCTATTCCGCTGCTATCGAGAATAATCTGGCTAAAGCATTACCTGCCGACTTCTCGGCCTTTGCCTTTAGCCTCTACCATCGTGGAAAGCCGATTGGGAGATCGTTAGTTGAGGGACCTGCTACTCTTTTCGATGGCTCGTTAACCTCTCCCGATGCCCGGTTTCGGGAGAACCGGTTGTTTGGTGAGAAGTACAGCGATGGTTCTACCTCCTTCAGAATAACAGTCGATCAACCACTCCCTCTCTCCTTAAAGAGAATGGTGGGTGAGATTGATCTCCGTTTCCCCCCCTGTGATATTGGTTCTGCTATTGGTAGCCTCCAGCCAGAAATAGAAAACGACTATTGGGTTCCTTCCGGACTTGGCGGTCAGTTCTCTGCGGCTGTTGATATAGTCGGCCCGGCGGGAAAACCAAACCGTCTGCGGTTCAATGGGAGTGCTTACCACGACCGGAACTTTGGGTACAAGCCGTTGCAGTGGATGGATGTTGATTGGCACTGGGGAAGACTCCAGACTGGGAACCAGACGTTGATCTACTTCTCGATTGAGCCGCGACCCGGATCGAAGAGCCTTCCTTTCAGTCGCGTGATGTTGTTCGATGGTGGAAAGCTGGTTCGCCTTGCTCAGGAGTTCGAGTTCAACCTTCAATCGAAGAATCATTGGACATCGTTGCCCTACCCCTCACATGTTGAGTTGCGGGGCGAGGATGGGCTTCGAGTAACTATTGCAACCGAATCTCTTATTGAAACAGGTCCCTTCTACCACCGAACATCTTCCCACATCAGCTTTGATTGGGAGGGGATGCGAGGGGAGGGGATTGGCGTTGGTGAGTATCTTCGCCCCTCGCGACTTCGGGTCGGTTTCTTTCGACCTTTCGTCAAGTTTCGCGCAAAGCGGGTAACGAAATAGAGAGTTGTTAGTGTCTGATCTATCTCGATAAAAAGTAGTCTTCTATCACGTGCTCACAGGTTCTCATGGCACTCGTTTCACAGTTCGGTGCGGCAATCCTTGCGATGCAGGATGCACTTCGGAAATCGATCGATGGAAAGGAGAAAAATCCAAGCGTTGCAAACTTTCTAACTGTCTGGCTCGACCGCGATGAGTTCTTAAAGAGTTGGGGGTCGCCACTGGAGGAGTCAATCGAAGAGTTCCGCAGCCTGCTGCGTGAAGATGGGGAGCGATTTGTGATTGCAAATGGGTGGACCTTCAGCGGAATTCTCTCAATCAACATCCTACTTCGGCCACAAGAAGTTCCTTCTATCGTTCGGGCTGAACGCAGAGACCGGCTTTACGAGTTGAGAGTGAGAGATGATAGTGGAACTCGCCAGGTTACTATTTCGCAACCGACATCGCTTCTCGGTCGCGCCCACGACTCTCCCCCTCGATCATTTCTTGCGATTCACGATGCCTCACGCTCTTTCTCTCGTGAACACTTGCTTCTCACCTTTCGTGATTTGAAGCTGAACGTTCACCTACTTGGCCGCAACAAAACGGAGTTCAACGGGAATCTCGTTGAAGTGGGGAGTGATTTCCAGTTCGATCCCGGTGATGTAATTTGCTGCGGCCCACACACAATCGAACGGACAGCATTGTCCGTGTAGCTTTCCACTCCTATCTTGTGCTGACTATGGGAACAATCCTCACATACGTAACGCTTCTGTTGACCACCCTCTTCCTATTTGGAGGACTCGTCAGTCGTGGAGGGGCATTCGAGAGCCTTAGCATTTTGAGAGGTAGAGGCGTTCGCTTCTCGCTATATGGGATTGTGCTCTTCCTCTTCGTTGCCCTCCTGTGGCGGGGGACAATCTATATGAACGAGGAACGAGAGGGGTGGATCACCGCAGGGCGCGATCCCGGCGACACAATTTCCCTCGGCTTCAATACCAAATCACGTTTCCGCAGTATGGCGCAACCGCTGGGGCGTGTCTTCGATAGGAATGGACTGTTGCTTGCGGGCTATGTGGCACAGGAAGGGCACTTGCGTCGGCACTATCCGGCTGCCAATGCTGTGGCTCACATTGTTGGCTACTGGACAGGGCCGATACGGGATGGAAGTGGCGTGGAGAAAGGGTTGATCTACTTGAACGACTCGCTTCAAGATGATCGACCTCACGACGTAGTCCTCTCGCTCGACTTGCGATTACAGCAGGAGGGAATGAATGTGTTGCAGGGGCGGAACGGCGCAATTGTCGTTCTGGATCCTTCCAACGGTCAAGTCCTTGCGGCGTCAAGCTGGCCGTCATACGATCCGAACGCTGTGTGGGATAACGATTCTTGGCGGGATTTCGCAACGGATGAGGAGGGGAAGCCATTGATCTCACGCGCGCTAAAAGATAATTTCTCTCCCGGTTCATCAATCAAACCACTGGTTGCAGCCGGTGCGTTACAGCTTAACGCTGAGCTGCCCGAGAGTGCTGGCTTCGTCTGTAATGGCACATACAGTCCCGGGCCTCGTATTCCTGCAATTTCCGATCACGGTGCTTCGCACGGACGTTTGAATCTGGCGAACGCGATGCGGATATCCTGCAACACCTACTTCTCTTGGCTTGCCGATAAATCGATTGGGTACGAGAAGATGAAAGGTTTTCTCGAATCTATAGGTGCAAACTCGCGGATGGACTGGAATACAGGAATCTTCTTGAATCAGTATGGTGCTCTCAGAATCGGGGTAAGTCGCGTGCAGGCGAATGATAGGATTGCAGAGTCACGCATTGGTATCGGTCAGGCATCGGTGAAACTGAACCCACTCCACGCGGCAGTGATGTATGGCGGGATTGCCGAGGGGGGAGTTTTCGTTGCTCCAACACTTGAACTTGATCGCCAACCAGATACACTCGCTTGGTCGCTTGGGGCAGTTGTTGCCGAGGAAGTTGCCAACCTCTTGTTAGAGCCGCTGAAAGCGGGAGGAACAGCCGCCGGGATTTTTGGTGGATTGAAGCGGCTGGGGATTACAGGGTACGGCAAGACCGGAACTGCCGACCGCGAACCAGATGGACGTTCTCCTTCTTGGTTCTCGTCGTTTGGTGAGAAGAATGGAAAACGGTACGTGGTGATTGTTGTTCTCGAAAATCGTCGCGGTGCATACGCAGGTTCCCTCAACGCCCCTATGGCCAGCCGAATGTATGAGATGCTGGATAAGTATGGCTATTATCGGTAGGGAAATGGGAATCGTCACGCAATCCGCCACGGCGGTCGCAAAGAACGCAAAGAAGAAATCTTTCACTCTCAACTCTACAAACTCTCAACTCTATCAACTCCCCTCATAACTCGACAAATCCGTAGATTGGCCTTCCTATGCTTGTAGGTCGTACAGAACAGATTATCACCTTGCGTGAGCAAATTGGTGCAGTCCTTGCCGGAAGAGAAGGTCCCAACACCTTCATCGTAACTGGTGAAGCTGGTATTGGCAAAACTACGCTCTTGAACGCACTTCGAGAGAAGCTCCTGAGCAGCCCTGCTCCACCTGCGGTTATTTCTACTGAATGTTCTACTCCTCTTGCTGGACACGACATTGGCGAGGTTGAAGCCCTTGCCCCTTGGCTCGGTATTATCGAAGAGCTGGCTGGTGAGGAGAATGAACTCCGCTTTAGGGGGAGGACATTGGTGGAGAAACTTGCGCTGGCCTGGGTGCGCTGCATTCCAGTAATCGGCGACGTTCTGGAGTCAGCCGCCGACACGGCGATGATTATCAATCTCGAGAAGAAGAAAAAGAAAGGGGAGAAAGGAGCCACTCCAGTGAGTGCTGGAAATCAGGAGCAGATGTTCCGGCAGTGCATAAACTTGATGGCAGCCGTTGCCGCACAGGAACCGCTGGTTATTCTGCTGGATGACATGCACTGGGCCGACACGTCATCAACGAACCTACTCTTCGCCGCAGCACGTGAACTTCAGGGGAAACCGGTTGCCTTCGTTGTTGCATACCGACCAGATGAGGCAGCAGTCTCTCGTGCCGGTGCCGGACATCCAATCCTACAAGTAATTGCCGAACTTGAGCGCTACTCCCTCACCCAACAAATTCCTGTCCCCTTCCTCGACGAAGGTCAGCTCCGCGCACTTCTCCGCAATCGCTACTCAGACTACCGTTCAGAAGAGCAGTTCGAGAAGTGGTTGCTACAAATTAGTAGTGGGAATGCTCTCTTCATCACACAGTTTTTGAATACGCTGGAAGAAGACAAGCGGGTTGACTCGAAAACAGGACGATTGCTTCGGAGCTTCCACGACGTGGAAACTCCCGACTCTACTTACGCCGTCGTTCGAGAACGTATCCGTCGTCTCGACGACGATGCCCGCGAGTTGCTTCGGTATGCAAGTGTTGAGGGAGAAGTCTTCACTTCCCAGATGTTAGGGGAACTCTCCGACGTGAATCGACTTCAACTGCTGAAATCGTTGCGGCTGATCGAGGAGAAACATCGCATCATTCACAACCTCGGTAAGAAACGAGTCTATGCCAGGGAGACAACAGTCTACAAATTCTCTCACACTCTGATTCAGAAGGGGATGTATGAGGGGCTTGCCGAAGAGGAACGTGAGGTGCTGCACGAGATGATGCTGGAACTTCTGCTTGAGGAGCAGAAGAGTGCATCGGAAAGTGGGTTGGAGATCCGTGAGATTGCTCCTCGCATTGCAACCCACGCAGAGATTCTGGGTAAGTACCGGCTTGCCGCAGAGGCAGCAATGCAAGGGGCAGAAGCAAGTTGGGAAGAACTTGCGGTTGAGGAGACACTTCGGCAGGTAGAGCAAGGTTTGGAATATCTTCGCAAAGCGGAGCGTGAGCATCGGTTCGATATTGGAGTGGGGAAGTTGGAGGCAAAGTCGTACAGGATTTTGGGGCGGATATATAGGTATCGTGGCGAGTATGATCGAGCACTCGACTGTTCCGTGAAAGCAGAAGAACTTTCAGTGAAGTGGGGTGACAGCGAGCAAGAGGTTGGGGCATTAATTGACCAAGCAAACTCCCTCCGCTATTTAGGCAGGTTTGAGGAGGCCGAAGTGGTGGGGCGTCGATCACTTGAGAAGTCAGAAGCGATAGACTACGAAAGTGGCAAAGGGGGAGCGTTAAACAGCATCGGCACGGTTCTCTATTCAATGGGGCGGCGTGAAGAGGCTACCGAGGTCTACTTGCAGGCAATCGACATTCACCAAGAGTTGGGAGAGATAACCGCGCAGGCTCAGACCCTGAGCAATCTCGGCAACGTCTTCAACGCTCTGGATCAGACCGATGAGGCAATCCGGTGTTACGAGCGGAGCTTAGAACTCTCTGCCGAATCAGATAACATGGTCTCCTATGGTGTGGCACTTCTTCACTTGGGAAACATGGCAAACAAGCGTGAGGAGTGGGATGAAGCCGTTGACTACTACGAGCAGAGTATGGAGATCGGCGAGCGGATTGGCTACCGTGAATTGCAGACGCGAAGTTTAGCAAACATGGGTATTGTTCTGCGGAAGAAGGGAGAGCTTCTCAGAAGTCGTGAGCTATTGCAGGAAGCCGAAACCTTGGCTCAGAGCTGGGCGCGCGATTCGTTCTTAGCCGATCTCTACGTTGAATTCGCTCGCCTCGACCGGGAGGAATCAGAACAGAGTGTAGGGAGCGAACGGCTTGACTTCCTCAACCGGAGCAGAGAGCTTTTCCAGAAAGGATTGCTGATCTATCGTGAACTGAAGCACGAAAGAGTGGAAGTGGTGGAAAAGGATTTGGGAGTAGTTGAGGAGATGCTGAAGGATAACCAGCCAGTTTCACAATCGTAGCGTTAACCTTCTAATGATCCTTGTGGAATCCGTTGGGTATAATAAGTGATGCTCGCAACTGATACTAACCCCGACTTTTAGTCGGCGGGATTAAGGATGGAAACGGACAGGAAACGGCTTGAAGCCGTTTTCTTCTCTGCTGAGACTCCAGACCACCCCGATGAATCGGGGTGATAGTGGGAGTTGATGAGTACTTAACAGCAGGTGTGTCGACTCTTCCACTCTCAACTCTATACCAACTCAAACGTGATCCCCAAGCTCGCTATTTCCCATTTTCTCTATTGCGATCACAACGATAAACCCAACTACTGCGAGGGCAACTGCAATCCAGACTTCGGTTCCAAGTGCTGGCAAGATATTGTCCTGAACTAAGGGTTGGATTTCGCCATGTCGGTCGGTGTAAGTTTCGATAGTCTCTTTCCAGGGCCAGACTTTGCGGAGGCTCCCCAACATCAGTCCAGTTAGGAGTGCAACGGTAAGGTCGTGGTATCGTTTGAAGAGCCAGCCGAGAAATTGCGCGAAGGTAATCAAGCCGATACCGCAGCCGAGGGCAAACGTTCCGAGAATCACTCCATCTTCGGTTGTAAATGTTCCGTCACTAATCTTTGCTACTCGTCCGACAATGAACTCGTACTTGCTGAGTAAGAGTAAGATAAACGAGCCGGAGATGCCGGGGAGAATCATTGCACAGATTGCTAAAGCACCACTCAAGAAGACAAACCCGAGATCATCGGGAGTTTGTGCTGGAACCAATCCTACGAGGATGTAAGCGGCAATGGCTGTTACGAGCAAGGCTACTACAAGAAGTAAGTTCCACTTTGGAATCCGTCTGCTTACTACCAAAACAGAAGCTAAAACAAGACCGAAGAAGAAGCTCCAGAGATAGACCGGTTGGTTTTCGAGAAGCCAGGTCATCAACTTTGCTAAGGAGAGGATGGCAATGAGAACACCGGTGAGAACTGATAGTAGGAAGGGGAGATTGATTGCGCGGGCAGCATCCTTTAGCTTAAAGGTAACAACTGCCCGAAGGAAATCAGGACGCCCGACCGCTCTGATCGAAGAGATCAGCTCTTCGTAGATGCCGAGGATGAAGGCCATTGTCCCACCCGAGACTCCGGGAACTACGTCGCAGGCTCCCATTGCCATCCCGCGAGCACCGAGACCGAGATAATCTTTGAATCCACGCTCTTTCAATTCAGTCCTCTTGCTCTGATGGTGTTGTAGTTCTGACATTCCGGTCTCTTCTGTTTTGAATCAAATGAATCGTTCTACTCAGTGATGATATCGTGTAGATGATCGGAAGCTCTGCTGTTCGTATTCGCCTACATCTGTCACAATCCATCGAATCACTGTCCCATTCCCCAACCAAGCTGGAGAAGAAGGGAGCAAATATACGAGAGTCAGCGAATCGCTCCGTATCTTCGCACGTTTGGAATAATTGCAGACTTTTGAATCTCTCACTTAACTGATTCAGATGGAGAACAGACGACTACACCAATTAGTGGCACTTGCTGCAGGACTCGTCACGGCGACGCTCTGCCTTCTTACAATGAACCACACCATCGGGTTTGTCGACAGTGGCGAGATGGCTGCTGCCGCCTCGATCCTCGGCGTTCCACACCCGACCGGTTATCCCCTTCTGATGATTCTCGGGCACGTTGCCACGATTCTTATACCGGGACGTGACATCGTTGTGTTGAACATCTTGGCTGCACTCTTAGCCGGTGGGGGAGCAGGTGTAATGGC
>JBFWSB010000056.1:0-15958 GCA_050248595.1 Kapaibacterium sp. (SeqCode)
TTTGCGTGAGTCTCTCTTTTACCACCAAGGGTTACTCTCCTGCTCCGGCGTGATAGACTTCTCGCATCCACTCAACGAAGCCATCCATTCCCAACTCTTGGCGTTGCGTTACTACGTTGAGAGCATCTTGGCCAAGTGGGAGGCGGACGAACGGTTTCCCCTCGTCGACTGTGAAGAGGATTGCGCGGATCACTTCAAGCGGGTTCTGTCGGTATGGGAAGAGATCACGGCTTGCGTTAGCAATCCAAAGCTTGCGAATCTCTGCGTACGGAGAGTTCGGGTCTTCCTCAGCCGGAGCACGTTTTGCGGAGCGGGGACCGAAGTCGGTGTCGTAGGCTCCCGGCTCTACAACAATTACTCGGATTCCGAAACTCGACAACTCCAAATACTGCGTTTCGCTGATTGCCTCTACAGCCCACTTCGACGATTGATAGAAACCACCTCTCGGCGTTGCCATTCGCCCCGCCATGCTGGAGAGGTTGACGATAACGCCAGAGCCTTTCGAGCGCATGTGGGGGATTACTCCCTGCGACACGGCGATCAATCCGAAGACGTTCGTCTCGAACATCTTCCGCACTTCCGCAAGCTCTCCTTCTTCCTGCGTAGCGAAGTACCCGTAGCCTGCGTTGTTGACCAAAACGTCGATCCCGCCGAACCGCTCAAGTCCAGCGGCAACTGCGTCGTGAATCTGCATGTCGTTAGTCACGTCGAGTGGAAGTCTGAGAATCTGATCTTCCGCATTCTTCCCAATATCTTCAAGCGTTTCTGGACGCCGTGCTGTTGCGATAACGTTCTCCCCAAGCTCGATCAGAGCCTCCGAGAGCATCCGACCAAATCCAGTGGAGCAGCCGGTAATGAACCAAGTACGTGGCATGAACATCAAGTTTTATAGTGAAGAGTTCCTAAATAGACTCGTTCTGCATAGCCTATTTCTTACGGTTGACATCTTGCTCCAACATAGAGAAAAGTTTGTACGCAATGAAACTGGCCTGGACAGATCACTCTTGTTCGAGAGCAAGCCGGTAGCCTTCACTCCCTCTCGTGGCAGAGGTTGCCATCCCTGTTGAAATTATCGGTGATTCTTCTACTCTCTTCCACGGCAATTTCGGCCACCACTTTTCGAGTGGGAGGGGATTCTCTGGAACCACACTTTCACCGGGACGCGGAAAGACGATTGGCAAGTTTACTTTTTCGGCAGCAACAATTGCTCGTTCGGCTGGTTCGGTCCAACCGTGCGACGCTAAGTTGAACGTTCCCCAGTGAATGGGGAGCATCAGCTTTGCTTGCACCATGGTGGCAGCCTGTACCGACTGCTCAGGCCCCATGTGAACATCGGACCAAGCGGCGTTGTATGCCCCCACTTCCATCATCGCAATATCGAACGGACCGAGTCGGTTCCCAATTTCTTCGAAGCCGGGAAAGAGTGCCCCATCACCACTGAAAAATGCACGGCGCTCATTCCCAATGAATGCCCAACTTCCCCACAACGTTGCATTCCTATCATTTAAGAAGCGTCCTGAGAAATGGCGTGCTGGTGTGCATACAACGTCAATTCCGTTTAGTTCGGTCTGCTCCCACCAATCCAACTCCGTGATGCGTTCCGGTGCAACACCCCAGTATTCGAGGTGCGCTCCAACGCCGAGTGGAACAATGAAGCGGGGAACTCGGTTGGCAAGTGCCGTGATTGTTTCGTAGTCGAGGTGATCGTAGTGGTCGTGTGAAATTACTACTGCGTCGAGCGGAGGCAAATCTTCCAAGGAAATTGGTACAGGGTGAAATCGCTTCGGCCCCATGAAGCTGGTTGGGGCTGCGCGGTCGCTCCAGACTGGATCGGTGAGAATCCGTACCCCTTCGATTTCGACGAGGAGGGAAGAGTGACCGAACCACGTTACGCGGAGGTCAGATGCAGGTGACGTTATGAAGTCACTCCCCTTACGGCTTACTACTGGAAGTGAGTCTTTTGGAGTACCGTACGGGTTGCTTTTGAAGAAGAAGTCGATAGCCACTGAGAGAGACATCCCAGTCTGTATTGCAGGAAGTGTGTTGACAAAGTGGTCTTCTCTGTACTGAGATGAACTCTGCATACGCTCCAGCCGCTCTCCTGAGGCTCGGGTTCCAAGTGCTGTCCAAATAGATGCCATGATAATAGTGATAACGATTGCGAGAAATCCGGCAAAGATCCCAATAACTCGAAGCCACCTGCGGCGAGGTTTTACCGGCTGGACGAGTTCTGCTTCTCCAGACCTTACCTCTTCCCCCTCAGCTTGACCTCTTCTAATTGAATTCATTTTGCTCAACTGGCGTTTGTGATTTCTCTGTGTGAAAGACTTTTATGACCCAATGGTCTAACGATCTGGGCAGGCTGTACTCCAACATAAATCAAAAGTTTCAAAAATTGAACTATCAAATGTGAGAAGTAATTGCATCTGCACGAGAACGGCTGGAGTAATGTATTTTTGAGAGCGGTATTTCGAGCCACGCAGAGAAGTTCCTTTTGAGAAGTCGAGAAGAAAGGTATGGTCAGCCAAAAACAGGTTTCCGCATTTACTCAAGTGCTTCGGCAGGTTGGACTCATCTTTATGAGAGTTGCCGGGCAACAGTCGCACGCACACGCGAACTACAACAAGCAGGAGTTGTTGGCACTCAGCATCCTCGGCGCAAGTGGTGCGTGCAGGATGGGGGAGATTAGCGAACATCTCGGGGTTGGCCAGAGTGCAGTGACGCCGATTGTTGATCGGCTCGAAAGCCAAGAGTTGGTGCAGCGGAAACGGAGCGATCAAGATCGCCGGGTCTGGCTGGTAGAGCTGACAGAGAAGGGAAAAGAGGTTGTGGCTGGCGAAGACGAAATCTATCAGCAGGTGGCAACAGAAATGTTAGCTCCGCTAAAAGCGGCAGAGCGAGATATGCTGATTAAGCTGTTGCAGCGCGTTGGAGATATTGGATCGGGGAGTGAGTGAAATTGAAGGATCGAAATGAAAACAAAAAAAGAACTCAAGGAAGAGTATAAACAGCTGAAGGCTCCGATGGGAGTTTTTCAAATCAGAAACGTGTCGAGCCATAAGGTGCTGATTGACAACAGTCCTGACATGACTTCGAAATGGAATCGGCACAAGACCGAGTTGAGATTTGGAAGCCATAGAAATAGCGATCTGCAAAAGGATTGGAAAGAGAAGGGAGAGGAGAACTTTGTCTTTGAGGTTCTATCAGAACTGGAAAGCAAAGATGAAGTGAACGCAGATTATCGAAAGGAGCTGCAAGCCCTTCAGGATATGATTGTAGAGGAGTTGAACCTTGAAGAGGGAAAACTCTATTAAGGAGAAGTTCGATGGCAACGTCGTAAATGGTGGCCTTAGCGTTTTGCTAACGCATTTATCTCCCTGCTCCGCAACACCTTCGTCGGTGCGCCATTTACTGCACCCTCAATAAGTGCTCGCCCTAACGTTTCAGTTGTGGTCACATAGTTGGGGAAGATTCTCTTCAGCAGTGGATAGAGTGGTGAGAGAAACTTGTAGAAGAGTCGATAGACCCGCGTTGCCGAACTGACGCCAGTTACTGGTTGAATGTAGAAGGGACGATAGATAAGAACGCCCCGGAAGGGGAGTGCAATCAAATCGTTTTCCAGTTCCCCCCTGACTCTCGCCCACATTTGGCGACTCTTCCCAGTCGGGTCTGTTCCCTCAGCCGAGACATAGCAGAAGGTCATCTCAGGATTTAGTCGCACCAACGTTCTTGCCGCCGCTAACGTTAGCTCGTTTGTTTGGTGGCGATATTCTTCTTCGCTCTTCCCAACCGAGGTTGTGCCGAGACAGAAGAGGCAAGCGTCATATCCAGCAAGTTTGTCTTCGATTGCGGAGTAGTCGTAGAAATCGGAGATCAGGATTTCGCTCACCTTCTCACCCTCTACACCACAAGGGCGGCGACCAATCACGAGAATCTGTTCAATTCGCGGATCGGCTAAACATTCAACTAACGTTCCAGAGCCGATCATTCCAGTTGCGCCGAAGAGGATAATCTTCACAGTAGTTCTCCCTCTGTTTTGAAAACAAAATACAACTTCCCTCCTGAGGAAACCTTCCGTGTTATCTCTTTCAGATCACCAGACTTTAACTTCTTTTCTGCTCCACTCTCAACCTAACTTTGCACTGAGCAAACGGAGATCGTTCGATCCTCCTTCAGTCCGGTTGCTCGAGGTTCTTGGTGAAAAACTCTTCTGACAGAATGGAATATCAATGGCACTGAGTGGTTATACATCAGCAACGGAGCGTAAGATCGAACTATTGCTCGCGAGCCTTTATACAGAGTTGAATATTGTGAAGCCAGAAGATCTGTACGGTTCAGTCTGTATTGAAATTCGGTATCAGAACGGGAAGCCTGTTGGGCAAGTTGACGTACAGTTGAAGTATGTGATGAAACGGAGCGAGCGGAAGGAACGGAAAGATTGAGGGTTCAAGTGTGAGACGTTGGGGTTAACCGATAACCGGTAGCTCTGGAGTAGGGAGGAATTCTTTTAACAACAATATCGGGTGCGTTGCGCAAAGCAAGCCCTGTGAAGAGAGTTGATAGGCCGCTGGTCTCAACGTTCATTCACAGGGTTTTCTTGTTATAAGGTCGCCAATCAAGTATTGGTTGACTCTCTTCCCTCATAGGATGGAGACTACGGCATTTGCCGAGATTGTAGGCCGACGATGGAATACATCGTTGTGAGATATAGAAAGATGAAATGAGCGCGTTGCGCAAAGCAAGCCTCGTTTGTGGAGACCTTCCCATGCGGTCTCCACAGCGAGGCTTTTGCATTTCAAACTACGAGCGAGAGGGGGTGAAAGCCTTCTTACTGAGAGAATTCGAATGCGGCATCCTGACTAGTCAGCAGAGTGATCGACGGGTCACGCAGGTAACAGAACAAACTAATTAACTAATAGTTCAAGAATCAATTTGGAGAGAGGAATGAATTTCAGACGAATTACGACGAGTGTGTGTGCGATACTGGCACTGCTTGGGGCTGCATCTACTGCCAGCGCGCAGGCAGTTCCCGGAGCTGTTCAGCTTTCAGGGTCATTAACGTCAAACCGTACTCTTTCAGCCGACTCGGTCTACCAGATTACTGGTCTTTTAAAAGTTGAGAGTGGTGTAGTCCTCACCATTCCGAAGGGAACACTGATATACGGTGATAACAGAGGTACGCAGAACGGAATCCAAGTACAGCAGGGTGGACGTATCGAAGCGCAGGGGACAAAGAACTGTCCAATCATTATGACGTCGGCGATCCCGCAAGGCTCGCGCGCAGGTGGAGATTGGGCAGGTGTGATTTTGTTAGGAAATGCGCCGATAAATAATGGACCAACAGCCACCATCGAAGGTGGAACAGGTGGTGTCTACGGCGGAACAAATGCTGCCGATAATAGCGGAACGTTGAAGTACGTTCGGATTGAATATGCTGGGTCACTTTTCTCGGCAAACAACGAGATTAACTCACTCACGATGGGTGGAGTTGGATCGGGAACGACGATCGATTACGTGCAGTGTAGCTACGGTCTTGACGATGCGTTCGAGTGGTTCGGTGGGACGGTGAACGTTAGCCACCTTGTCGCCTTCGGCACGTTGGATGATAACTGGGATACCGACAACGGATATAGTGGTATCGGACAGTGGTTATTTGGTTTTCGCGACATCACGAAATCAGACATTTCGACATCGAACGGTATGGAAGCCGACAACGACGCTACAGGCTCCACCAACACTCCTCTCTCTCATCCGAAGTTTGCAAACATGACGGAAGTAGGTCCATTCTACGATGGCTCGACAGCCACAGGTATCTTCGGTCGTGTTGGCCACTGGCGGCGGAATACAGACTATCAACTCTACAACTCAGTACTGACAGGATACGATGAAGGTATCCGCCTTGACGGTGCAGGGATTGCCGCGAAGATTGCTGGTGCAGCAGCCTGTCCACAGCCTGGAAGTTTCGAGGCAAAGGGGGTTTACGTTTCAGCTCGGACAACTGCGCTGAATGCAGTAAGTGGAGTGAACGCAACCGATGCAGCTAACTGGTTCGGTTGCACGGGAGCAAGTAATGCGAACAGCCTTACGTTCAACACTGCCGGTCTTTTAGCGGTTGGCCAAGCAAACCTGAACAACCCTGATCCACGCCCAAGCACAACCGCACCTCCAGCAACTGGTGGAGTAACGTTGCCAGGTGTATTCGGAGGCCGCACTTCAACAAGCTACCGGGGAGCATTCGATCCTTCAGTCAGCCGCGATCAACAGTGGGATGCGAAGTGGACGAACTATGACCCACAGCGGACAACCTACGTGAAGCACAAAATTGGGTGGAACCTCGTTGCCTTGGCAAACGCACCATCCTCACCGAACAACCACAAGGACTCGATCTACGACTTCAACAGTTCCAACGCATTCAAGTTCGATCCAGTGAACGGATATCAGACCGAGAACTCGATGAACTCAAAGGTTGGCTACTTCTTGAAGCTCGACTCGAATTGTGTTGTTGAGCAGGTAGGAAATGCCGTGGCACTTCCAACATCAACAGCATCACTTCCTGCTGGGTGGAACATCGTAGCAACTGGAGCAAGTGTCTACGCCACGCCGGCGAACACAAAGCTCAACGGATCAACGGTCAGCCTCACATTTTTCGAGTTCGATCCAGTGGCTGGCTACCTGGTTGCCTCAACACTTACTCCGGGCAAGGCCTACTTCGTAGAGCTTCCGGCTGGTGGTGGCGTACTTCAGTTCAATCCTTAGGCAGCGTTTATCTCGTCAACTACTTCACAACAGAATCTAAATCATAGAAATACAGAACAGCCTTTTATCATGAAGACAATACACTTTTTCAACAAGGTGGCACTCTTCCTACTCAGCATTGTGCTGGTAAGTGGTGTTGCCTACAGTCAGGCGAATACGAGCGTGGACCTTACCGTTACCGATAACGGAGGTTCTACTCGGACGTTGGAGTTCGGTGTGAACACCGCAGCTACTAACGGAATCGACGGGTCACTTTCAGAAGTTTCGCTCCCACCATTCCCGCCGTCAGGTGTGTTCGAGGCACGGTTCGTTTCGCACGGAAGCGGCACGTTAGGTCAGGGATCACCGGCAGACTATCGTCCTTCAACCTCATCAACGCAGACCGACCTCTACAAAGTCAAATTTCAGGTCAGCTCTGCTGGTGGTTACCCAGTAACTATTAGCTGGAGTTCTTCGAGCGTTGCATCGCAGTATGGGTTTGCAACGCTAACCGATCCTTTCGGCGGCGCAGTGATTGGTACGATTGACATGAGAACGACAGGACAAGTTGTGATCACCAACGCAGCTATTACTGAAGTTGTGATTGAGACACACGACCCAGTTGGAGCTGCAACGGGAATCTCAATCAGCGGCTGCCCACTCAACTTCGGTCTCGTTCAGATTCCAACTCCGGGTGTCGCCACGCAAAGCTTAACAATTGAGAACCTCGGATCTACAGCTATCGTCGTCGACAGCATAACCTCGTCGAATGTGGACTTCGCTATCTCAGCCCCAACCTCATTTCCGCAGTCGGTCACCACAACCCCACTTCAAGTTGACGTGACCTACACGGCATCGGGGGCTGGCGCAGCAAGCTCAACCATTACGATCTACTATGATGGTTCCAGCACAACTACTTGTAATGCAACCGCTTTGGCAAGCTCAGGTGAGGGACTCTACTTCGTGACGACGCTCGACAGTGCGATGGATAACTCGAACGCACATTCAACGAACATCGGATTGAAGTATAGCGGCACAACGCCAGCGCAGGGAATTCAGTTCAAGATCAACGTTCCGAACAACCTGAAGCGTATCAAGAGCATTGGGTTGGGATCGGCGATCACAACTCCATCCGATTGGTCGTTCGACTACGAGATCGAGCGTGCAACCAGTGGTTCGGAAGTGACTGTCGTCCTCTACGGCAACAGCACGGCAATCAACTTGCCAGTGAATACCGATAACCTATTCGTTGTTCACTTCGACGTCTCCGACATCAAGCTCTGCAACGGAGCTGAAGGTGGAGATGATACAACGGCAGTGATGTACTTGAGCGACGTACAGTCGGCACTTGCAACCGACTTAGGTGAGCCAGCAGGCATCGGCGTCGACGCAAACCGCGACTCCACTGTTTGCTACATCTACAACGGATCGGCTCGCGGCGATGTGAACTGTGATGACCACGTAGATGTGCTCGACCTCCTTGAGATCAACGATGTAATCCTGAACCGTGGGACATTTGCTTCTTGGCAGTTCAACCGGGCTGACCTTGCTGAGTGGAGCTCGGTCTGGGCATCGGGTGCCGTCTTCACCGACGCTAACAACTACGGCGATAACGTGGTGAACGTGCAAGACTTGGTGTTGATCACAAATGCGATCCTGAACGAAGAGTGGCCAGATACCGACGTCCTCAGAAAAATCGAGTCGGACGACGAGGGAAGCAACGGCACAGCTACAGCGGGCGAACCGCAGGCCGAAGCTTTTGCAAAGGAGAACGGAATCTTCGACGTGAAGTTCACCTACGAGGTTGCCAACAGTGGAATCACTGTCAAGATGAACAACGTTGTTCCAGTGAAAGGCTATCAGATGAAGCTCAAAGCTTCTGACGTGCCGAGTGACTTATCGGTTCTGCTCGACAGCGGTATTGAGACACCATTCAAGATCTCTCACCTGGTTGTTGGCGATGAGATTCGAATCGTTGCCATCACATCGAACGGCGATCCTATCCAGCCAATGAACGGAAATCTGATGGAGATGCCATTCGCCATCAGCAACCCGAACATTGTCGCAGTTATCGAGCCAATCACAGTAGGTGGCCAGAACAATCAATCGCTGAAAGTTGAGTGGGAGATTCTAACAAAGGTTTCGAGCGTCGACGCTTCCGAAACCAAGAATACGCTCGCTCTTGAGAACGTACCAAACCCATTCACTGGTTCTACCACGATTCGGTTCACACTCCCTGAGTCGGGAGCAACCACTCTCGTGGTAACTGACGTTGCAGGGAAAGAAGTTGCACGGCTTTTGGAGAATAGCTTCAAAAGTGCGGGTGAGCAGAGCGTTGAGTTCGACGGGTCGAAACTGTCGAGTGGCGTCTACTTCTACACCCTAACGGCGAACGGTCAGTCGGTAACTCGTCGCCTGGTTCTCGCGAACTAAGGTTGTCTGACTCTCTTTCTTAGAAGAGTGAAGAAGAGATGAAAAAGGTGGAGTGCCGTCGGTCGTGGAGATTCTTTTTCTCGACCGACGGCATATCCATACCGCAGAGCAGAGAGAGAAGAACACGTTTCTACATCAACCAGAGATATGAAAGTTTTTAGAGCTGACTGTTGGATTCTTGCATTCATTGCCTTTATCACGCCACTCCTTCTCCCGCATAGCTTACGGAGTCAGGATAGAGAGTCGGGAGAATTGCGGGGGAGAGTTCTCGACAGAGCATCAGGCGAGCCAATACCGGGAGTGACAGTCTTAATTCGAGAGACTACGTCGGGAGGGGCAACCGATATGAACGGTGTCTACTCGCTTCGTCACCTTACTGTTGGGACTTACTCGGTTGAGTTCCGATCAGTTGGATACACAACGCAGGTAATTACTGATGTCACGATCAATTCCGGTGTGAACTTGCTCGACATTGCCTTGCATGACTCAGCCCTCGTCACGAATGAAGTTGTCCTTACTGCTCGACGAAGGATGGGAACAGAGGGTGCGTTGCTCTCGCTCAGGCGAACCTCTGCGACGATGGATGACGGAATTTCTACTGAGCAAATTCGGCGCTCGCCCGATGCCACAAGTGGTGATGCTCTCGCACGAGTGACCGGCTTGTCAATTCTCGACAAAAAATTTGTCTCTGTTCGAGGGGCGAACGAACGATATAATAATACACGTCTCGATGGGGTTTCGCTTCCGAGTACCGACCCAGACAAGAAGTCCTTTTCGTTCGACATGTTCCCAGCAAATCTTCTGGAGAATATGATTGTCTCCAAAACCTACACTCCCGATCTCCCCGGTGATTTTACTGGTGGGCTTGTGCAGTTAAATACGACAGACTTCCCGGATCGCCGGACATTAAAGCTGGCTGTCTCGCTCGGTTACGATGGTCAGACCACGTTTGAGAAAGCAGATCTTCCGAAGAGTGGAAAGACAGATTGGCTTGGAATCGACGACGGCGCACGAACTCTCCCGGAGAACTTCCCCTCATCAGAACTCTTTCACGATTCGCTCTCGTTGAGCCAGAAAGCTGAGTGGGGGAGAGAGCTTTCAAACAACTGGGTTCCGTCGGAAATATCTGTTCCGCTCAACTCAGGTTTTATTCTATCCTACGGAGATCGATTCCAACTCTTCGAAAACGATTTTGGAGTACTTGCCTCTCTCTCCTATCGGAACAGCTACTCTACCGAGCAAATATTCCGCAGAGATACTGGACGATTTGCCTATCCCGGCGTGCAGAGCGAATACTCAACGCTTTGGGGGGGAGTCTTCAACCTGAACTATAAACTCTCCGATATGCACAGCATTGGGGTTCGGAATGTTTACAGTCGAACGTCGGAGAACTCCCGGACAATTCTGGAGGGAACCGATTTCTATAACTCTCAGACGCGCCGGTTGAGTGGACTCTACTATCTCGAGAGAGATTTCTACAGTGGGCAGATAACCGGAGGACACTACTTCCCAACGGTGGGAGGGCTTCGATTGAACTGGAAGGGATTTGCCTCGACTGCAAATCGAGATGAGCCAGACTATCGACGCTTCATGTATTTCCGAGACGCATTCGATACCACTGCTCCTTTTCGCTCCGCCATCAGCCAAGCTCCGAGCCATACCGTGACCGGTCGATTCTTCTCTCACCTCGAAGAAGATGTGTACGGATACGGAGGTGATCTGACTCTCCCTGTCAGTAAAGTAAAGCTGAAGGGGGGAGGGTTAATCGAGAAGAAGAGTCGAGAGTTTGCAGCTCGTGCATTTGCATACGGTTCGCGCAACCCTGCCTACCAGTTCACCGATGCTTCCTTAGATACGCTCTTGAATCCTGAGAACATCGACTCGAACAAGATATTCTTCGTTGAGCAGACAAAGCCACTCGACAACTACACAGCAGAGTCGACGCTGGAGGCCGCGTACTTGATGGCTGACATCCCGTTTGAGATTCTCGGAGCAAAGTTCCGCACAATTGTTGGTGGGCGTGTTGAGAACGCACGGCAGGAATTGAACTCCGTTGCTCGCGACGACTCAACTCGGGTTAGCGTCGACAATCTCGACACTGATATTCTGCCCTCAATAAATCTGATTTACGTTGTCACCGATCGGCTGAACATTCGCGGAGCTTTCAGCAAGACCGTTACGCGCCCGGAGTTCCGGGAACTTGCCCCCTTCGTCTTCTACGATTTCACGACTGACCAGAACATCTACGGCAACCCAGATCTGCGCCGCTCTCTCGCCACGAACTACGACTTGCGAGTTGAGTTCTTTCCTGATGTGCGGGAAGTTCTCGCGGTCAGTCTCTTCCACAAAAAGATTGAAGGGGCAATCGAGGCGGTGGCAATCACAGGTGGCATTCCGGAGAGGACCTGGGATAACGCGGATCGGGCAACAAACACGGGAGTTGAGTTGGAACTGAGGAAGTCGCTCGGCTTCGTTCACTCGATATTCTCCAACCTTTCGGTTTCAGTGAACTATACCTGGTTGGAGTCACACGTCGACGTGGTGGGGGATTCGCTTCGAGCCGGGAAGAATGGTCGTCGGTTGCAAGGACAGTCACCCTACATCATCAACGCCGGGTTGTACTACGATAACGTTGAGGTCGGGACATCGGTCTCCCTTCTCTTCAATCGATTTGGCTCACGCATTACGGAAGTTGCGAACACCGATCAGCCCGACTTTATCGAACAGCCTCGCTCTCTCCTCGACCTGAGCATCTCCCAGAGGATTATCAGTCGTATTGAAGCGAAGCTCTCCTTTCGGAATATGCTCGGAGAAGATGTGACCTTCACGCAAGACGGAATTCCCTCTCGTGTCAACAGCAAAGATCAAAGTATCTCGCTCGGCCTCTCTTGGTCGCTTTGATCTTTTCAAAATCAACCGACAAGTCATGAACTCTCGAGAACGCACAAATACTCTTCAATCAATCAGAAAAAGGAATTGCAATGAACTACGATAACACCTACTTCAGAACTCAGATGAAGGCCAAGTTCGTGGCCGTTCTTGTTGGGGTTGCTACCCTTACCGGCTACGCCACGGCACAGGTGAACACTGATGTTGAGATTACCATTTCCAATGCTGCCGAACAGTCGAGAACTCTCCACTGCGGAGTGAACACCTCGGCAACAGTTGGCGTCGACACAGAGCTTGGAGAGCTTTCTCTCCCTCCATTCCCGCCGACCAGTGCGTTCGAAGGAAGGTTCGTCAGTCACGAAAGTGGGGTGTTAGGCCAAGGGTCTCCATCAGATTTTAGACCATCAACTTCGGTTGAGCAGAGTGACGCCTATAAGATCAAGTTCCAGCCCGGAACGAACGGGATGCCGGTGACGTTGCGGTGGGATATGGAGTACGTGAAGAAGGCCTACAGCTCGGCGACCCTTTCCGATCCGTTCGGTGGAGTTATTGTGAGCGTTGATATGAAAACAGTTGGATCGTTAGAGATTACCAACGCGGCTCTCTCCGAAGTTGTTTTGCAACTGAACGGCCCTGTTGACCCTTCGTTGGCTGTAGAGGTGGGTGAGGAGAAGAACCTGAGATTCCTAATTGAACCAGAAGTTGCCGACGGACGAATCACGTTGAACTATTCTCTCGCAGTATCAACAAGACTCTCCCTCTCAATTGTTGACCTTCAGGGGAGAGTTGTTGAAACCTTATTCCCATCGCGAGACGTTGAGGCGGGAGTTTACTCAGATCAGTTCGATCTCAGTCACCTCTCTTCCGGTCTTTACATCCTCGTCGTTCGAACGGAGGAGAGCGTCGTTAGTCGGAACATAGAAATTGTTAGGTAGAGGAGTAGAGAAGAGGGAAGTGGAGCGACAACACCCCTTTCTCGAGGTAACACTCGGAGAGGGGTGTGTCGTATTTCTCAAACACCAACCGATTGCATAGAGCATAGCATACTATGATCGTCCGCACACTTTTTTTGATCGCACTCTTCGTCGCAACAGTTCCTCCACTCTTCGCTAAAGTGATTGTGAGTGTTGAGAGTGGTCGGTGGAGCACCATCCAGTGGAGTCCTTCTGAACTTCCCGGTGTGGGGGATACCGTAGTTATTGCAACAGCGGTTACCGAGATTCCACCCAGCCAGTACGGAGTGATTATCATTGCCCCGGGAGCTTCTCTCGAAACAGTGCCCGGCCTCTACCTGATTTCTGGACTCAAGAATTACGGCTACCTTCGGCTCCTTCCTGGCGTGGCAGTGAAGTCGAGTGGGGACGTGTTGAACGATGGGATTATCTCAGACAGGGGAGCGTTGGAGCTGACCTCCAGTGGAGGGAGTATTTCGGGAGGTGGCACGATCTCCAATCTCATCATCAACACAGGGTCGAGTGAGAACATACGTGCCGAAAGTTCTCTTACCCTCGGGACTCTCTACGTTGCAACGGGGCAATTGCTGATTGGGGAACACCACCTTACCGTTGAGGAGAGCTTTACCTCGGCAGTACCTTACGGCGAGCCTGGAATTGTTGCCGCTACCGGTTCGGTTGAGTTAAATGGCCCTGCGAATGGTTCAGTTTACGGCAACGTTCAATTCGGCTGGGTGACTGGTGAGGGAACTCCTAAACATCCAACTCCACCCAGCACTCACGGGAAGTTCGGTTGCGATGAGTGTGAGGTGAACGTCGTGGCCTCTCGACGGGTCAGCTTTGGGGAGTTTAGTGGGAGTGTTGTTGTCGACTCGGGTGTGGTGGTAACGATTGAGGGGATTGGGGAGAAGGGGAGTGCAACGTTTCGGGGTGATCTTTTGAACCAGGGATCGTTCGCAGCTACCAACGATCTCTACTTTTTGAGAGTGGGAGGTGACTTAAGAAATGAAGGAGTGATCGACCACTGCACAGTTCTGATGACCGGGCACGAGGGAGAGTTACGAACAAACAGTGGTCTCTGGGGATACGACGCCTCGTTAGAATATCGAGCCTCCTCGGGAGGACGACTACAAGTCTACGGATCAATGGTTGTTCCACGATTGACAATCGGAACACTCGCACCTTCCGATTCCGGAGTTGTAGTTGCTGTAGGGCAGAGTCTGCTGACGGTGCGCCACACATACCGTAGCGACCAAGCACGTGGGTGTGGTTTGATCTCTGATACTCTCGTTCGCCTTCGGAAAGATGTGGCGGGAGTTGTTACTGCCAACATCCTCTTTGAAGGTTTTTTCAACTCAGAAATCAGTGGAACCTTTGGGGGCATTGGGCGAGTTGTTCAGATGGCCATGCCGAAGAGAATTGTTGGCCCAACACATTTTGCAGGAACATTTCAGCAGACTCCAAATGGAAAATTGACGGTTCGGTCTGAGGCTGAACTTCCCCCCGGAACAACTCTTGCAGCCGATCTAATGGTTGATACAGGGGGGATGTTGCAAACCTCAGGAGCTTTAACTCTGCTTCGGAGTGGTAGTGGGGGAGGAGCTTTGACTCTTCTGGGACTCGCCGCTTCGCTCGATGTGCGGGGAGAACTTCTCGACAGTCTTCACCTACACGTTGGAAACGACACGACGATATCTCACCTCACCTTCCTTCACGCAGTTGATATTCCGAATATGACTGTTCACCCGAACAGTACCTTCTCCTATCCCCAAGCAATTGCCGTTCACGTCATCAATGAATTCAGATACTGTGTAGAAGTCGGGCCTGGTTACGGTCTCTACTCTCCGGCAGTGATACCGGATGACCCAACTCCTTCAGTATTCTTCTCTGGAGCCAACTCCGATGTCTTCGTCATCGACGAAAGTCTTTCATACAGTGTAGCCGATACGATTGAAGTCGGCAGAGGATATTGGGTCTCATTTCCCGAGCGACTGATTTTAGAGGAGCGAGGAAAAATGATAGACCCACCGATCACAGTCTCCGTAAACGACGGGTGGAATGTTGTTGGGGCTACGAGTATTCCTCTGCTGATTTCTGATATTGAGAAGAGCGGAACTGTGGAGCTTTCCCCCTACTTCGAATATCGTGAGGGATATGTCCCAGCGACAGTGCTTCTGCCGGGCAGAGGTTATTTAGTGGAACTTGATGGAGCGGGGACATTGCTTTTGAAGTAGCAAGACCCAACTTCGTTACCACGGTGAACAATGGCTCTCATGTTT
Source organism: Kapaibacterium sp. (SeqCode) (assembly GCA_050248595.1). Lineage (GTDB taxonomy): Bacteria > Bacteroidota > Ignavibacteria > OLB7 > OLB7 > JAGWAZ01. The sequence continues at coordinate 15,290 of JBFWSB010000056.1, forward strand.
AACCGAAGACTCCGGGTACAGCGAACATAAACGTCGGATTCTTTTCCCTCTTGCTTCAGTACCGTTAGCTCAGTACCTTTACTCTTCGGTTGTTTTGTTCTCATCATCCATATAATCACCGTAGAGAACTATGCTCCTATTCCCTCAACTTCCCAATCTTGTCGAACGTTCCTGCAATAACCCTGCGCTATACTGTAGTAAAGAATACAATGCCGCAGATAATCAAGTGGGGGCGATATGATCACTCTCTATTTCGATACCTGTAGTCTTCAGCGTCCGCTTGATGACCAGCGCCAAAAAAGAATTGCGAGAGAATCAGAAGCAATCCTGGAACTACTCAATCTATGGCGCGAAGCTAAGCTGCGACTTGTTTCGTCTGAGGTGCTCTACGACGAGGTGTTACGCAATCCTATAATCGAACGTCGAGCATTTGGATTAGGTATTCTGGCACAAGCCGATCAATTCATTGAGGCAACAGGTGATGTGCGGAAGAGAGCACGCCATCTAGTGCAAAGAGGATTGCAGCCGTATGACGCTCTCCATTTGGCATCCGCCGAACATAGTGCAGTTGATTATCTTTGTACGCGTGATGACAAATTTTATAGGAAAGGATCAGTCTTAGTAACACCCCCAACGAAGGTGATAACACCAGTTCCACTGATTCAAAAG
>JBFWSB010000057.1:0-15859 GCA_050248595.1 Kapaibacterium sp. (SeqCode)
AGATGGTAGCTCTGCTCAATGGTGATTCCATTGCAAAAGATTATGATCTGGTTCAGGCTTACTGGAGCGATAAGCTTTCAGGGAATACTGAAAAGGCGTGGCGGAAGGCTCTGCACGATGGTGTGATTGCCGGGGTATCAGTTGGGAAGCCGACAATTACCGCTACCTCCGACAGCCCCGCTCCAATGGCAACCGATTCTACAGCTGCCGGAACAACACCAACTACCCCACCTGCAGGCGAAACAGAGAGCGAACTTCCGAACGATTTGGGAGGCATCGAGATCAACTTCCGTCCTGATCCTACAATTTGGGATGGCCGCTACAACAATAACGGTTGGCTTCAAGAACTTCCAAAGCCTCTGACAAAGCTCGTATGGGACAACGCGGTGTTGATGAACACGAAGACCGCGAAAGAGTATGACCTTGAGAATGGTGATATCGTAGAGCTTGAGTTGAATGGTCGGAAAGTAGAAGGGCCAATCTGGATTTTACCGGGACATGCCGACAAGTCAGTAACGGTTCACCTCGGCTACGGTCGGGAGAGAACGGGGCGCGTTGGTACTGGTGCTGGATTTAACGCCTATACGATCCGGGAGTCAACGGCTCCTTGGTTCAGCACAGGTGGAAAAATTAACAAGACAAAGGAAGATTATCTTCTCGTCTCAACGCAGGATCACGGTTCGTTGGAAGGACGGAACTACTACCGCGACGTTCCACTGGCCGATTACTTAGAGCATCCTGAAATAGTCGAGGCTCAAGAGCATATCCACAGTGACAGCCTCTCCTTCTACGGCTCGGCTGACTGGGAGTACAACGGCTATGCTTGGGCAATGACAATTGACCTAAGTTCCTGCACTGGTTGTAACGCATGTGTAATCGCCTGCCAAAGCGAAAACAACATCGCAGTTGTCGGCAAAGATCAAGTATCCAACGGACGTGAACTCCACTGGATTCGCATTGACCGTTACTTCAAGGGAGAAGAAGAGAACGACACACTCACACTCCACCACCAGCCTGTCCCATGTATGCAGTGCGAGCAGGCTCCGTGCGAAGTTGTCTGCCCAGTTGGAGCTACCGTTCACAGTGCCGAAGGGCTGAACGACATGGTCTACAACCGCTGTGTTGGAACCCGCTACTGCTCGAACAACTGTCCCTACAAAGTTCGTCGCTTCAACTTCTTGCAGTACACCGACGAAAAAACCGACCAGTTCCGCCTGATGCGGAATCCAGATGTGTCGGTTCGCACACGTGGTGTGATGGAGAAGTGCACTTACTGTGTACAGCGGATCAACCACGCGCGAATCGAAGCAAAGATTGAGAACAGAAAAATTCAGGATGGTGATATCATCACCGCCTGCCAGCATGCATGTCCGACCCAGGCAATTACCTTCGGCGACAAGAACGACGCGAACAGTGCCGTTGCCAAGAAGAGAGGAAGCAAACGGAACTTCGGAATGCTGAAGGAACTGAATACTCGCCCGAGAACAACCTACTTGGCACGATTGGTTAACTACAACGAAGACCTAAAGCCAGTAGAGTCGAGCGAAGAAGGGCATCATTAAGAGCGTAGAGTTGTGAGCTATCCTTTTGAAGGTAGCTCGGATTGGAGACTTGGGAACGGTTATTGACAACGCACCGGGCAGAAAATGCACGGTACAAGACCCAAACAGACGTAGCGTAAATCGATATTTAAGATGGCAGATACACCGCACATCAAAAGAAGTCCCGATGCGGGGAGTGGTTCCGGCAAACTGACTCCTTCCTATCTCGACCCTGACTATCAGGTAATGGGAGAAGGGCTGACCTATAAGTCAGTGACCGATAAGATTACCGACATCGTCCTGAAACTGAAAACGTCGAAGGGATGGTGGATCGGCTTTGGTCTCTCCTTCACGGTACTTCAGGTTCTTGTTGTCAGCATTGTCTACTTGCTAATCAAAGGACCTGGTATCTGGGGTGTGAACAACCCGGTAATGTGGGGCTTTGCAATCATCAACTTCGTCTGGTGGATCGGTATCGGTCACGCTGGAACGTTGATCTCGGCAATTCTTCTGCTGGTTCAGCAAGATTGGCGAACATCGATCAACCGCTTTGCTGAGGCGATGACAGTCTTTGCTGTGATGTGTGCCGGCATCTTCCCACTTCTCCACGTAGGTCGTCCTTGGCTTGCCTACTGGATGCTCCCCTACCCGAGCACGATGGGCATCTGGCCACAGTTCCGCAGCCCACTTCTCTGGGACGTGTTTGCTATCTCGACCTACTTGACCGTTTCGGTACTCTTCTGGTATCTCGGTCTGATTCCAGACATGGCAACCCTTCGCGACCGGGCAACACACAAGGTAAAGAAGGCTGTCTACGGCTTCCTCTCGCTCGGTTGGCGTGGCGCGGCAAAGCACTGGGATCGCTTCACCACAGCATATTTGATTCTTGCGGGACTTTCTACACCGCTGGTTCTCTCGGTACACTCGATCGTTTCGTTCGACTTCGCCGTTTCGAACTTGCCCGGTTGGCATACAACAATCTTCCCTCCTTACTTCGTTGCAGGTGCGGTCTACTCAGGATTTGCAATGGTGCTCACCGTCCTTATCCCGGTCCGCCACATCTTCGGTCTGCACGACGTGCTGACCCTTCGGCACTTAAATAGTATGTCGAAAGTGATGTTGGCGATGGGACTTGTAGTAGCATACGGCTACAGTATGGAAGCCTTCTACGCCTTCTACAGCGGAGCGCAGTACGAAATCCAGGCATTCCAGAATCGCATGTATGCTGGTCCATATGCTTGGAGCTATTGGGCACTGATCCTCTGCAACGTTGCAATCCCGCAGTTGCTCTGGTTCCGCAAGTTCCGGACAACGCTCGTCCCACTCTGGATGATTTCAATTGTTATTAACATCGGCATGTGGCTGGAACGCTACGTGATCGTGATTACGCTGAACCGCGACTTCCTCACATCGTCCTGGGACTTCTACGCACCGACGATTTGGGATTGGGGAATGTACCTCGGAACGTTCGGTCTCTTCTTTACCTGCACGTTCCTCTTCATCCGGTTCTTGCCGATGATTAACGTCTTCGAAATGCGTGAGTTGATTCACCACGTGAACCACCACCACCACGTTGAGGATGGACACGGAGCCGACTCGCACGAGAAGAGTGTAGTGTAGCGCTGTAGCGCTGTAGCGCAAAGTTGAGTTATAGCAACAGGATAACAGAATAGTATCAACGATCTGAGTCAGATCAGGAATATGAGTCATACAGTAGAGATAGATCGACCGGAACATTACGGCATGATTGCCGAGTTCGACTCACCGGAGGCCTTGATGGCCGCCGCAGAGAAGACCCGTGACGCCGGTTACAAGCAGATTGACGCCTACTCTTCCTTCCCTATCGAAGGAATGGTTGACGCACTGGGACAGAAGCGGACAAGACTTCCGAAACTGATTCTAACTGGAGGAATCACCGGAATGTTCACTGGTCTTCTGCTCCAGAGCTGGACGGCAGCTTCGACTCTCGGGATTACCATCGGCCCATACATGTTCTACGGTTACCCGATGAACATTGGTGGACGCCCGATGCTCAGCTTCCCAAATTTTATTCCGGTCACCTTCGAGATGACCGTTCTCTTTGCGGCACTTACAGCAGTGTTCGGGACAATCCTTCTGAACAAGCTGCCGATGCCCTACCACCCTCTGTTCAACGCCGAGCGCTTCAGTCTTGCAAGTCAGGACAAGTTTTTCCTCTGCGTTGAAGCACGCGATCCGAAGTATGATCGTGAGGGGACAAAAGCATTTCTTGAAGGACTTCACCCGGATGCGGTAGAAGAGGTTGAACATTGAACCGGAACATTGCGCCCGCGAGCAACGATAGCACAAATACGATGAGAACATTCGGCAGATTTATAACCCGTACTTTCCTTCCAGTCACGTTGATGACTGTGACGCTTATTGCATCCGGTTGCCGATCAGAACTGTTCGACCAGGAGTATGGCGAGCCGCTGGAGCAGAGCAATTTCTATGCTGATAAGCGGATGTCCCGACCACTGGTAGAAGGTACAGTCCCGACAAACAACTGGGAAGACCATCGCGACCACCTCAGAGAGAATGACCTGATGTATACAGGTCTGAACGAGAGTGGAAAACATGCCGACGTCTTCCCGATGGAAGTCACAGAGCAGGTAATGCTCCGGGGACGTGAGCGGTACAACATCTTCTGTTCACCCTGCCATGGTAAAACTGGACAGGGAGATGGCATGATTATCCAGCGAAGCAAAGGTGGGCGTGGCTTGAAAACACCACCGGCCTTTACCGACGCTCGACTGGTATCCTCCCCTGCTGGCTACTTCTACGATGTGATAACGAACGGATTCGGGCAAATGTACAGCTACGCCAGCCGAGTAAAACCGGCAGACCGCTGGGCAATCGTTGCCTACATTCGGGCACTGCAGAAAAGTCATGAAGGGATGGGAGCCGGGGAAGCAACTGCTGCACCAACAACGGCAACAGCTACCGAAGAAGCCACACCGGCAGAGGGAACAGGGAACGACACGACATCGAACACTAACTGAAGCATCGAGAGCCTAACGTGAGTATGAACGGAACCAGCGCAGAACTGCAAAACAAATATGCACGGATGAGCAAGACGGCAATGATTGCCGGTCTCGTCGGCGTGGCACTGTTGGCGGTTGGATGGGTTACCCAGCCCGACAAGTTCTATGAATCCTACATCTTCGGCTATGCCTACTGGATCACGATTACGCTTGGCCTAATCGGCTGGACTCTCCTGCACAACTTGACCGCAGGAAAGTGGGGCTTCACTATCCGCCGGTTCTTGCAAGCCGGAACGTTCAACGGAAGTGCACTCAGTCCAATTATCTTGATGGCCATTCTCTTCGTTCCGATAGTAATTGGATCGGATCACCTCTACGGTACGTGGATGAATGCAAAGCCAGACGACCACGTGCTGGCTGCAAAGGCATTCTACTTGAACGAGCCATTTTGGTACGCACGCCTCGTCTTCTACTTCCTCTTCTGGATATTCTTGACGATGACGTTGCGGCGATTACTCTTAAAAGAGGAGAAGACGCTCGACACTACCCGCTCGAACATGCGGACGATTCAGCGGTTGAGCGGAGGTGGTCTGGTACTCTTTATGCTGACAGTAAACTTTGCAATGACCGATTGGATGATGTCGTTGGAGCCACACTGGTTCTCGACAATGTATGGCATCATCTTCCTGATCGGCGGCGCAATCAGTGCGATTGCCCTCTGCAACGGCATGACCGTCACCAGTTCCTCCTACTCCCCTTTCTCAAAGTATTTGGATACCAAGACCTACCACGACCTCGGCAACTTGATGTTTGCTTTGACGGTCTTCTGGGCCTACGTCTCTTTCTCACAGTACATGATTATCTGGTCGGCCAACATCGGCGAAGAGGCTGGATGGTTCCTGAAGCGAATTACTGGTTGGAAGGAAGTGATCGGCTATACTCTGTTGGTCTTCCACTTCATCTTCCCTTTCATAGTGCTGATTCAGCGGAAGTGGAAGCGCGACCCGCAGCGGTTAAAGAGAATGGCTCTCTATATCCTATCGGTCCACTTCCTCGATATGCTCTGGCAGATTAAGCCGGCATTCCAAGAAGTTGGCGAAACAGGCGACTTGAACTTCCACTGGCTCGACATCGCAGCAGTTCTCGGAATTGGTGGACTTTGGCTCTGGCTCTTCCTTAATGGTCTTGCCAAGATGAAAGAGCCACTTCTCCCGGCGCACGATCCACGCATGAGGGGAGCAAAGCCGGTTGTAGACGATCACGCTGCCACTGCAAACGTTTAACGATGGGGAGTGAACCCTACGATTATGAAGAACACGCAACATAGAGTAGAAGGACACGGGCACACAAACTCGGGGGGGAATTCTGGGGGAACAGGTTCCTCACATATTCCCGACCTGCACGTGCATGATCACATGAATTATCGTGACCTGAACTTCCGGGCCATCAATCAATTCATGATCGGACTAATAGCTATCGTGGCAGTCTCCTACATCTCGATGTACGGTATGCTGAAACTCTTTGAGTCGAACCACGAGAGAAACGATCCTGCCCCCTCCCCTGTGGCCGTAAGTGGGTGGAACAACCCTGGACCAGAGGTGCAGGCTTCACCACACGTTGACCTAATCAACTATTTAGATAGAGTCGATTCTACCCTTGAAGGAAAAACCGGAACCTCGATGCCGATCGAGGAGGCGATGAAAGCTGTCGTCAGCCAAGGTCTCCCCTTTAAGGTGATGACTGCCGAAGATTCTGCGCGAGTAGAGAGTAGTGCAGTTGCAACTGAGGACGCAGAGACAACACCGGCCAATCCGGATTCTGCGTCGGCTCAATAAATCACACCGGGAGTGCGAGGGCAAGCAAAGGAGCGTTGAGGATGCTGACGTTCTACCATTTGATGATCTGATGATCCGGTGTACCTATGACTGAATTGACAACTGAATATCGAATCGCACGCAAAGGCTTCTTCTCGCCAATGCTCATGCTCGCTACTCTGTTCCTCTGCTACGGTACAGACCTATTAGCACAGCAGGAACAGGAGCGGATGGATAAGCTGGGAAAGAGTATCGAAGTTGAGCAGAAGCTTGATGCGCAGGTAGATTTGAACCTGACCTTCACTAACGAGGATGGCACAACTGTCCGCCTCGGCGATTACTTCGACGGGGAAAAGCCGGTTGTTCTGACCTTGGTCTACTACGGTTGCCCGATGCTCTGCGGCCAAGTGCTCAACGGAACCGTTCGAGGACTAAAGGATACAGACCTCGAAGTTGGTGAAGATTACAACATCGTCTCGATCAGCTTCGACCACACAGAAACGGTGGACGTAGCTGCAAAGAAACGGAGAACGTTTCTTCGCCAGTTCCACCGAGAAGGGGCAGACAAAGGTTGGCACTTCTTGGTTAGCGATAGTGCCTCGGTGGCAAAGGTAGCCGAGCAAGTTGGGTTCAAGTACCACAAGGATGAGGAGACCGGGCAGTACGCCCACTCGGCAGCCATCATGGTACTGACACCGTCGGGAAAAGTCTCCCGATACTTTTTCGGGATCGAGTACGATCCAAAGGATTTACAGCTCGGACTTGTAGAGGCATCGAACGACAAGATTGGATCGTTAGCAGATCAGGTTCTCCTCCTCTGCTTCGAGTACAACCCGATTACTGGGAAATATGGCTTCGCCATATCAACATCATTGAAAATTGCAGGCTCCCTTACCCTACTCCTTCTGGTCGGCTTTATCGTCCGATCAATCAGAAGGGATAAGAAAGAGAGTGAAGCACATAACGTAGGCCTCCAAGGGGGAGCCTGATTGACAATTGAGTAAACAGGTATCAACCAGAACTCTTTAGTGGAGATGGGAGTTACCGTAGCCTTGCAACGGAATTCAGGAGATTGCTCAGAGAGCAATTGCAGGAATTATTCGCGAACATGACATCGGTCAACGTTTCTCGCCGTTAACTGGGATAGTTTGAGACTGCACCATTATCAGTTCACTATTTCATGGAGGCAGGTAATTCTATGAGCACAGACTCATCAACACAGGATCTGCAGGTGCAGAACCTTGAGAACGCAGCCGTTCACGAAGAGTTTGAGGAAGAGAAGTTCGTTCCAAAAGGGGCGGTCGCCTTCTTTGGTCTGCTCGTTCTTTTTATCACAGCTTCGTGGTTCGTCATGTACTTCGATCTGCTGAGGAGGAGTTAACATGGACAAAAGAGAAAAGCGAGTCATCTTTGCTTCGATTGCACTGATGGGATTCTTCTTCTTAGCCGTTATTCTGGCTGTTTCTGGATTTGGCATCACAGTGCCAGATTGCATAACGGATAGAGAACCGTTCACGAAAGCGGAAGTGATTCCACTGGACAAGACGCACTACGAAGTCCACAGCATCGCACGCATGTGGAGATTCGAACCAACGGTGATTGAAATTCCAGCCGGTGCTACTGTCGACTTCTTCCTGACTTCGGCAGATGTTGTGCACGGATTCCAAATTGAAGACCGGGCAGTTAACATGATGGCTGTTCCAGGGCAGGTTACCGGCACATCGATAACGTTCGACAACGTGGGAACCTACCGTATCGTCTGCCACGAGTATTGCGGCGCGAACCACCACTCGATGGAGAGTGTAATTCACGTCCGTCCGGCAGAAGACATGGTTGCCGCAGAGAAAGGTCTGGAACTTGGATCACGTAGCTCGGTTGCCGTTGCGGCAGTCGGAGGAGGTTCTGAACTGTGAACCTCAAAGAAGTAGCAATGGAGCTTGATCCGAAGCTGAAGCGTTTAACGCTGATTCAGCTTGCCGTCCCAGTTGGATTGTTAGTGGTTGGTATCAGTGGAGGTCTGCTGCAAGCGTTGATGCGGTCAGGCATTATCCAAGCCGACTCGGCACTCGGACTGGAGTACTATCAGGGTTTGACCCTGCATGGGATTATCAACGCAATTGTTTTTACAACGTTCTTTGCCGTAGCATTTGGCAATGCCTTAGTATCGTACGCATTGAAGGCTAAACTGAACGTGAAGGTTGCTTGGATTTCTAACATCCTAATGCTTCTCGGAACGTTGATGGTAGCTGCGATGGTCTTCGCAGGGGAAGGTTCGGTTCTCTACACCTTCTATCCCCCACTGAAGGCAAATCCGATCTTCTATGCGGGGTTAGCACTCTTCGTTGTTGGAAGCTGGGTCGCCTTCTGGAACTGGATACCGATGTATCTACGGTGGCGACGGGAGAATCCCGGAGAAAAAACACCGATGGCAGTGGTGGGGATATTTACCACATTCATTGTCTGGCAGATTTGTACGATACCAGTTGCCTACGAAGTTCTTGTTCTGCTCCTCCCCTGGTCGCTCGGGTGGACAGATACGATAAACATTGAACTGACGCGGACGCTGTTTTGGTTCTTTGGACATCCGCTGGTCTACTTCTGGTTGTTGCCAGCATACGTGATGTACTACACGATGCTTCCGAAACTTGCCGGAGGTAAGCTATACTCCGATTTAGCGGGACGTGTCGTCTTTATGCTCTTTGTCATCTTTTCGATTCCGGTTGGTGCGCACCATCAGTTTACAGAGCCTGGTATTGGCTCGGACTGGAAACTGTTGCACGCGTTTCTGACATTCGGCGTGGCAATCCCAAGTCTGATTACAGCCTTTACGATTGCCGCATCGTTAGAGTATGCCGGGCGGAAGAGAGGAGGAAAAGGATTGTTTGGATGGTTCCGAACTCTCCCCTACCTCGACGGGGATCGCTATCTCTTCCCCTATCTCTTCGTCGGTCTGGTGATCTTTATCGTCGGTGGAAGCACAGGCATTATCAATGCCTCGTATAACATGAACCTGGTTGTACACAACACAGCCTGGATTCCGGGACACTTCCACTTGACAGTTGCCGGCCCGGTCTTCTTAGCCTTTATCGGCATGAGTCTCTACATGGTAGAGAAGATGACCGGAAAGGAGGTGAAGTTCAAGAAGCTGGCAGCAACGGTTCCCTACATGTGGATTGTCGGCCTCTTCACATTCTCCTTCGGGATGATGCGCGGAGGTCTCCACGGAGAACCACGACGGACAAACATGGGAATGACATATCTCAATCCCGACAGTCCACTCTATCGACCGGAATGGGAGTTTTACGTGACGTTGACTGTGATCGGCGGAGTGATTCTCTTCCTCGCAATGCTCGTCTACTTCGGCATCTTTTTTGGGACGCTGATGGGTAAGAAAACGCGAGAGGAAGAATTAGTCTTCCCACTCTCGACACCGTATCACAACGAGAAGGCTGGGGCGTTCGCAAACTTTAAGCCCTGGGTGATCGGCGCAATTGTACTGATTGTCCTCTCGTACACTCCGGTCTTCATCGACGTGATGCGAAGTACGTCGTTTGGTGCTCCGGCTTACAACCCGCACCTGCCAGTCCCTGAAAATCAGATGGCAGCTCCCCCTAAGGAAGGGGCGAATGCGGGGCAACCGGAGAAGAGTGGAGAAACATCGGGAGAGAAGGCCACCGGAAGTGATGCCGGTGTGGAAGGGAAATAATGGTATGGTCGCGATGAAAACATCAGAGTGGGCGATGCCATTGAAAATGTTAGCTATCACTGTTCTTTGCATACTTTCTCTCCCTTCGTGCGGAAGAGAGCCTGCCATCGCCGATGGTAGATCGTTCTCACTGCTGAATCAAGAGAATCAGGAAGTACGGTTCCCGGATGATTTCCGAGGGAAAACTCTGGTGGTCAGTTTCATCTACACGAACTGCCCAACTGTCTGTGTGATAACTACACACTCGATGGAATTGTTGAAAGCCGAGCTTGGAGATCGAGACGACCTGATGTTCGTCTCGATCTCGCTCGATCCCCGCAGAGATCGACCCGAAGTGTTGAACGACTTCGCTCGACTTCGAGGAATCGAGTCAGACCGGTGGCAGTTGTTAACCGGATCGATTGGAACAATCGACTCTCTCTGCGATGCGATGCAGGTATACGCACGGAAGAGTTTCATCGAAGAGAACGAAGACGGAACCGAGTACTACACAATCGACCACAGCGACGTGATTGCAATTGTGAATGCTGACGGAGTGGTTCAGGAGCGATACAAGGGGACGGGACTTGATGTAGAAGAAGTAGCGGGGGTGATCAATGAACTTCTGTAAAAGTTTAGATGTTCGGCTTGTTCCACTTCTCTTTTTCCTTATCGTTGCCGGGTGTTCCGAGACGAAGGAAGAGAGTGGAACTAAGAGTGAGGATGCAGCGGAGCAGGCTCCACAGGTCTGCACAAGCGGGTCAATTCAGATAGAAGATATTTGGATAACACCCGCGGCAAAAGGGGGAACAAGTGGATTGTACGGAACAATCCGATTTGAGGCAGAGGGTGCAGACTCACTTATAGAAATTCTTTGCAGCGAAACCGAACGGGTAGAGCTGCACGAAATGATTCCGGGAGAGGGAGAAGAAATGAAGATGGTGAGGATGACAACCTCTCCAGTTCTTCAAAAAGGGAAGCCGGTGACTTTAGCGTTGGGGGGGAAGCATGGAATGCTTGTTAACCTGAAGCAAGAGTTAAAAGTTGGCGACAGTGTTGAAATAGGATTCAGAATGGGGAGTGGTGATACGGTGCGCTGCACTGCGAGAGTATCTACCTCCTCCCCTGCCGAAGCCCGGAAGAGAGAACGGAAGATGAATGGCCCGGGGGCAAAGCTCTACACACAGTATTGCTCTGCCTGCCACGGCTCGGACGGTGCAGGTCAGACGGGAATCTTCCCTCCGTTGACCGGATCGGAGTTTTTCAAGGATAAGGATCGGACAATCGACGCCATTGTCAACGGTCTTCAGGGTGAGATTACAGTACAGGGCGTCACGTATAACGGGGTTATGCCTCCGCTTCCCGACACATACGACGATGAGACTGTTGCAGATGTCATCAACTATGTGTTGGCACGATTCGGAGAGAATGCCTGGCAGACAACCCCGGAAGAAGTTGCCGGGATACGAGACAGAGATTAGAGGACGTTAGAACCGATATATAATTCCATGTGGGATTTTCCATTTCTGCCAAATCAAGCGTCAACCTTCGCCGCTGAAGTCGATGCATTCTACTTCGCGCTGGTTGGCGTCACTGCTTTCTTCACTATCGCAATCTATGCGATGATCTGGTGGTTTTCTGTCCGCTATCGCCGCGGAAAGAAAGCTGACCGTTCAAATGCACCAACATCTAACCACCTGTTAGAAGCTGTCTGGATTATTATTCCACTCGGCATCTCTCTGGCAATTTTTGGTTGGTCGGCGAAGATATTCTTTGAGATAAGAACTCCACCGCAAGATGCGATGCAAGTGCACGCAATCGGCAAACAGTGGATGTGGAAGTTCGTGAACGAGGAGGGGAAGTACGAGGTAAACGAACTCCACGTTCCGGTTGGGCGGGCGGTGGAAATCAAAATGATCTCACAAGACGTATTGCACGATCTCTACTTCCCTTCATTCAGAACAAAACAAGACGTGCTGCCGGGACGCTACACCACACTTTGGTTCGAGGCGACTAAGCCTGGTACATATCACATGTTCTGTGCTGAGTATTGTGGACTGCTTCACTCTGGAATGATCGGCAAAGTTCACGTCCTCTCGCAGGATGACTACGACGCTTGGTTAGCAGATGCCGGTGGCTCTGCAACAGCTTCCAGCGGAGGAGGAAGTGGCAACGCTCTGGTAGATGGTGCAAAACTGTTCGAGGAGAAAGTCTGCCACACCTGCCATAAGAGCGAAGCTACAGCAATAGCACCAACACTTGTTGGAGTCTACGGCACGGAAGTACAACTGCAAGACGGAACAACGGCGACAGTTGATGACGCCTATATCCGTGAGTCAATCAAGAATCCGGGAGCAAAGGTTGTTGCCGGATACCAGCCTGCTATGCCGACGTATGAAGGACAGATCACTGAGGAGCAGATCGTCCAGTTGATTGCCTATATCAAGTCATTGAAATAAAGAAACAGGAATACATCGCAGTGGATACGACGATCTCCAACAGAACAACCTCTCCGCAAATCGGGCCGCCAAATGCGGTAATGCCCGCAGAGCACTACGTGAACGTCAAGTATGGCTTGAAGTCATGGTTGCTGACGAAGGATCATAAGCGCATTGCAATGCTCTACTTGATCTCCGTCACCCTGATGTTTGCGCTCGGGGGTCTCTTTGCCGGCCTTGTGCGCCTCGAACTGATAACGCCGGGGGGTGATTTCCTGAGCGCAGATGCCTACAACAAGGCATTCTCTGCCCACGGGATCATCATGGTCTTCTTCTTCTTGATCCCAGCGGTTCCAGCCATCTTCGGCAACTTCCTGATTCCTATTCAGATCGGAGCAAAGGATCTGGCCTTCCCCCGCATTAACTTGCTGAGTTGGTATCTCTACATTATTGGTGCTCTGCTCGGTATCTCGGCTATCTTGGCCGGTGGTGTTGATACGGGGTGGACATTCTATCCTCCGTATAGCTCGCAATATTCGCAAAGCCACGTATTGCTTGCCGGACTCGGTGCGTTTATCGCTGGGTTCTCTTCGATCTTGACTGGATTGAACTTTGTGGTAACTATCCACAAGATGCGCGCCCCCGGCATGACCTGGTTCCGCCTCCCACTCTTCGTTTGGGCGCACTACGCAACCAGCCTTATCATGCTGCTCGGCACGCCGGTTGTGGCAATCACAATTGTTCTCTTAGTAGTTGAGCGGCTCTTCGGGGTGGGCATTTTTGATCCCTCCATTGGGGGTGATCCTGTACTCTTCCAGCACCTTTTCTGGTTCTACTCCCACCCTGCCGTCTACATCATGATTCTGCCGGCAATGGGTGTGCAGAGTGAACTTGTGGCCGCCTTCTCGCGCCGTCGCGTCTTCGGCTACAGCTTCGTTGCCTTCTCCAGTCTCGCAATCGCTATCATCGGCTTCGTTGTCTGGGGACACCACATGTTCGTTAGTGGACAGTCGATGTACGCTGGCTTGGTCTTCTCAATTCTGACGATGCTCGTTGCAATTCCGTCGGCTGTGAAGACATTCAACTGGGCGCTGACGATGTATAAGGGGTCGATCTCCTACGAAACGCCGATGATTTACGCTATCGGCTTCTTAGGTCTCTTCGTGATCGGTGGCCTCACCGGTCTCTTCTTGGGTGCAATGGGTCTGGACATTCACTTGCACGATACATACTTCGTTGTGGCTCACTTCCACTACATCATGGTAGGTGGAACAGTAATGGGCTTTATGGGAGGCTTACACTTCTACTGGCCGAAGATGAGTGGACGGATGTACCCCGATGGGTGGGGTCGCCTCTCGGCGATGATCATTTTCGTCGGATTCAACCTGACCTTCTTCCCGCAGTTTATCGCAGGATATCTTGGAATGCCACGCCGCTACTACATGTACGATCCAGACTTCCATATCTGGAACATCATGTCGACAGCAGGGGCAACCGTCTTGGCCGTTGGATACCTTATGCCTCTCTTCTACATGGCCTGGTCCTGGAAGTGGGGACGCCCGGCAGGGCCGAACCCGTGGGGTGCAAAAGGTTTGGAGTGGACAACGCAGTCACCTCCAACAACGTTCAACTTCGACGAGACTCCGATCTGGAACGAGGAGGCGTACGACTACGATCCTGAAGAAGCGGAAGCCGAGTACGAGCGGGAATTCGGAACGATTAACTAAGTAATTAAGGAGCATACAGGTGTCGCACAGTCACACACATGGTCACCCGAAAGGACTTGTTCATCATTTCGATGACCTTAAGCAGCAGAATGAAGCAGCAACGCTCGGGATGTGGGGTTTCCTTATCACGGAGATTCTCTTCTTCGGTGGGTTGATTACTGCCTACATCATCTTCCGTGGACTCTACCCGGAAGTCTTCCTTCACGGAAGCCACATGCTCGACTGGAAGCTCGGAGGCTTGAACACTCTCGTTCTCCTCTGCAGCAGTCTCACAATGGCATTTGCCGTACACGCCTCGCACGAAGGGAAGCCGAAGGCAGCATTCAACTACTTGATCTTGACGATCCTCTTCGGAAGCGTCTTCTTGGTAGTGAAGTACTTCGAGTACAAAGCAAAGGTTGACCACCACCTGATTCCGGGAAGTGCCAGCTTTACCTTCACCGAAGGGGGTGTTGATCCAGGACATGCTCAGATTTTCTTCGTCCTCTACTTTGCCATGACCGGTGTCCACGCTCTCCACATGATTGTTGGTATCGGAATCGTTGCCTGGATTGCGGCGAAGGTGCGGAACAACGCCTTCACCAAAGACTACTACAGCCCGGTGGAAATGACCGGACTCTATTGGCACTTTGTTGATATTGTTTGGATATTCCTCTACCCTCTCCTCTACTTGATCGACCTGACAAAGGTTGGCGGAGGAGGAGGACATGCGTTGCTCGATACCGATACGTTGATGAAGCTGCTCGGATAGCCATCTATTCCGGCAACCGTCGCGTCACGCTTTTGAATTTTCCATTTTGACTTTTGAATTTTCTTCATGGCTGAAGCACACATAACAAAGAAAAAATACTGGCAGGTTTTCGCCTGGCTAATGGGTCTCCTCTTCCTGACGGTCTTTGTTGCCTACATGCACATCGACCCATGGTGGGCGATTATCGTTGCGATGACCATCGCCATTACAAAGGCAGTGCTGGTTATTCTCTACTTCATGCACGTCCGGTACAACAGCAAGCTAACTTGGCTCTTCGTAGCCTCTGGATTTTTCTGGCTTCTGATTATGGTTGGCATTATCATGACCGACTATAAGACGCGAGACTGGGATCCGTCAGGATATGCTGAGAAGCCGACAACGTTCTCTTCACCATCTAAACTTCCGGCAAACATGTTCCCGCAGAATGAACCAGGAGCAGCAGGACATGGGGAAGGAGCTGAGCATGGTGAGAATGCTGGAGCAGCACACGAGTAGGTTGAATTCAAAATTCAAAAGTAAAAATTCAAAAAGGGGAAAGGAGAACCTGCCGTTCTCACCTTTCCCCTTTTGAATTTGATTGAATGGATTTGTTCTCTGAAGGAGAACCTCACACCCTCATCTTTTGAACTTTGAATTTTTCATTTTGAATTCGATTCGTCTCATCTTTTGAACTTTGAAATTTTACTTTTGATTTCGATACCGTGAAACTCCGCCTTGCACTACTCTGGCACATGCACCAACCCCTCTACAAGTCGGGTGATGGCTACCTCCTCCCTTGGACACGACTTCACGCCACGAAAGATTATCTGGATACCGCCCGAGCACTGGAGGAATTTCCAGATATCAAGGCGACAGTCAATCTGGTTCCATCACTCCTCCTTCAGTTGAAAGAGTACGCCTC
>JBFWSB010000058.1:0-15771 GCA_050248595.1 Kapaibacterium sp. (SeqCode)
CGGAAAAATATCGGTATTAACTGAAGAGTTCGTAGAGTTTATAGAGTTGAGAGTGTGTAGAGTTAAGTGTGGGAGTGTATGAGTGTCGGGGTGTATGAGTAGAGGATGCGTACTGGTAGGCGGAGGTCTTCAGCCTGTGTCCGGATTTTTAGAGGTTGCCAAGTATAGTGAATGAGTATATGAGTGTGGGAGTGTATGAGTAGAGGATACGTACCGGTAGGGGAAGGTCTTCAGCTTGCGTCCGGATTTTTAGAGGTATAGTGAATGAGTATATGAGTGTGGGAGTGTATGAGTAGAGGATACGTACCGGTAGGGGGAGGTCTTCAGCCTGCACTACTATATTGCCCCGGAGGGGCTGCCGTTGTGTGGCCGGGGGCCACAGCCCCCGGAAGTAGAGCGATCAGAATTCTTAGGCCCCGCAGGGGCAGAATGAACGAGTGGAGATGTCAGCACTACGTGGTTCTTCGTGTTCTTGGTGGTGATTCTCTCTCTTCCATCATATCGGATCCCTGACCCTATTAACTTGGCATGATTTTGAACTGAGGAATAAACATCAATCCGCAATCAACCATGTCGACTCACCAGCACGAACTAATTCTCCGGCGCACAGTTCACGTGTTGCTCGATCAACTCTGGTCTGCGTGGGCAGATTCGGCAGAACTCGCCAAGTGGTTTACCGATCAGGCCGAGCAAGATTTCCGCGTTGGCGGACGCTATCAGAACAGCGATGGAGATACTGGTGAGTTTCTGGAGATCGTCCCCAAAGAAAAAATCGTCTTCACTTGGGAACAGCCCGACTATGCTCCGGGCGGAATTATCTCTCTACATTTCCGCCAACTAAGCCAAGAAGCATCCGAGCTTCTTCTCCACCACACCAACATCTTCTGCGACGACGAGGCCGACCTGAACATCGCTTGGAACTGGGGACTCGACTCCTTAGTTGCCTATCTTGAAGAGAGCAAACAACTCGACTATCAAGTCTGGGCTGCCGGTCGAGGACTTTAACAACCCAATTTCTCTCTGTTAGCACCTCTTCCTTTCCCATTTTCCTATTTCTCTACCCCTTCTGCAACAACTGCGACTTTCGGAGAGTCTTATGCAGTTGTATATCCCAAACATGATGTAGGAGAAAGAGGAACGATGTCAGATCGTGACCCAACAAATCCGTCCTCCTCCAGCCCGACCGCAAGACCGACCGAAGCTGTAGTGAGTGGCAAGAGTACTGACCAAGAGCACGTTGTAGAAATTCTTCCAAACCCTCTAACGAAGGCAAGCAAACTCATTGTTCACCTCTGCCGGGGCGAATATGTGCGAGCCGACCTGTACGATATTGGGGGAGAGCGAATGCAACGTCTGTTCGAAGGCTTTATGGAGGCCGGGGAGTTTTGCATCCCAATTAAGCGCCGATTGCTTCACAAAGATACTTGCATTTGCATCGTAGAAATTGCCGGACGGAAGTACCATCAAGTGCTCACCTCAGGAGCGTAATAAATTTCGGATTTCGGATTGTGGATTTCGGATTGGTTTGAACTTCACAATCTCAAATCCGCAATCCGCAATTAGCAATCCGAAATAGACAAACCCACAATCTGGAATACGTGATGCGATATTCGGACGAACTGTTCAAGCTTATCAAGTCATTAACGAAATCTGAAAAACGATACTTCAAGCTCTTTGCCTCAATGCAAGGGATCGGATTGGTTTGAACTTCGCAATCTCAAATCCGCAATCCGCAATTAGCAATCCGAAATAGACAAACCCACAATCTGAAATACGTGATGCGATATTCGGACGAACTGTTCAAGCTTATCAAGTCATTAACGAAATCTGAAAAACGATACTTCAAGCTCTTTGCCTCAATGCAAGGGAATGGCAAGAAGTATCTCCTTCTCTTCGACGCTATCGACCGACAGAACGACTACGACGAACCTGCCTTGAAAGAAGAGTTCGAGCAGGAGAAGTTCGTGCGGCAGTTTGCTGTCGTGAAAGGCTATCTCTACAACCTCGTTCTGAAAAGCCTTCGACTCTACCACGCCAGCTCTTCTATCGCTATACAGTTGCGCGAACTGCTGACGAATGTGGAGCTTTTGAACGACCGTGGTTTGGTGCTACAGGCAAGGAAAATGTTTGAGAAGTGTTTGGAGCTTGCAACAAGGCACGAACGATTTTCCTTTCGGTTTGAGTTGAGTGGATGGGAGCCAATTCTTTTTCCGGAAATGCGCAGCTCTTTAGACCAAATCGACGCATTTGCCGAACGCCAGCAGAAGGTCTGTTCACAACTGCAAAACCTTTCCACCTACACCATCCTTCTCCGAAAAGTGGCCAGGCCAGTAGCACAAGACTATGTCCGAAGAGTGGAAGACTTGGAAGACTTGAAATTGCTGATAGAACATCCGCTGATGGAGAATCCAGAGCAGGCTCTCTCCGACAGAGGGCGTTTCTACTATCACTGGATCTACTGTACCTATCACTTTGCTTTCAACGAATATCGTGAGTCGCTCGACCATGCCGAGAAGATGGTGCACCTGCTCGAAAAGGATCCTGTTCGCCTTCAAGAAGAATTCTCCCTCTATTTGATTGCAGTAGGGAATGTCATGACTCTCTACAGAAGAAGTGGAGAAGAAGAGAAATTTCAGATTGCACTGGAGAGGTTGAGGCGAATGGCAGAAGAGCTTATGGTGACCCAGCAACTTCGCAGTCCCAGAGTTACCGCCGAGCTGTTTCAGGCTTCATATCTCTGCCTTCTCTCGTACTATATCGGGGAGGCAGAGTTCTCGCAAGGTATGCAGGTAGTGCCGGTTATTGAAGAGGGGTTAAGTCAGCACGAGAGCTACTTGAAAGATCACATACGGTATAAGTTCTACACCAACCTTTCGGTGATCTACTTTGCCGTCGAGAACTACGACAAAGCACTCTACTACAATAACCGTATCCTGTTGGAGCGCGAACCAGTTGAAGGTCGGCAAACCTATTATGCCGCTCGTCTTTTTAACTTGGTAATTCACTATGAACTCGGAAATTTTTTACTCTTAGAACACCTTGTTCCCTCAACCTACCGATACCTTCTCTCCCGCAAGAACAAATTGCAGTTGGAAGAAGATGTTCTCAGCTTCTTTCGGAAACTACCAAGCATTACCGACCGAAAGGGATTGATCGAAGCCTTCACAGTCTTAAGAGATAGCTTACAAGAAGTGGAGGAAGATTCTTTACTACAGAACGGAATGCGGTACTTCGGCTATATCGAGTGGTTGAATAGCAAAATTCTAAATCGTTCCTTTGCCGAGACATCGAAGGAGTATCTTCGGTTCACAGAAAATCAACTGGCGAGGGAATCTGGATAATTCTTCTTCTACATTCGGTTGTTAGGGTACTAATTCCACACTACTCCTACTCCATCCTCATCGCTTCTATCCATAGGCCCCTCTTTAGAGTCGGCGAGTGATGCCATAGGGGACGAAAGCCACTTGGTGCTCTTGGTGGTTGTTCTCTTATAATTCACACTACTACGAACCACTCTCGGCTTCCAGCAGGTTTGATATAATAGCAGATCCCCTCGGTAGACTTCTAATGCTCGGGAAATTTTGTCTTTTCTCTACTCTTGACCCCTCCGAAATTCCTTCTACAGAAAGAATCGGGATACCGTGACTCCCTGCGTAACCTTCGCGCAGGCTTTCCGGCCACTGTTTGCGCAACCTTCAGTGCAGATATCGGAAAGGGATGGTTCCCGCTCAACTCGAAACAATACTCAATCAACTGTATAGCGTAGGAGGGAGTTCTATGACTCGATTTGCTATGGTTTGCATTCTGCTGTTGTTGATAGCAGCCGGTGCTCTCACCGCACAAGAGGTAAAGTGGGTGCGTCAGCTATCGGCTGGGGTTGCCGATTTTGCAAACGCAACTGTTGCCGACGCGGCGGGAAATTTCTACATCACCGGTTACTTCGGTGGGAACCTCAACTTTGGAGGAACATCGCTGAGTGGAGCCGGGGTCGGGGATGTGTTTATCGCAAAGTATGGCTCTACCGGGAGCTTGACCTGGGTGAAACAGGGAACCTCGAGCGGGTGGAATGGAGGGCGAGGCATCGCGCTCGATCAATCTGGGAACGTCTACCTTACCGGACGCATTCAGGAGACGACGAACTTTGACGGAATGTCGGTAACCTCGGCGAGCCAGAACGATCCATTCGTGGCGAAGTATTCAGCAGCGGGGGAAATCCAGTGGGTAAAGAGTGGGTTGGGGAGTGGTGATGATTGGGGGCAAGCCATCGCGGTCGACCAGAATGGAAACAGCTACGCTGTTGGGCACATCGACGGCAGCATCTCCTTCGGATCAACCTCACTCTCCACATCTGGTGCAGAAGATATCTTCATCGTCAGCTACGATAACAACGGCAACCTCCGGTGGGCGAAATCGGCTGGGGGTAGCGGAAGTGACGCCGCCTACGGCGTGGCAACAGACCAATCTGGGAACGTCTACGTAGTGGGCAAATTTACCGGGACAATGACAGTTGGGGGGACAACCTTGAGTGGAAGTGGAGCCGAAACTGGCTTCCTCCTCTGCTACAGCGCAGATGGCACGCTTCGCTGGGGGAAGGCGTTGTCGGGAACAGCAATCGCGGAGAAAGTCTCCGTTGACAGCGAGGGGAAGATATACCTGACAGGAGCCTTCCTCAACACAGCGACGTTCGGCTCCACAACGTTGACAAGTGCGGGGCAGGAAGATATTTACGTTGCACAGTTTAGTGCAGATGGGACTCCTACGAACGCTTGGAGAGTTGGGGGGAGTGGGCGAGATGGAGTTGCAGGGTTCGGCCAGAGTTCCCAAGTAGTTCCGGCAACTGGAGGGGGCTTCTTCCTCGCGAGCAGTTTTGAGAATAGCATCACGCTCGGAAGCGAAACGCTGACAAGTGCCGGAAAGAAGGATGTTCTGATTGCCCGATTTGACGCTGAAGGAAATCCCCTCTGGGGAAAAAGTGGTGGTGGGAGTGAATCGGATGCCTTTGTCAGCGTCGGCGTTGATGGCTCGAACACTGCCTATCTCTTCGGTAATTTTTTCTCGAACCCTTTCCGCTTTGGCTCATCGCAGTTTAGCCCATCTGGTTTCTCCGACATGTTCCTCGCGAAGATAACGCAGACTGGTACAGCGCAACCAAAGGCATCTATCTCTCCAATCTCTCTCTCCTTCGCAACCACTGCAATCGGAGCCACTGCCACCGAATCTCTTCGGGTGCGTCCGGTGAACAGTGCTGGATTGATTGTGCAGAAGGTCTACATAGATGATCCAACCAGCGGCTTTGCAGTAGAAGCTCCAGAGCCGGGAGATCTTCCGACAGTATTAACAGAGAACAGTCGGCTTGATGTCGACATCACATTCTCTCCCACGAAGATCGGAGAGGTCTCCGCAAAACTTATCATTGAGACCAACGATCCAGTAACGCCAGTATCGGAGATCCCACTTTCTGGAGAAGGCTCTGAAGCTGGAGTTCTTCCTACTGCTCGATTGAGTAAGTCAACGATTGAGATCGGCAAGGTCTGGATTGGAACTGAAAGGACTGGAAGTTTGACAATATCTCCAGCAAACAGTGCCGGGCTTATCGTTCAAGATGTTGACTTCAGCGATCCTGAGAGTTTCGACAAAGGCTTTGAGCTTGTTGCTCCGCAGAGTGGTGATCTTCCTGCCTCACTCAACGAAGGAGGGTTTCTGGAAGTGAGGGTAGGCTACACTCCTACCGATGTCGGGAACCAAGAGACAACTCTCCTCTTGAAGACAAACGACCCTGCAAACCCAGAGATTGAAGTCGTAGTACAGGCCATCGGAGCAATTGCACCAGTAGCGAACCTCAGCACCTTTAATCTCAACTTCGGAGATGTAGCCATGGGAGCTTCCGGGACAGAGTCTATGACTATTGGAGCTGGGAATGGGAGTGGACTTCAGATCACTGCGATCACTATAAGTGGAGTGGATGCTTCCAGCTTTGCAGTTATTGATCCACCCGGAAATACAACCTATCCTATTGAGATAGGGGAGGGGGATGAGTTGACGCTGCGGCTTCAGTTTGCGCCATCATCCATAGGAGAGAAGAAGGCAGTCGTCACGATCAGTACGAACGACCCTCTTCTGGAAGAGGCTCAGGTGAATCTCTCGGGAACAGGTCAGGATCCTTCCGCTGGGATTGACGATTCGAGAAGTGAAGAGAGAAGAGTTGTCAACATCCTTCCAAACCCGTTGGGAGTAGTAGGGCATGTTGTGGTAAATATCAGTCGGGGAGAAGATGTTCGGGTGGAGCTATTCGACATCGGTGGAGAGCGGGTAGAGATACTCTTTGCAGGGCACATGAGTGCAGGAGAGCATCAACTTCTGATTGACGGCAGACAGTTGAGTGCTGGCATCTACGTCTGCATTGTGCAGGTAGGGGAGAGACAGTACTACCAACTTGTCACCAGAGGAATGTAGGATAATCATTAGCCTCAGGGTGTCGTCGATTCTGCCGCCGGGTTTAGAGTGAAGCCCGGCGGCATTCTTTTTTCTCTACTCAAGATTTTCATCTTTTAGTCTTCACCCTTTTTGGTCTCTACGGTCGTGTAGCATATTTTCGGCTCCGATGTATTGAAGGTTATATCGAGGATTGCATTGAGCGTTGTATCGACGTTGCACGATAAATCTGCATGACCATTTACTATTCGGATAGCTATCGTTTCCCACTCCCGGAAGGGCATCGCTTTCCGATCTCCAAATATGGCAAGTTGCGTGAAGCACTATCGCGTGATGTTGCGAACTCCTTCTCCTTCATCGAAGCCCCGATGCTTCAGCCGGAGGAGTTATTCCTTGCGCACGATCCCGACTATGTTCTCGGTTTTCTTGAGGGGAGACTGGACTCGAAGGCGATTCGTCGCATCGGCCTCCCCTACAGTCCTGAGTTTGCTCGACGGACGCTTGCCTCGGCGGGAGGGACAGTGAAGGCTGCGGAGAAGGCTTTGGAAGATGGGATTGCGGGGAACTTAGCCGGGGGGACACACCACGCATTTCGAGAGTATGGGGAAGGGTTCTGTGTCTTCAACGACATTGCCGTAGCCGGACTACGATTGCTCGACGAAGGGCAGGTGAATCGTATCGGGATCATTGATCTCGACGTTCACCAGGGGAACGGGACAGCGGCGATAGTTGCCGGTGATCCTCGCTTCTTCACACTCGACATGTATGGTCGCCACAACTATCCCTTCCGCAAAGTTCCAACGACACTCGAAGTCCCTTTAGAGAATGAGACTGGGGATGACGAGTATCTTGCCTTGCTGGAAGAAGCACTCCCTCGCCTTTTCGGATTCAACCCTGACATCCTCTTCTATCAAGCTGGCGTGGACGTTTTAGCTGCTGACTCTCTCGGCAAGCTCTCCCTAACGTGTGAAGGTGTAGCCGAGCGAGATCGCATAGTTCTCCGCGCTGCTGCCGACTATGAAATCCCAATTGTCTTGACGCTCGGTGGAGGTTACTCGAAACCAATCGACGCCTCAGTGGAGGCATATGCGGGAACGTACCGAGTGGCGGGAGAGGTGTTTTCGTTTTCACATTAGCAGAATAATCACTGAGTATCTCGCAATGATGTCACCAAGTCAACGGACTCTTTCGCTTCTGACTTTCCTTTTTCTTCTCCTGAACTCTTCAGGACTCTATACTCAGTGGAGAGTTCGAAGCCATGTGGGGGATCCAATCGGTTCCCCATACATCACTTCCAATTCAGTTCACCTCCTCAACAAAGACCTATTAATTGATATGCGCCCACTGGTGACCGACAAGCCAGTAGCAATTACCGAGAAGATTACTGTAGAGAACGTAGCGAGTGCAACAACTACCCAATTAGTCTTTTTTGCTTGGTCTTCGCAGGAAGCAGAACGTTATCATGTTACTCTCAACGGAAAGGTGCTCACCTCTGAATTTTACATAGAGTATGGTGATACCGTTGTGTGGAAGTTGCCAGTTACGACACCACTTCGCCGCAGTAAGAGGGGGATACTCTACAGTGTAGATTGGAGCAAGAATACAGGCGATTCCTCACTAAGAAATGTTATTGGTGGAGCACGATTGTTGTGTGAATCATTTGATCCACACACTCACTACATGAGTTCGTTCGAAGTCTTCCTTCCAGTGATGGTCTACCAACTTGAGCTACAGCCGGGGAAAAATTATATCGAGATTGAATATCGTGCGAGGGCAGAGCTTCAGGCAGATTCTTCCAGAAGTGAACTCACTTGGCAACTTGCCTACATGGCTCGAGTTCAAGGGAGAGCAAAGACTCAAGTGTTCGACAGCCTTGACGTTACCATCTATCTCCCCCCTCAAGTGGAGGTAGCCACACGTCCCCTGATGTTGCGAACAGGAGATACACTCCACGGCTCCTACTATGCAACGCTCATACCTGATTTCGGAATAACAGCGCAACACTCTGCTGTCATCAATCAGTGGCAGGAATACAAAGGCGAATTGTCGATCTGGTGGCTTCTGCTCCCTGCTCTCCTTTCACTGGTTGCAGGAATCTGGCTCGGGTGGAGAGGCCGAAGATTGTTATCGGGATTTTGGTACGTTCTTGCAGCAATTGTTTTCTCCACCTTCGTTTCAACCTTCTTCCTCTTCTACTCGATAAAAAAGAGTGTGTGGGGAATGGGAGAGAGTCTATTTGTGCAGGGAGATGAACTGATTCTGTTTGATCTTCTGATTAGTTCAATACGGTTCCTCGGTTTTTGGACACTTCCACTATTCGGAGTCTGTTTTCTCTTAATGGGGCTAACAAAGTGGGCAACTGAGAAAGTGGTGAGTAGAAGCAAATCTATGTGAGAGGGTATTGGCTTAGAGTGAGGAGTACTAAGTGCATTGTTCGCTCAGATTCCGTAACCTCTCCTCAGAAAACGTGGGTGCGGGGTTGAACAGTTAGATCCAATAGACTGTGCGCAGACTATATTGACCTCTTTGAATCATTTTCCTGTTGGTTCCTATCATCCTTGTTGGAATTCTTCTTGCCATCGTTGGGTTGTGGAGTAGCAAGAGAATTTTTTCCCGTATCTACGCGAAGAGATAATCAAGAATCTCTCCTTTTCCATTGACCATTTCCCCGATCCCTCCTATCTTCACGCCGCTCAGATGTGGGGAGAAGATCGCCACCAACGCCTGATGTCACCATTCACGATAATAGAGGAAGAGACTCGTGGCAAACGATACAGCCGCTGTTGAACAGCTTCAGAATGCATATCAAGCAATTCGTCGGGAGATCGGCAAGGTCATTGTCGGGCAGGATGAGATTGTGGAGCAACTCCTGATCTCCCTGTTAGCGCGGGGACACTGCCTCTTAGTTGGCGTTCCCGGTCTTGCGAAGACATTGTTGATTCGCACCCTGGCCGACTCGCTCGACCTTACCTTCAACCGCATACAGTTCACGCCCGACCTGATGCCCTCGGACATCACCGGAACTGAGGTGATTGAGGAGAACCGGACGACTGGCGAGAAAGAGTTCCGCTTCGTGAAGGGGCCGATCTTTGCGAACATTATTTTGGCTGACGAGATCAACCGAACACCCCCAAAAACCCAGGCCGCACTCTTGGAGTCGATGCAAGAACATCGTGTGACTGCTGCCGGGCATACCTACCATCTACCAGAACCATTCTTCGTGCTTGCAACGCAGAACCCGATTGAGCAGGAGGGAACGTATCCTCTGCCGGAGGCGCAGCTCGACCGGTTTATGTTCAATCTTTGGGTTGACTACCCATCCTTTGCCGAAGAGGTGGAGATCGTGAAGCGGACAACTGCCGGTGCGCAGCCAAGTCCAAGTCCAGTGCTCGACGCCGAGGCATTGCTGAATGCGCAGGAGTTGATTCGTCGTGTTCCTGTTCCCGACAATGTTGTGGAGTATGCCGTCGGCCTCGTCACCAAAACGCGGGCACGGCGGAATGGGACGCCAGATTTTATCAACGAATTCCTGAGTTACGGTGCAGGGCCACGCGCCTCGCAGTATCTGATTTTAGGGGCAAAGACTCGTGCAATTCTCCACGGCAGGTTCACGCCGGAGATTGACGACGTTCGCGCCGTTGCCCTTCCTGTTTTGCGCCACCGGATTGTGACCAACTTCAATGCCGAAGCCGAGAATGTTTCGTCTGGAGAAATTGTGGAGCGGTTGTTGCGGGAAGTGAAGGGGTAGGTTTGTCTGGTGGGTGAGGTTCACCACTAAGAGCACCAAGAATCACCAAGTGAGAATCTTTTAACTGTTCAGAAGAGTTTACTATGAAGCGTCGATACCTTTTGTTCATGCTGGTAATAGTTCCGCTGTTCTTCCAGATTGGATGTGGAAGTGGTGACCCTACAACACCAACCGATGGACGTCCGGATGGAACTGTCTTGATGCTAATTCCGTTTGCCGAGCAGTGTGAGTTGGACAACAACACGTGGGGTTATCTCTACGACGATATTCCAAATATCGGTGGAACTCTCATCGACAGCCAGCGAGTAACTAACCGCGAGCTTCGGTTCTATCTTCCCCCTTCAAGTGGTCTCTTCTGGCTTGTTGTTAAGCAAGGAACGAAGCAGCTTATTGAGGTCAGTTTCCAGACTTCGACGCGAGATTTGCAGTTCGATCCACCATTGGTATGTGAATAGCTTCTCCACGATGCTCGCGCATGGTTTTCAATGACAACAGTTGAGTAAGAAGTAAATCTACCCATTCAAGGCTGTCACTCAGAATAAAGCGAAGCGGAATGAAGAGGCTCGCACGAGGTGTAGAGCATCAAGTGGTTGGTCTACTGAACTGGCGAGATGCTTCGGAAGACCACTGCACGGCAACTGTTTTCGTGAGAACATCGCCTGCTCGATACACATCGTTCGTATTTGAAAATGGTGTTACGTCAATCTCAAATCTCTACATCCTCTCTTCGGCTCGTCTCTTCAATCCCTCCACAAACTTCTGGAACGGCTCTGTCATGTCGGGGAGCGATTTCCCAATGAGTTTCAACATCGGTCCGGTGAAGACTTCCTCCACACGGAACGTGGTGCTACCATTTGGCTGTGGAGTTAAGCTAAATGTGCGGACTCCCTTGAAGAGGCCAAGTGGCATCCCACCTGTCCAGACCATTTTTCTATTTGGAGTGAACTCCGATACTTTTACCGGGAAAGCCCTTCCCGGACTGAGTGTCGTGTAAGCTTTGATCTTCTCCCCCAGCGCAATCTTTCCCTCAATCCTCTCGCAGTATGGATCCCACTCCTGATAACCAGAGGCTTCAGTTAACACCTTCCATATCTTTTCTGGTGTCGCCTCAATCGTGTCTGTTGCCTGATACTGTTTCATCTCTTTCTTCCTATACGTTGCTTTCTATTTTGCTTGTGCTCTTACTATTTCAGGACTGTTCAGCCTGCGCTACAAATGTGCTTAAGACTTCACCCCACGCTCGTTCAAACCTTTGTACTCTCTCACTCCATATCTCACCCATTTGTGATTCCCCTTCAGAATGGCATATCTCAACTAAGGTGTGGTCTCCCATATCAGTAAACCGAACGTCAACTTCAGTCGGCCTCGTGATTGCTCCGGGATACCACGTATAGGTAATGCGGCTGGGGGGAGCGCAGTGAATTACTTCACCGTGCAGGACCTCTTCTCCACTCCTCTTCTTCTCTAAAAAGCGTCCTCCAACTCTTGGCTCCAAAATGATTTCCGATTCATCAAAGCGGCGATGTCCCGGAGGCCACCAAAGGTCAATCTTTTCAGTGAAGAGACGGAATGCACTCTCGATAGAGAGGGTGACGCGCACGCTTCGTATTAGCTGGTTATTCATTCTCAGTCCTATTCGATTCCTCTGCCAATGCGGCAAACCTCTTTAGCCCTTCTTCCCAGAAAGCGTTAAGCCACTCTTGCGCTGCTTCAAATCCTGTTGGGTTCAATGCGAAGAGGTTGCTGTTCCCCTTCGTGTTGTGGTGAACTAAGGCTGCTTTCTCCAGAATTCTTAGGTGTCTGGAGACAGCCGGACGGCTAACCGGAAGTTCGGCAGCAATGCTCCCAACCGACCGAGGGCCGAGAAGGAGAATGTGGATAATTTCCCGGCGTACTGGATTGCCGAGTGCATCAAGTGTCTCTTCAGCACGTTTCAACGCTGACATCTACGTTTGGAGATATTCTTTCTTGAGAATCAGTTGGTAACGCACAAGTTACCAAGGTTGGCATAATATCCAAGATCATTTTGCCTTGCTGAAGGGAAAACGCAAACCTTTCACGCAAGGAAGATTGTTGTAGAAAAGGTAGAGGGAGATAGCAACTGGAGAGAAGAATGTTGGGATAGATCGACGATAGAGAACGTTAGAGGGCTTACGCAAAATCCTGATTATAGAGCGATCATGTCAGATGTGATAGGAACTCTCATTAGCCCCCGACTTTGAGTCGGGGGAATTGAAGTGAGGCTCGGTCGAGAAACGGCTTGAAGCCGTTTTTTCTTCGGTTGCGATTCCAGGACACCTCGATGAATCGAGGTGTTAATGGGAGTCAGTCTATTTCAATCATCACTCGTCACAGCAACAGACACTATTCTCGGTGACGTGATGGCTATTTCACCACCACGTCACCGAGAGCGTGAAGAAATCACTACCCGGATCGATCAGAGCATAGGCCAATTACATTGCACATGAAAGCTCTATCGTCGAGTGTCAGTTCAAGTCTCAGTCAAGCTTGATAATATTTCCCGATCCAGAAATAGTGGTCTCGAGTGCTTTCGGATCGCCTCGATAGTAGATCTTTCCACTTCCTGCGATTACTCCCTTCAAACGTTCGGTTGCTTGGAGTAAAATCTTTCCCGATCCGCTGATTGTTGCTGTTGCATCTTTCACGAGAAACTCGTCGGCTGTAATCTCTCCCGATCCACTAATGTTGACAGTAATGGACTCTCCTCCACCAGTCACAGTAGCTTCTCCAGAGCCTTCAATCTCGATTTTGAGGTTGTCAATCAGGGCATCCAGCAAATTTACTTTCCCCGATCCCTCAATCTGAATGCGGAGGTCATCCAGCGTTAACTTTTCATTCGACGCCGATGGCAAGTTGGTGAGGCTTCCCGACCCTTCAGTTTTAAAGAGGGCAAGGCGTGGAATCGTCACCTCCACCTTTAACTGTTGCGAAGCTGAATAGCATTCCTTCGCATCAATAGTCAAGGTGTTGTTCGAAACATCTGTAGTGATAATTGGCAGAAGGTTATCATCGGCTGTGATGAGCAATTGCTGTTCGTTCCCTTGCGTAAAGATCACGTCGGCGCTCCCCTTTACCACAATGTTTGTAAAGGCTGGAACCGAACGCGAGTCTGTGCGGAGTTCGCCTGAGCCATCCAAGCAATCGCTGAAGAGAGCGGAGCAGCCAGATGTTCCGGTAAGCAGAACGACGAAAACTATCGAGCGGATTGCCGATAGTGTTTGCACCGTGTCGACCTTAAAATTCATAGTTCTTCCCAATTTGGTGATAGTCATCAGATAACATTATTGATTCTTTGCCAACAGATCACGAATCTCTGTCAGCAATACTTCTTCTTTTGTTGGTTCGGGTGGTGCTGCCGGTACGGCCTCTTTTTCCTGACGTTTCAACCGATTGACATTTTTTACGATGATGAAGAGGACGAAGGCAACAATGACGAAGGAGATGAGAGCATTCAGGAAGAGACCGTAGCCGATGGCAACTGCCCCAGCTTCGCGAGCTGCTTCAATTGAGATGAATTCTTGACCCGTTGGGTTCTTCAGAATCACGAAGAGATTGCTGAAATCTGGTGTTCCAAAGATTGCGGAGATGATCGGCGTCAGCAGATCGCTAACAACTGAAGTGACTACTGTCCCGAATGCTGCACCAATGATAATGCCAATTGCCATGTCGAGCATGTTTCCCTTCACAGCAAATTCCTTAAACTCTTTCAGCATAGTTCCTCCTTGATGAACTGGTTGTTCCCACAAAACTGATGAGAATAGTCTCTACTTTGGATAATTGTTTTGGGTTATCCTGTGTGGACAATTAATTCAAGCAAAAAAAATTGAGTAGCAAGGAAGACCATACAGAAGCGAGTTCTTCACTCTTCTATCTACCTCAGCTTCAATTGCACACGCTATAAAAATAGCACGTCAGATCAATATCTCCTCAAGACTCTTTTGTATTGCTATCACTTCTGTGTGCCTTCCCAGCAGTTGTAAAACAGAGCAAAGCTCCTCACCTATCTCATTATCTGTTGGCATTTGTTCGAACGCATAATACAACAGTTCAGCAGCTCGTTCTGTGTCTCCCTCTTGACGAAGCAACGCAGTGGTGCTCAGAATGGCTTGACGGAGTCGAAGATCAAAGTCGAGGCGGGCAGCTTCAAAAAAGTCGGTGTAGAGAGCTGGGTAGATCGGCTCTCGGTTGAGAGCTTTTAAGACACGCATAAGCAATTGACTGGCTCTGAGAGGAAAGAGTTTCCGACCAGCATGTTCGCACGCTGTCAGCAATTCCCCTATCTCCAGCAAGTCTACTCGCACAACATCAAAGTTGAATCGGGGTGCTGACTCGCCATCGCTGATAATTGCTTCCTTCCCTATCATCGACCGAATTCGAGAGATCGCTACGCGGAGTGCGTTGGCACTGTCGCTGGAGTTCCCACTCTCATCGAAAGCAAGCTCTCGGAACTCTTGTAGTGAAAGGGAACGAGCCATAAGGTGGTTGGCGGTAATCAATCCTAAAATATGTCGCGCGCGTAACCCACTAACGGGGAGTGGTTCTTGGTCAGGATGTTGTAGCGTGATTTTGCCAATCATCTTGACCTCAACTTTCTGTTGATCTCCCACTTCTACCATACGATCTGCCCAGTCAAACTCCTCGATGTTTTTGTCGAGGATGGTCTTATACCGCTGTTGCCAAGTACGATATGGCTCCTTCTGCATATATCTATGGGCAAGCGCAAGAAAAGGCTCCATCAAACCAGCAAGTTGATTCTGAGATGTCCAGATCAAGCATCGTTCTATAGCTTCTTCAATCGTCTGGGCTAAGTCATTGGCGAGGCTCTCTGAGCCAGACGATCCCGAAAGCTGTTCAATGATGCCGATAGTGGTTTGTATATCCATCAGTTGGTTTCGATTGACAATCGCAATCTGCAATATCTCCATCGCCCGCTCTCGAATCTCAGAGTCAGGAGCTTCCTGCTCACCGAGGAGCACTCCCATCAAAAAAGTGAGGTGAGCGGTCTCTCCCGTCAGCCGATCCAGATCTCGTCTGCTGTGGTTGAAAACAACTCGGAGGTCATCTGGATCATTGCTGCAAAGTTTGAACCGAACAACATCCTTGGCTATCGAGAGCACGTCAGGAATCAAGGCTTGCGCCAGGGAAACTCCCCACTCTAAGTTCCCTCGTTCGTTTGCTATCTCCATCACGTTGGCAACAATTCCCTTCTCATAGGCCGATGCTTCACCAGAAGGCAAGTTGTCTCGGTAAAGACTACGAGCCTGCTGCACGACTTTACGTAAGTCTTCCTCCAAACGCGATAAGGGCATTCCCAAGGCTGCGTTGGCGAGGTAGAATTGACCTTGGTTTTTCACCTCCAACCTCAGGTCATCAAGTCTGTTCATCATCCGCATAACAACTGATCGTGCCTCGCGCACCTTGCCACTGTTGCGTAGGAAACGGATGTATGAGAGGTATACTTCGGGGAGCACGTTCTCTATTGAGATCGAAGCAAAAGCAGTGCTCAACAACTCTTCTCTGTCCTTCAAATCATCACTGCTCCAAAAGACCTGAGAAAGTCCTATCCCAAG
>JBFWSB010000059.1:0-15662 GCA_050248595.1 Kapaibacterium sp. (SeqCode)
CCGACCCACTTCCCAATACTGTAAACTTGCTTAGTAGCAACTTGCACCCATGTTTCTCCCTTATCGGTCGAGCGATATAAGTTCCCATCGCTAACTCCAAAAAATATCTCGTCGACTATGCCTATATATCCCCAATAATAACCGGGACGCGAGAAGCTTTGTACATATTTCCAAGTACGCCCTGTATCTTTCGAGACATAAACAACGTTGGACGCTCTCTGAAGATAGAACTCTCCACCAGAAGTTTTCTCGATATTCCAAAACTGCGAGAAAGGCCCCGTACCTGTACGATATGTCTTCCCTCCATCGAAGGAAAAAGAGATTGCTCTGTCTTTCCACCAAACAAGCGTGGAGTCATCAAAAACTTTCAGCGAGTATGAGTTAATAGGAACATCATTCACTTGTTCCCATTGCAAAGAAGTTCGATCAGAAACCAGAAGCCCCTGCGAATCGGGAATGAAAATTTTAGATTCTGTCTGGAACAGTCGGGCAGAAATTAGGATGGTATCGACTCTCTCCCAGTAAGTGATACCCAGCTCAACATTATACTTCTCGCTGTATATCCCGTGTGGAGTCGCAATAACTGCTCGACCATGATTGTCAAAAGCCATGCTACTGACACTGACACCCCACATGCCATTGCCGACTTCTTCCCAGTCGAATTGCGAATAAAGTGTTGACGGAGCAATGCAAAGTAAAAGGAGATAAAGGAGAATTTGGATCTTCATAAGTATAGTAAGTGTTTGGGTAGATCCTGAAGAGTCAAAAGTAAAAAAAACGACTTTAAAGACAACTATCAGCTTGCTCACCCCTATTCCATAACCCGCCGCAAGGCACGCTCTCCAATGATAGCGTGTGCTGGATGATCGTTCATTCCAGTCTCCAGCATCACAACGCCGAATGAGATTGCCCACCCCTTGGCTCGTGCGATAGTCTGTTCAGAAAGTTGGGGATTGTAGTGACGGAGGACATCCTTACGCGTTCGGAAGTCGGCGAAGAGCATCCAGATAGCGGCGAGGTCGGTGGCTGGATCTCCCGATGCCATATCCCCCCAATCAATCACGCCAGTAATTGCACCTCGCTCTACCAGAATATTTCTCGGGTGAAGATCACCGTGAATCCACGTGGAGGGAATATCAATCTCCGCACGCAACGCATCGTTCCAGATATTTCGTACATCCGATGTTATCAGATTTGTCTTCTCAGAAAGCCGCTCCATCCTCTCTTCTACAATCACAGCACGATCGTTCAAGGGAACACCCCGCACAGGATTTCGTGGAGCACCGGAAGGTGGAGGTTGGTGGAGCGCACGCAAGAAGTTGGCGAAACGCTCTGCTGCCAACGTATCAGGTTCGCTCAGGTCGGCTGTCTCTCCCCGGAGCCAAGGAAGAATACTCCACTTCCACGGGTAGTGTTCGTTAGGCTCTCCAACGCGGAGTGGCACTGGTACGGGAAGTGGTAGTTGGTCGGCAATCAATGGCAGCCAACGCTGCTCGTGCTCAATAAGTGTTGCGGCAACAGCGCGTCGGGGGAGACGTACCGTAAAATCGTTCCCGAGTCGGAACATCACGTTGTCCCACCCTTGGTCGACGATCTGCAACGGGAGATCCGCAAGGTCGGGGTGCTGACGTGAGAGGAGTGATCGCACAAGCTCGTAGCTAATCTCGACTTCAGCTGGAGGAGTGCTGAGACTGTCTGATTGAATTTGCGTATTCATAGTTCAGTGGTGTAAAACTCATCAGACCCGCTCAAGAGGTTTGTACGGAGAGGGTGGAAGCTCAGCACGAATCAGATCACCAAAACGAACCTCTCCTCCAGCCCGAACAATCCCCATGATTCCAGCTTTGCGGATCACGTTCCCATCCTTATCCCGGTCGAGCACTGCGGCCATCAGACCTTCACGAAAGGTGTCGAGCTGCGCGCAAGGGTTTCGCAGACCCGTTACCTGAACCACTGCGCTCGCCCCAATGTAGAGCAGCGTGTTTAGCGGAAGATCGAGCAGTGCAATCCCACGCGTTGTGATGTTCTCTCCAATATCTCCCGGCAGAATATCGAAACCTCTTTCTCGCAGCTCATCGAAGAGTTCAGAGTGAATCAAGTGTACCTGACGGAGGTTCGGTTGACTCGGATCACGCGCTACTCGCGACCGATGTTTGACAGTTTCGCCCATGTGTGCATCCCCTTCCACTCCCAGTCCAGATAGTAGAGTGATACTCTCCTGATTCTTCTTACTGAAGGTATGTTCTCCGCCTCTGCTAACGGCAACGACAGTTCCTTTGATAGGTTCAAGCAGGTTCATCTGGCAAGTTTACGGTAGTAGTTCCACAATTTGTCTTCCCCCGATGTAGAGGAAGAGAACAAGCGTGACAATCAGAATCGCGTTGAGGAAGAAGGTGTTGCGAAAACGAGAGCCAACCCAGTCGGTTCGGTTGTTCATCAGAAGGAGCGTTAGGGCGAGGAGTGGCATGAAGAGTGCTCCGAGTACTGCGTAGGCAATCTGGACTTGCTTCACTGAAAACCAGAGGAGCAGAGTAGGGACAACAGCAATGGCAATCAGGTAGAGACGATATGGTTTTGTTGTCGTCAGATCATCTGGCACGGCTTTGTTCTTCGCGTAGAGGAAGTCAGCGAAAAGGTAGGGGGCACTCTGCCAGACACCGAGCAGGCTGGAGAAGACAGCCCCCCAGAAGCCAATCAAGAAGAGATATTTCCCGACTGGGCCGAGCACCTGCCCAAGTTGTGCGGCAAGGAGCAGACCGACCTTTGCTCCCTGACTTTCCAGCTTGATGTGTGAGCCGATCAGAATCATAGCAATTCCGAAGAGAGCCGTGGCAAC
This sequence comes from Kapaibacterium sp. (SeqCode), assembly GCA_050248595.1. Classification (GTDB taxonomy): domain Bacteria; phylum Bacteroidota; class Ignavibacteria; order OLB7; family OLB7; genus JAGWAZ01. The sequence goes on from JBFWSB010000059.1 coordinate 2,837, forward strand.
GTATGCAACGCCCAGATCGAGTCGACTTGCCTTCAACCCTTCCCAGCCAGTTCGTTTCCTCGCACGAATCCAGTAACCATAGGAGAGGAGTGTTACTGTTCCGCCGACGCCCCCCATCACGCCGAGCACAAGGGGGAGTGAACCGCTTGGAAGGCTTGGAACCAGGAGTCCCGACATCACACTACCCCAATCGTGCGGCAGGAGAGCTGCGGTCAAGAGAACCCCAACGAACATCGCCGCAATGCAGATCATCATAATCTTCTCGAAGAACTTGAAGCCACCAATCCAGACGATGGCAAGTCCAATTAAGGAGTGGAGGATACCCCAGATAACGCGCGATGTGTCGTGATCTCCTAAACTGAGAAGTCCATCACCGGCAACTCCGCAGGCACTAATTAAAGCTCCCCCAACCATCAAAGACCAGAAGAGGAAGTAGATCAAGAATATCCACCGGATCCATCCCCCCAGTCGGCTTGTCCACCCTTCGAGCAAAGTGGTTTCGGTTCCCATTTGCCAGCGGGCAATGCCTTCATTCAACCCCCACTTGAAGAGAGCACCAACCACCACTGTCCAGAGGAGGAGAACACCTGTTTGCGCTCCGGCAAAACTTGCAGTTAGTAGGTCACCAGCCCCTACACCAGTTGCAGCCACCAGAATGCCAGGTGTTAGGCGAGCGAGCAAGGATTGTTGTTGATCTTGAGGCATCAAGTTCTCTCTGCTACCTGATATATAACTCTAATGTGTAGTGCGCTACACCATCCCGACGTGCCTCAGCTCGGGGCATCAGGATAGTAAACTTATAGTCGCCATCGTGGGGGAGATCAGTAAAGACTGTACTGGAACCTTCCATGCTCCCATCAAAAATCCGGGTATTGGTCTCGACATGATCAACCACGAAAAAGGCGAAACGGTTATCGCTATTCAGCGTCGCCTCCAACTGCTGTCCTTCGGCTGCGCCGACAAGATATTCCTTCACATCATATCCAGTAATCGTCCCCTTCAACTCTGTCCCTGTCGTTCCCTTCTTAAAACGTACCAGTACTGGCTTTTCCTCACCGGCACTACTCGCCTTCTCCTCTTCATTCTCCGCTGTAGCGGCGGAAGCCTTCTCTCCCTTCTCTTCAGCAATGGTAGGAGCTACGGTTTCTTTCTTCTGGCTATTCTCAGTTGTTGGTTTCTCCTCTGGATCAGAACGTCTGTCACCCTGTTCTGAGCAGGACATCAGAAGGAGTGTTCCACTCAGGAAGAGTGTGAGAAGTCTACTCCAGTTACTCTGCATAATTTTTTTGCGTTGATATGAACGTTGTATAAAAGCCGACCCGATACAGAGGTGATTTTTGTCACTCCGCATCGGGTCGTAAAGGTACGTCGTACGGTCCTCTTAGGAGGCCGTCATGTCCGGAATATTGACAATCATTCCACCCTGAGCAAAGGTAAGGCTAACTGAACCGATTGCGTCGACAACAACTTCCACAGACCCTTGCCCTTCATAGCGGAAGTAGGCATCGATTCCCCGATACCGTATCAGTCCTCCCCAGGTAGCCTCTGTCCAAGGTATCGCTGGGTTGGTAAACTCTGCGAGCTTCTTATCTCCGAGATCGAGGAAGTTAATCAACCCCATACCGGGCACTTCTACGTAGACAGTTCCCCATCCCGTATACGATTGCGTTCCACCATTTGGTGGGATTGGATCAGGAGGAATTGGACGAACTCCAGATCCGCCTGGGATAAGTGCCAAGTGATAGTTGTTCGTGATTTTCACGTCGTACATGAGGCCTCCGTTAAATGAACGTGTAGGAAAATGGGAGCTATCTCCCACGTTAATGTTGAGGTCTATTTTTTTTCCGTTGTGATCTTTCCTGATTACAATCTATGGTGAATAGACTCCGACCTGTATTGACCTTCCCGGCATACCCAACTCTAACTGTCATCTTCTATACTGATGGCATCCTTAATGTTGGTCTCTCTATTGTGGTACTGTAATGAAGAGAAGGTATGGAAAACAAGAGAAAGTATCGACAGGGAATGGTCTGTCAGCCCCTACGTGGCAAGAAATCCAGTTATTAGCAGCACCAGAACGTAGATATGTTGTAGATATGTTCTTTTTGAGAGGATAGTAACAAGGGCAAAAAATATAGCATAGGATTCAGAAGAAGCGGCACCTACGTTGCTTATATTGCAAGCAACCATCAATCTCATTATTTCACTCAACATAATTCCAATTACCGATGAAAACTCTACTGGTAACACTGGTCTTCTTCTCAGCCATCTCTCTCTCGGCTCAGAACAACAATTCTTCATATGGAAATGCCCTATTGCAAATGAGCAAAAGCTCGTTTACTCAAACTGTCAATGGGCAGTGTGCAACCTTCACACTATCGAATCCCGGAAATGCACCATTAGTGATTGAAGCTCTTACTTGGAGTGCAAATGCAGGGTATGAGTTTTCTCCCTCTCTCTCCCTTCCGTTGACTATAGCTCCGGGTGAGCAAGTAAATTTTGAAGTGTGCAACACAACTGCTGAAATCGAGCTTCCTCTCGATACGCTTCAGGTAACATCAAACAGTCGCCGATCTATTGCGTGGGGCATCCTCGCCGACGTTAGCCGAAGCATGGTTCTCGACAGCATCCCCTGTGAAGCAAGCAAAGCCCCCAGATTGGAAGCGGAACGGCTTCTCCTTAAAACATTCATCGACAGCGTTATGCTCTACGCTCCCGAGTTTAACATCGTGGATCGAACTGGTATGATCGAATATAGTAGTGAACGACCTTCCCCAGGTAGTCCGATAGTGCCAATCTTGAAGACAAGCCACACATTTGTTTCTCTTGACAATACTGTAAGGCAGGATATGCAGAGGGCTGTTCAGTCTATTCAACCATATGGAGGAACGTGGACCGGTGCAGGGTTGTTTGCGATTATCGACTCGCTACGGCGTAGCCCACTCCCCTGGCGAAGCGTTCTCTTAACCACCGACGGAACCACCGACGATAATACATCGAACCTGTATCCTGTCAGTGCGATTATTCAACGTGCTCAGGATGCCAACGTGCGAATCTATGCAGTCAACATAGCCTCTGCCTCTCTTGAGGCTGAGAAGTATTTAGATTCACTTGCAAATGGCACCGGTGGGAAAGTCTTCATGGCAAATAGCTGTGAGGATATCGACCTTATCCTTCCAGAGCTGGTGAGAGAAGTCTCAGCTTCAAATACGCACCAAGAACCCTTCCCTCAAGGGACAACATTATCAGTTCGCGATGATAGAAGAGAGAACGCTTCCCTTTCACTTTTGAATGTCTACAACACTTCTTCCCGAGATGAAGTCACTGTAGAGCTTAACGTAAACAGTGCATGCAATCTTTCTCTGTCGCTGTATGATATGAATGGAAAAGTTGTGGGTGAAAGGGATCACTATTCACTTCAAAGTGTTGGGAAGACAACGTTGACTATGTCTCTCGACAATACCTCGACTGGTACATACCTTCTTGTAGTAGAGACCGATAAGGGCGAACTTCAGAGTGCGAAGATTGTGATCGAGTAAATCTCTTTGCTCGCACTATCAAATACTATGTGATCTTTACAGGATTACGTCATAACAAAAACATGAAGGGACATGGCGCGCCATGTCCCTTCATGTTTTTTGATCTGAACGCCCCTTCACCAACCTCACTCCATTGACTTAAACTTTGCACTTCCCGTACAAATATCTCCCTCTTCTATTCCCTCTGTCCAGCCACGTAGTTGTTCAATTCGTTGACGTGTTAAGATGCTCTTCACGGTTGATATGCACGTACCTTTCCCTTACAGGGAAACGGGATGTAAGGTGAGCTTCACGAAACTTAAGCCACCCTTCTTGCGCTTCAGCCATTGCGTTGATGAAAGCAGTGTCGTGAGCATACTCGGTCTGAATCTGTTGAATCATCCGATTCATCTCTTCCTCTACTTTGATCGTCTCTGCCAACTTCATCAAGTTCATATCCGTTTGACTCAGGTGAAGTGTGTCAATCCTTTGAAGGAGCCGTTCAGGAGATTGGTCTGGCTGTATGATTGGAATCGTTCGGAGCGTGTCGTGATCTTCCACTTTTGAAGAAGATTTGCAGCCCAGCAGAACGGAGAGGAATAAGAAAATGAGCACGCGATTGTGGTGAAATTTCATGGTACTGTTGAGGTTAAGAGGATAGGTTTTGCTTGGATTGACCAGGCAAACATAATCAGTTCACTATAATTCTTTCTCTGCTCTTTGGGTGAAAAGAGTTCTGTATGTTGAAGTAGAGGTGTGCACTTAAATATGAGACGATCTACTTTATTAGAGAACCATGCCACAACTCATACAGAACCCATCAATCATTGAAGCTGCCGGCAACAAGCCGAAGATTATTGAAGAGTATGCCGGACGTGTAAACTCCGGTCACCAGAACGTGAGCGTTGCGCGGATGAAATCACCGGAAGGGTGGGTGGAACCGGGACAACGTCCAGAGTTTGAGGAGATTACCATAGTTCTTCGAGGGATGCTCCGCGTGGAGAGCGAAGAGGGAACCATCGACGTGCGGGAAGGACAAGCTATCGTGACGAAGCCGGGTGAGTGGGTTCGCTACAGCACACCGGAATCGGGGGGAGCAGAATATATCGCCGTATGTCTTCCAGCATTCTCACCGAAGACAGTTCACCGGGATGCGTAGAGAGAGTGTGCGGGGAGAGAAACGCCCATCCCAACTGCAACGGGTTGTCAGTCTTCCCGGAGCCGTCCTCTTAGGACTTGGCTCGATGATTGGAACAGGTGTCTTCGTCAGCATCGGTCTCGGCGTCGTAGTTGCTGGTTCGGATGTGATGATCGCAATCTTCCTCGCCGCAATCGTTGCCCTCTGCAACGGACTGAGTAGTGCGCAACTTGCAGCCAACCATCCTGTCAGCGGCGGAACGTACGAGTATGGCTACCGTTATCTCACCCCTCACCTCGGCTTCCTCGCCGGGTGGACCTTCTTGATTGCAAAGTCGGCCTCGGCAGCTACTGCCGCTCTCGGCATCGCTCAATACCTCTTTACTGCATTTCAGGTCGTCCCCACCTTTGTCCCCTTAGTTGCACTCAGCTTTGTTCTCCTCTACACACTCATAACCCTCGCCGGACTTCGACGGAGCAACCAAGTGAACGCAATCCTCGTCACGCTTACCTTCGTAGCGTTAGGAACGTTGATCTTCCTCGGCTCTTCGCACATTAGGACTGATAATCTTCCCTTCATTAAGGGGGAGATGTTCCCCACATACCCTATCTCCGATATCCTTCAGGCTACAGCTCTCCTCTTCGTCGCCTTCACCGGATATGGGCGAGTGGCAACACTCGGCGAAGAAGTTCACAACCCGCGACGTACAGTTCCCCGCAGCATTCTGGTAGTGGTGTTGATTACGATGTTCCTCTACCTTAGCGTTGCCTTCGTAAGCGTTGGAGTTCTTGGGGAGAGTGAGTTCGGCTACAGCATGGTGAAGTCAAGCGAAGGGATATTGATTGTCGTGGCTCGGTGGATGAGGCATCCAGAGATCATCCCCCTCCTAACAGCCGGCGCAATCACTGCAATGTCTGGAGTTCTACTCAACCTGATTCTCGGCCTCTCCCGCGTTCTGATGGCAATGGGTCGTCGAGGTGACATGCCAGTTCGGCTGGCTCAACTGAACTCAACGGGGAAAACTCCTGTTGCCGCCGTGATTGTTGTGGGAAGCATTGTTGGGGGATTAACCCTCATCGGCGATGTGAAGACAACCTGGTCGTTCAGTGCCTTTGCCGTTTTAATCTACTACGGGATCACGAACCTCTCCGCCCTCCGACTTCCCCGCGCCGACTCACTCTACCCTCGAATCGTTCCGGCAATCGGACTCCTCTCTTGTCTCGCCTTAGCCTTCTTTGTCGAGCGAGGAATTTGGCTCATCGGACTTGGCCTGATTGCCGCAGGATTCCTCTGGCAACGGTTAATGAGACAAAAGCGTTAAGCCTCCTCTCTCTGCGCACTCCGCGCCTCTGCGTTTTTCTCTCTTCGCAAATTCCCATAGAATCGCCGAGAACTCGATCAACTCGTTTAAAATTCACGCGGCACGGAGAGATCTGCGAAGTAGACATCCCACACCAACAACTCTGTCTCCCCAATCTCATTCATCGGATTCTCTGCACCGATCGCCATCGCCTCCTCGGCATTCGCTGCACGAATCAACGTTAGTCCTCCCGAATGATTCTCAAATCCTCCCCCACCACAACCGACAAGCTTCCCCTCTTGTCGAAGACCTCCAAGCCACTGCATCAACCGAGGGATGCGAGCATCAAACTCACTCTGGTCGAACTCATCGTCCGTTGCGGTCGACCGCCAGATGAGGGCGTAGATTTCGGGGAGGTGTGTTGGATCACTCATTACGTCGTTATTTGGTTTTTTGACAAGAACAGTTTGGGTTGTAAGATAGAGGGAGTAACTCAGCTATCCTTGCTCTCAGTCATTATAAGGATCCATAAGTCCACGCGGGTAGTATTCCCTCTTCCTCCAGAACTGAGCAGGGTTGATACTTCCCTCAAATTCATTACTGTAGATGATGACTTCGTTCCCTCGTAAAGACATCCAGTAAAACTCATCACTGTTATTCGACTCATCTGCTGTATCTACTTCAAAGTAGGTCAGTTCAGCACGAAGAAGCGTTTTGAATGCACCAGAATACTCCGGAATGGTAAAGTTCCAGTACGTCTCTGGCGGCAAGTAGAGATAATGGTAACTATTGCCGCACCAACTGCTTGGTAAATACTCAATGTCTCTCCACTCACCTCTCATATCTCTTGCCTGCAGTTTAAGGTAGAGTCTGCTATCCTGAGCTTGAAACACTACAGTGTCAGAGGTTCGATTCACAACATAGAGTATCATTCCTGGATATTCACCAGCAAACTGTGCCGTGTCACTTTGAACTACTGTCACCGAAAAACCATCCGGAGAAAACTGATCCTCTTCAATTGCCTTATAGAGAAGCTGAGATTCTGCCCAGCCTCCGTAGCCAGCATACTTGGCTTGGGGTGCAGAGGCCGCATAGCAATACCCTCGCAACATATAGTCAATGTTCAGAGTCGGACGACTTTTCGACTGATCTTGTTGCCAAAGGCGCTCCCCATCAAGTGTCCAATATGCCATTCGACCTTCATCCACTACAAACAACCGTTGTGGGACAGTGGCAGTAAGTTCAAGCGAGCGAAATTGTGGTGGGACCAAAGTGTCGGTTGAGATGTCCCAGAAACCGAACATTCCTTTAGAATATGATAGAAACACCACAGTGTTCTTCTGAAGCATTACTACATCAGCATCTATTTCTTTGGAGCCTGAAATCCTCTTCCCCTTCCGATCAATAATAATCCATCCTTCTTCAATCTCTACACAGGCGTAGTTACCCTCAAAGTAATTCTTGGCGATGCTTCGATAAGGCGTGTCATTATACCTCTTTCCGTTTCGGTCGATCAATATCCACTCCCCCGGTCTGAGCTGAGCAAACGTCCGCCCATTGCTAAATGGAAGTATCTCTTTCACTGTCGACTTTGGTAAGCTCAGTGCACCAGTTGTGTCAACAATGCCGTAATGGCTACGGTTGATTTCCACAATGGATAGTCCATCCGAAAAAGTAGATCTATAATCATCAGGCATGACACTTCCATCATCGTAGAACTTGACCTCCTCTCCCCAAGTGTTGATGATACCTGCGTTGCCGTCGCCCCCGTTCTCAGCTTTGCGCCGAACCCAGGCATGCCCACAACCGAAGGGTTGGATACTTTCATACTTGCCAAATGGGACAACTATCCTTCCCTTTACGTCAATTACTCCAACTTCGGAGCTATCCTTCACAACGAACACTCCATCACTGTGGGAACTCACTGAACGATAGATCGTGTCGAGAATCAATTTTCCGCTCAGGTTAACAACCCCCTCCTTCTCGTCCGCAGTCTTGACGACCGCATATCCATCGATAAATTCCCCAATCTCCGTGAAGTTATGATCGAACAGAACCGTTCCGCTCAAATCGATTATTCTCGGTTTGCCGTCGATAGAAACTTGAGCAATCCCGTTGTGAAACGGTTCCGCATAGTCGAATCGTGGTTCAATCTGGTAGTTACCCGCTGTGTCGATATAACCGTAAAGTCCGTCGAGACGTGCTGGAGCAAATCCCTCGGAAAAGGAGCCAACACTCTTGAAGTGTGGGGGAATAACGACCCTCCCTTCAAGATCGATAAAGCCATAGTGGTCGCCCTCAACGATTGGCAGAAGCGATTGTGCGTGAAGTGTCGAGAGTGAAATGAGAACTGCTGGAAGAATAAATCGGAGCATGATCTTTCTCCTTTGTCTATTGGATGAGACTTCGGACAATTGTTGCCCTTGAACGACAAGTTAACCGTAACAACAACTATTGTTGCAGAGATTGATTTACCGCAAGAAAAGATATTTGCTGCATACGCAAATGCATAAAAATCTACCTTGCCCACCCTCCCCTTCCTCTCTACCTTTGCCGACTTGGATGATCGTCCGGCTACGAATAGTTAGAAGAAACAGAGCCAGGGGAAGGCGGTTGATGTAGGGAGTGAGAATCAGATTTGGAGGGTGAGAGTCGTGAAACCATAAAATCTTTTTCTCGTCCGGTCAGGTTTGGCCACCCTCCTCGTTAGGAAGACGAGACCCTGTAACAGATACCAGATTTTTCTGTTCTTGCAAGCAATCTGAACAACAACCATTGATTTCGATAATGTCCTTTCGTTCATATGCCCTGCTTCGGCTTGGGCTTTTCTTTGTGCTGACCTTTAGCACAAGCTCTCTGCTTCGGGCACAGACAACTGTCACACTCTCCGGCGTTATCACCGACAAAGAGTCGGGAGATGAGATTCCGGGAGCTACTGTTCTCATCTACGCGCCGAGCGATGATTCACTGAAGGCAACCGTCCGTGGTGCTGCCGCAAATGCCTATGGGTTCTACTCGATCCCAAGTGTTTCGGTTGGCACATACCTGCTTGTAGTGCGGGCGATTGGCTACCAAGAGTATCGCCAGAAGATTGAGGCACAGCCCCGGAGCCTACGCTACGATGTCGCTGTAACTCCTACGGATGTTGAAGGTGAAGGAGTGACAGTTATTGGCGACCGAAGTGGAGAACCGGAGACGAGAAGCATTGGGCGCGTGGAACTTCCGGTTGAGTACCTTCAACGTCTGCCGATGTTGGGTGGAGAGAGTGACATCCTCCGAACACTACAACTGATGCCGGGAGTGCAGCAGATATCGGAAATCTCCAGCGGACTCTACGTTCGGGGTGGATCACCAGATCAGAACCTGACATTGCTCGACGAAGTGGTGATCTATAACCCAAGCCACTTAGCCGGATTTCTCAGCACGTTCAACTCCGACGCAATCAAAGATATTTCCCTGACAAAAGGAGCCTTCCCGGCAAAGTATGGTGGACGCCTGAGCAGCGTGCTGGACCTAAAGATGCGGGAGGGAACGAAGGAAGATTTCTCCGGAGCCGGAGGTATCAGTCTGATTAGCTCCCGCCTCACTGTCGAGGGACCGATCTCCGATAAATCAACCTTCATGCTGAGTGGTCGCCGCTTCTACCTCGATATTCTCAAAAACTTGCTTCCGGATGAGAACGATGCTCCGGATTACTACTTCTACGATCTGAACGGCAAGGTCAACTATCAGTTGAGCGACAAGGATAAGCTCTACCTGAGTGGTTACCACGGTCGTGATGTCGTGACCTTCAACGGCGATGGTGAAGAGGTTGATGTTAACTGGGGGAATTCAACAGCAAATTTGCGCTGGGGACGCATCATCTCTCCCTCAGCCTTTTCCAACGTCTCCCTTTCCTGGACGAGGTATGGATTTGATGCGGCAATCAGCGACCGTGATCCAAAGTTTGAGGTCACCGACGAATTTGTTACCTCTACCGGAATTCGCGACCTGCGCCTGAAAGGTAACCTACAACTCTTCCCCCACCCTGACCACATTATTGAGACTGGCATCGAGGGGACACGGCACGACTCGCGGGTGAGAGCATTAGCCCTTAGCTACAGCGATACGACATACAACATTCCCGACTCGCTCGGCTTGCAGAACGCAAATGCGTATGAAGTCTCGATTTACGGACAAGATGAGTGGAAAGCCACAGATAGGCTGTCGCTGAACCTTGGCGGACGGGTGACCTGGTTCGAAAAAGGGAACTACTTCTATGCCGAGCCACGAGTATCGGCAGTCTACCGACTAAACAATCGCCTCTCCTTAACTGGAGCCTATGCCGAGGCACGGCAACCTGTTCACCTTGTGATTCGCAACGGGATTTCCCTCCCGACAGATACATGGTTTCCGGCAACGGAGACCATCAAGCCGGGAAAATCTTGGCAAGGATCGCTCGGGGTAATGGGGACACTTGGTGAAGAATGGGAGTGGTCGCTTGAGGGATACTACAAGAGTCTGGAGAACCTTTATGAATACTCCGACACGGCAACGTTCAACCCACTTGTGCAGGTAGAGGATCAACTTGTGGAGGGGACTGGAGAGGCTTGGGGTGTGGAACTGTTCGTTCAGAAGAAGGTTGGCGACTTCACCGGATGGATTGGCTACACGCTCGCGGAAACATCCCGAACATTTGCCGACTTGAACGGAGGGAAACCCTTCCACCCTCGCTACGACCGGCGACACGACGTGAAGGTTGTCCTCTTATATCAACTTGGCGAGTCGTGGGATCTCGGAGCTACCTGGGTCTACGGAACTGGGCAGGCCTACACTGTGCCAACTGGGCAATACACTCAGATCGATCCAGATTTTCCATATCAGATCGACGACTACTTCACCTACTCAACGGACTATCGCTACACTGCTCGGAACGAGTTCCGTATCCCAGCATATCATCGTCTCGACCTCAACTTTAGCCACACCTTCAAGTGGTTCGAGCTTCCCTGGCGTCTCTCCCTAAACATCTACAACGTCTACAACCGTCGCAATGTCTTCTCATGGTATATCACTCAGGATTACGATAAAGTCACAGACGAGTATCGCCCGGTAGTAAAACAGCTCACGCTCTTTCCTATTATCCCTACAGTCGGGTTAAGCTTTGAGTTCTGAGCAATTGTGCAAGTAGTAAATGCCACCAAAGGTCTGACAGCAGCAAGACGTTAAAGGCTCCGCAATCAGGAAATTGCGTTTTGTAGAGAGAGGATAAGCAGGCTGAGAAGAGAAATACATTCAGATTAAAGAACAAATTACGATAAGAATAGAGAATGAATAAGATGAGCTATATCGGATGGATCGCGTGCGGAATCTTCGCGATAGCAAGTGGAATTTTGGGAACTGGGTGCGAGGAGACACTCAGTGGCACAGAAGTTAAGATTCCATACCGTGAGGAGATCGTGGTGCAGGGATACTTAACAGCCGACGGGAAAACTGACACAATCTTGATTATGCGAACGCTCCCTCCGTTAGAAAAGTGGTCGAGTAGTGCTGCGAGAATCGCAGACGCAAACGCGGCAATCACCAGCGATGGCGTGGAGTACCCAATGAAGCATGTCGGTTCGGGAAAATATGTTGCAGAGAACTTGCGCGTGGAGGTTGGAAAGAGCTATCAGTTACGAGTAGACTGGAAGAGCTTGAGTGTGGCGGCAACCGCAACGATACCTCGCGAACCTGAAATTATCCGGCTTTACATCGACACAGTGAAGAATGGCTGCGACTTCTATTCCAACGAGAACGAACCCCAGCAAGCCGATGCATTGAACTTTATGGTTGAATATCTCCCCCATGGGGTTAGTCTGAACAGTGCTCGATTTGAAATGAGCTATAGGTTTGACACCCTCCAGTATCGAGAGGGAGGTTTCGGCTACTACTTCTACGACATTGATTCTTCCGGCACAACGAACAAGGCAGTGCTCTACAACGTCTGTCTGTTTGAAGAAGATTTTCGCCAGAAGATCGACACCCTCTTTGTCTACATGACTGAGTATGAAGAGGCCTACACAGCATACTTCAACACCCGCTCCAGCGGAGACGACGACCTCTTCTTCGGCACTCCCGGTCAACAACCTGTCTGGAACGTACAGGGAGATGGGTTTGGCTGGTTCTTCGGCAGATCGATGGGGGCAGATACGTTGGTGGTGGAGTAGGGGAGACGTTCGTAACTCGCGCTCATGAGTTATACCGAATTCACTTAACGAAGACGTAAGTCTCCGTTCTTCGCCCTCTCACCCAGCCCCTCTCCCGATCCCAGGAGAGGGGAGCAACTGATGAGAATACACTCCTTTCTCTCCGACAATGCGTCTTCCTTATTTGAATTTGGTATTACTGCAAAAAGGGCACAAAAAAAAGGAGATACGCCCCCATAAACGTATCTCCTTCAGTAATCGGCCTCAGTGTTGTCCAACTCCATGCAGTATCACCGAAGCACTACCAATAGTGTGGTGGGTGTCCAGTCCACCATGAGCACAAAGGTATTTGCTACCCGTAACAGAATCGTGTGAACAGACATAACAGTTCAGAAAAAAATGTTGTTATGTCTTCTTTTTTTCCTTCATCCCCTGCTTTTTCCTTCCTACGGATCAATTTTCCACTTACTTCGTCTGAGAAAAGAAGTTAGACACGTTCAACTCTCCAGTTTTCTGAACCATATTTTCTACAACGATGAACCAGAATATCCACTCTCCATTTATTGAATCTGGGTCGGGTGCTTCCCTGAACACCCAGCTAAAAGAGATTGCCTCGGGCATTGCCGCCGAATATTTGGCTGATCCTCGCGTAGAAGGAGCGATTATTGTCGGCTCCGTGGCACGAGGTGTTGTCGACCAAGTCTCC
>JBFWSB010000060.1:0-15610 GCA_050248595.1 Kapaibacterium sp. (SeqCode)
GAGAGATGCGGGAGGGAGAGCACCGAAGTTTACATCGCGTGCCAGTAGCGTAAAGAAGGTAATCCCACCAATAGCGAGAACAACCTGGAGGAGTCTGCCGATTGGGAAACGGGAGAGTCTTGTTGACTTCTCTTCCTGTGATTGCTCCACGTGACAAACAAATGTGGTAAACGAAAGAGTGAAAAGCAAAGCGGGCGGAAGAGTTCTCTTCTCTCCCGCCCAGACTTCTGCAAAAATCTTGTGCAACGGTTAGTTATCCTCTACGGATAGCCACCCTCTCCTTACTCGCTCTCTGAACCTTCTTCATCTACAACAAACACCTTCAGTGCTGTTGTGACGTTTTTGTGGAGCTTCACTGGAACATCGAACATGCCGAGTGTTTTAATCGGATCGTCGATCTGAATCGCACGTCGATCAATGTTGTGTCCCTGAGCGCCAAGTTCTTCGGCAATCATCAAAGCAGTTACCGAACCGAAGAGACGATCTTCCTCACCAACTCGCATCGGAATGGTGATCGAGACTGACTCCAGTTTCTCGGCAATTACTCGAGCATCTTCCTCGAGTCGAGACTGCTTAGCCTGCCAGGTCTGTTTTTCGGCTTCGACTGCCCTGAGGGCTCCGCCGGTTGCACGATATGCGATTCCACGAGGAATCAGGAAGTTGCGCGCGTACCCACTCTTCACCTCAACCACTTCGCCGATCTCACCAAGATTTTCGTAATCCTGTCGCAGGATAATTTTGGTCGTTGACATTTCTCTACCCTGAATTTATATACTGTTCAATAGTTAATTCATCTTCTATACTCTCCGACTTCGGAGAGAAGGTCAGAACTCGTACGTTGTTTCCGAATCAGAAGACTCTGCGGCATAGGCATCATACACCTCGTTATTGTCGTCATCAAAGTCGATGTCGCCAAACGCGAAGTCATCATCCTCTGCCGATCCATCTTCGTCGTCATCCATATCATCCCGCCACTTGCTCAGGAACTGAATGCGCCGAGCCTTGATCTCTACCGCTGAACGGGAAGAACCATCCTCAAGCTGCCATGTTCTACTCTGCAATTCCCCCTCAACGAGAACGGCACTCCCCTTTTCCAGTTTTGATTTGCAGCTCTCTGCTAACTTATTCCAAGCAACAACGCCAACGTAGCAGACATCTTCTTGCCACTGGTTATCGCTGTTGCGAAAGCGTCGGTTCGATGCAATGGAAAAGTTCGCAACCGGGGTTCCATTACGTGTCTGGCGCAGTATAGGATCTTTCGTAAGGTTCCCTGCAATCAGAACGGTGTTAACTTCCGGCATTTTCAAGTTTGCCATGACATATTCTCCTCGAATCGTTAGCTGAAAAATCGGTTCTCTCAATCATCATCAACAGAGCGGGAAGTTCTCCCAACTGCGCTCTACACGTCATCATCATCGTCGTCATCGTCGTCATCATTCTCAGCGGCTTCAGCAGCAGCAGCCTCAGCTTCAGCAATTCGAGCGGCTGTCTCCTCCCGCTTCTTCAGGTCACGATCGCTCAACACCAACGTCAGCTCGCGCAAAACGTCGTCGTCGATCCGGCAGTGGCGCGCAAGTGGCGCAACGATTTCTCCCGGTGCAGTATACTCGAAACGGACATAGTAGCCGTTGTTTTTCTTGCTGATCGGATAGGCAAGACGCTTCCGCCCCCAGTGATCAGCCCCGGAGATCGTTCCCCCATGCTTCGTAATGAAATCGGAAACGCGCTCTACTGCATCCGAAATCTGTTTCTCTTCTAACATACCGTTAATGATAACGGTCGTCTCGTAGTGTCGTGTTGTACTCACTGTTTTCTTTCACTCCTGTGGTTAACGTAATTCTATTTTCTATTGTCAGCCCGTACCTTGTCCCATTCAGTTCATCGCACGGGCAGGAGCAGGTTATTTATGTGAGAAGTTTCTGAGGCAAAGAACTCTATACTTCCCCTCGTTGCTCTATACTTCTCACTCTTAACTTCTTTACTTTAATTCCTTAGAGAATGCTACCGATAGATGCCGATACTGTCTCGATTGCCTCTTTGACGAAATTCATTGCAGTACCTGTCGTTTCCTTGTGAAGGAATGGTGCAATAACCAGAGCGACAACCGACATCAGCTTGATAAGGATATTCAGCGATGGGCCAGCAGTATCCTTGAATGGATCGCCAACGGTATCGCCAACAACAGCAGCCTTGTGTGCTTCCGTCCCCTTACCACCGTGCAGACCACCCTCGATTGCTTTCTTCGCGTTGTCCCACGCACCACCAGCATTCGACATGAAGATTGCCATCATCACACCGGAACTGAGGACGCCAGCCAGTAGACCACCGAGAGCCGCTGACCCAAGTCCGAAGCCGATAAGCACTGGGGCTGCAACGGCCAAAAGACCGGGAGCAACCATGCTCTTGATTGCGGCAGCCGTTGAAATGTCAACGCAGGTACGGTAGTCAGCCTTTGCCTTCCCTTCAAGAAGTCCCGGAATCTCACGGAACTGACGGCGAACCTCCTCGATCATCGCAAATGCGGCCTTGCCGACAGCATCCATAGCCATAGATGAGAAGAGGAATGGAAGCATTGCTCCGAGTAACAGTCCGGCCATCACGTTCGGAGCCGAGACGTTGATTAACAGAGGGAACTCTACCGAACCAACTGTGGTAACGTATGCCGAGAAGAGAGCAAGTGCTGTCAGAGCAGCCGAAGCAATAGCAAATCCCTTGCCGATAGCTGCGGTTGTGTTCCCAACGGCATCCAGCTTGTCAGTCCGCTCACGAACTTCCGGGGGAAGCTCAGCCATCTCAGCAATACCTCCGGCATTATCGGAGATTGGCCCGTAGGCATCAACTGCAAGCTCAATCGCAACTGTTGAAAGCATCCCGAGAGCAGCAATTGCGATACCATAGAGACCTGCGAAGTGATATGCGCCGATGATACCAAGTGCAATCAGCAGAATTGGAATAGCGGTTGAACGCATACCAACGCCGAGACCAGCAATAATGTTTGTGGCCGATCCGGTTACCGACTGAGCCGCGATGCTGTGAACCGGCTTACGATCAGTTGAGCAATAGTATTCCGTGACAATGCCGACCAGAACACCAGCAACAAGTCCGATTACCGTTGCGATGAAGATATTCATCGTGCTGTAGGTAATAGCGTTGCCTGTTAGCGGGTCGTTCATCGTGAACTCGGCATTGAAGAAGTAATCAACGATGAAGTACGTTGCAACGGCCATCAAACCAGCAGCACCAAACGTACCAAGGTTCAGAGCGTGCTGTGGATTTCCTCCCTCCTTAACTCGAACGAAGAATGTCCCGAGAATCGAGACAACAATGCCAACAGCAGCAATTGCCAGCGGAAGAATTACAGCGTTGATACCAACCTGTGGATAGAATGAAGCACCAATCACCATTGCACCGATGATCGCACCAACGTACGATTCAAAAAGGTCGGCTCCCATTCCGGCAACGTCACCAACGTTATCACCCACATTGTCGGCAATCACAGCCGGGTTGCGTGGGTCATCCTCCGGGATACCAGCCTCTACCTTTCCAACGAGGTCGGCTCCAACGTCGGCAGCCTTCGTGTAGATACCGCCACCAACGCGAGCAAAAAGTGCAATCGAAGATGCTCCGAACGAGAAGCTGGTAATAACGGTAAGTGTGCGGGTAACAGCTTCGGCAGAACCGAGACCACTCACCCCACCAACTCCGAGAACTGAATCGTAGAGAAGCATCAGCAAGCCAAGACCGAGAACGCCAAGGCCGGCAACTCCCATTCCCATCACTGAACCGCCGGAGAAGGCGATATTCAGGGCTTCAGCCAGACCACTTCGCGCAGCGTTGGTTGTGCGAACGTTAGCCTTTGTGGCAACGCGCATACCGATATACCCTGCAAGAGCTGAGCAGAGTGCACCAACAACAAATGAGATTGCAGCCATCCAGGATGACTCTGCTTCTTGTGATCCTGACCAAGCCAACAAGGCTGCTACAACAACGACAAAGATTGCTAAGACACGGTATTCACGAGAGAGGAAGGCCATTGCACCCTCCTGAATATATCCCGCAATTTCCACCATGCGCTCGTTACCGGGATCTTGCTTGCTCACCCATGAGGCTTTCCAGAAGGCAAAGAGCAGTGCAAGAATGCCTGCCGCAGGAACCGCATAAAGGATCGTTGTGTACTCCATTCGCTCTCTTAACTTTTTGTGGATATGTTATTATCCGATTGCCCAATATTGGAGTCGGCAACGGACTTCTCTGTATCATCTTTAGGTGAGTTGGTAGCGGATTCTTTTGAAGATTTTTCCCGCTTCCGCGCATTCACCTGATTCATTGCTTTTGCCGTTCCCTCTGCAATCCAGAGGAGTGTGGCATCTTTTGCTCGATTGAGCATCCCCCCCAACTCTTCACCTTCACTCTCTTTGAATGTCGAGAGGACGTAGTCAACCATCTCCCCCGGACCGAAATCGTTCCCAACCCCAAGTCTGAGGCGTGGAAAGTTTTCTGTTCCCAACTCGTAAAGGAGCGACTCCAATCCGTTGTGGCCACCCGATGAACCACTCGGTGTCAGCTTAATTTTACCAACCGGGAACTGAACTTCGTCAACCAGAACAAGCAACTCTTCCGGACTCCCACTGTAGTGCCGCACTACCTGTCGTGCAGCAAGCCCACTATTGTTCATCCAAGTTGTCGGCTTTATCAGAACAACTTTCCGCCCTCGCCAACTTCCTTCGGCTGCGTAATAGTCACCAACACCAGGCTGAAACTCGGTGCGCAATCGTTCGGCAATGATGTCGAGTGCCATCCAACCAACGTTGTGGCGAGTTCGAGCGTAGCGACTCCCTGGATTGCCGAGACCGAGGACGATCTTCATATCTGCTAAAAATCAACAAAGTGGCCGGGATATCTCCCGGCCACTTGTTTGATTCAAAATTATCCTTCTTCCTCTTTCTTTCCTTTCCCAATCACTTCTGGCTCCATCGAAACTGCTTCCTCTGCACCATCATCATCTGATGATACACGTGGTGCGCTCACCGAGACGATTGTCGCCTCCGGTGTGTTGAGGATAGTATAGTTTTCAACTGTGAGGTCAGAAACGTGAATCGAATCACCGATGTTGAGATCGGAAATATCAATCTCGATCGACTCGGGAAGATTTTTCGGCAGCACTTCAATCTCAAGTTCGTTCATCACATGCTGCACGATGCCACCGTCAAGCTGTCCAGCAGCCCTTCCAACGAAGGAGATCGGAACGTTGAGCTTCATTAGCTCGCCAACCGCAACGCCAATTAGGTCGAAGTGGACTGGACGATCGGTGATCGGATCGAAGTCCATATCCTTCAGGATACAAAGCTTCTGCGATCCATCATCGAGTTTCAAGTTAACGAGATGGGATTCCGATGTGTTGATAAGTGGGCGAAGTGCCAACTCGTGTACGGAGAGTGGGATGGAGTCCTGACCGTGGAAATAGAAAACGCCAGGAATAATCCCCTGACGGCGGAGTGCGCGGGCATTGCTACGCCCAGCTTCGCGGCGTTTCGCCTCTAATGTAATGTCGCTCATGGCTTCGGTTCCTTCTATTAAGTACGTGATTAATGAACGTGTTCGGTTGTCAAAAACTCTATAATGAACGAGATCAGGAAATATCCTGTCTCGCTTCTACACGTCGAATAGTTTCGAAATTGACTGATTGCTGTGGGTTCGGAGAATCGCCTCAGCAAATAGAGAGGCAACCGACGTAACAACAATCTTCGACGACTCCCGCTTTAGTGGGAGCGTGTCAGCTACGAGAATTTTTTCAATTGGTGCTTCCTCGATTCTTTCGTATGCCTCTCCACTCAGCACCGGATGGGTGCAAGCACCCCAGATTTTTCTTGCCCCCTTCTCCTTCAATGCCTTCGCCGCGTTAGTGAACGTTCCGGCTGTGTCAATCAGATCGTCAACCAGCAAGATGTTCTTCCCCTCAACTTCGCCAACAATGTTCATCACCTCGGCAACATTGTGCTTCGGGCGTCGCTTGTCGATAAAGGCCAAGCTGGTTCTGAAACGTTTGGCGTAAGCTCTCGCAAGCTTCAAGCCTCCTGTGTCGGGTGAACAGACCACCAAGTCGCCGAAATCAGAGCCTTGCATGTGGCGCGTTAGCACCGGCGAGGCGTAAAGGTGGTCGAAGGGGATGTCGAGAAATCCTTGGATCTGCGCTGCGTGTAAATCCATTGTGATTACCCTGTCGGCTCCCGCCTCCGTAATCAGATTGCTCACCAGCTTTGCGGTGATCGCCACGCGAGGTTGATCCTTCCGATCCTGCCGTGCATAGCCGAAATATGGAATCACTGCCGTGATTCTCTTCGCCGACGCCCGCCGAGCTGCATCAATTAACATGAGCAACTCCATCAAGTTGTCCGAAGGTGGCTGTGTGGATTGAACGATGAAAATATCCTCACCTCGGATATTGTCATCATATTTCACCCAAAGCTCACCATCGGAAAAATTCCGAATGGAGACCGCACCAAGTGATGTGGCCGATTCGGCAGCAATCCGCTTTGCAAGAGCTGGATTGGAGCGTCCTGATACGATCTTGAAGTTCGGCATTCCCCGGAGTCGTCCAACTACGACTGATCGAAATCCTGTACCTGATTACCACTTTATTGATCGGTTTTCCTCACACTTCAAGAGAGATGTAGACTCCTTTGAATCCCCCCACAATCGACCGACCTGATTTAAACGAACGGCAAATATACGGCGATAGCCCCGACTGACAAGGGGGGGAAGGATGTAACGGTCTTTGTGCGAGAAAGGGGAGGCACTTCTAAGAAGTACCTCCCCTTTCTCTCTTGCAAGAGCAGATATCCTCAAAGGAAGATTACTTCTTCCCAGTATCTGCCCCCGCCGCAACGTTCGCGTTATCTGGCTCTGCCGCCAGATTTCCTGCAAGTGATGGGAACCGACTGAGGAGAAGTCGTGCCCGTTGATCGAGGTTCGACCCATAGCTTGTCAGTGCGTCGGTCAATATCTTTCGAGCTGCCGCCGAATCTTTCTTTGAAAGTGCCTGCTCGATAAGGAGTGCATCTCGCTCTACCTGTACTGGCTGGTTATTCGGCTGTTCTTGAAGCATTCGCTCGTAGAGACTTAGTGCCTCACTGTAGTTGCCGAGGATGGCCGTCGTCTTTGCTTGCACCTGAACTGCCGTATAATCTTGCGGGTTGCGTGGGTCAAATCGAGCTTGGCCTCCACTTTGCAGGATACCGTTCAGGTCATCCAGTGCTTTCTGCGCCCACTCCCGCGCCTTCTCAGTTGCACCTGCATCCCGATAGAGTTCAGCAATTTTTGTCAGGAACCCATACTCTTCCATGAAGGGGAGGTATGGTATCGGTGGACCAAATCGATTTGGTGGAATGGTCTCTACCATCTTGTCCAACACTGCTACTGCCCCAGCCGGATCGTTCTCCCCGTAGAGCAACTGCTCGGTTAAACGAATGTAGAGTTGGTGGTAGTAAAAGTTGATTGGACGACGGTGATCTTCCTGCCCTAAGAAGTTAGCATTTGGGTCGTTCAGACCACGGAACTTGAACCCGTAGTGTTGATCGGTAAAGTATTCGTCCCCCGGCAGAGTCTCCATCAAACACTTTTTCATCACATCCAAGTTGTAAATACTCTCCTTCTGCTCCACTGGCATTACACGCAAGGCCATTCCTTCTTGACGGAGGAAAGGATAGAGTCCAGCATACTCATTACCGGTTGTTAACGAGAAGAAGATTGGTCGCTTCCACCCCTCCTTGGCAGTCTGCACCACAATGCTCCGCACAATCTGGTTCTTCGGTGAGAAGACGCCTCCCTCTCCTGGCTCGTATGTCCAGTTGAATTCACCTCCGCTGGTCACTGCTCCGTTGGTTGCCCACTTCATCACGTCGGCTGGCACAGGCAACGTGATGTTGGTTGGCGCTCCCCTCGTTGGATTGACCTCGTTCCGTCCATCCCCTTTGTCCTTAATCTGCTGTAGCGTAAAGGTCATCGGAACAGGAGCAGCATCCCACGTCGGCTCCTGCTTCATCTGCGTGATATACCACGGAGTTTGAGCCAACTCAAGGTTTACCACGCGAATGTCGCGGCGAACGCCGGCAACATCCTGCAAGTACCAGACAGGGAAGGTATCGTTGTCGCCGTTGGTAAAGAGGATTGCGTTAGTATCACAGCTTTGCAGCAGGTTATAGGCATAATCCCACGGGAGCCAGTTCCCCGATCTATCGTGGAGTTTCCACCCTTGCACTGCCATCAAGACAGGAGCAGCAAGGAGACAGATTCCGAGAACTGCACCTGAGATAGCAACGTTCGGCTGAGCCGAGGCTCTACTATTTTCATTTTCATCTTCATCCTCTGAGCCTTCATTCTTTTTCCCGATTGCTTCGGCCAGACCGAAGGCCCCGAAGCCGACCCAGAGAGAGAAGACCATGAAGGAGGCGGTGTAGAAGTAATCGCGTTCACGCGGCTGCGGATTCTGCTGGTTTTGCTGCAAGGCCATCAGCACACCCCAGAGGAGGAATGCTGTCATGAAAATCGTGGCCATCTTCCAATCGCGCCGGAAGTGAACGAAGATTCCGAATAGACCGAGCAGGAAGGGAATCGCGAAGAATGTAATGGGGAAGACATCTTCTGCCCCAGTCGGCCTGATGAAGTTCGCTTGCTCCTCTACCGAAGTACTTCCATTCATACTCACGCCAGCATCCTGTATATCACTAACTCTGCCGATGAAGTTCCACCCTAAGTAGCGGAAGTACATGTGCATCATCTGGTATGATACCATGTAGTTAATTTCCGATGGTGCGTCGATATTCGCCCACTCGATAGACCCATCTGGATTCTGGCCAACTGGTTGAGGAAGAGGACCATACGGTTGCAGTGCCTGCTGATAGTATCCACCCCGGACGTGGTCGTGTCTGCGAGGCCAAGCCGCTCGGCTTCCATACTGCTCGCGCCCGAGATAGCGGGCAAGCTCGCTGAATGTGTCTGGCTCGTTCTCGTTCATCACTGGATGCGAAGCTGAGCGGACGAGAATCTGTGTGTAGGTGGTGTAGCCGAGAACTGTAAGTGTAAAGGCTGTGGCAGCGAGGAAAACCACTCCTTTCTTCTGCACGAATGCCCAACCTGCAAGCCCGAGCAAGGCTAAGAGCAGAACGATACCTCCAGCAAAAGTTGAAGAGAATATCTCTGGTATCCAGGTTAACGTTGCCGTATAGAGAATACCAAAAGAAACTCCTGTGAGCAGAATAGCCACTGCTAATGGTAGAATATCTGGATGGGATTTACGCCGAACAACTACAACGGTCACTAACCCAACAAAAGCGAAAAGGCTCAAAACTCTGAACGGTACAATAATAAAAGTTGCTCCAATCAAAGCTAATAATCCAAGTACAAGAAAGACACTTAGTGCATCAATCTTTGTATATCGCCGGAAGTAAATTGTCAACGCAACACTCGGAATTACCAACAAAGCCAAAAGGTGAACACCGATTGCCATTCCCATGACATACGCCAGCAACAAAAGCCATCGCTCGTGCCCCGGTTTCTCTGCCTGTTGATCCCACTTCATCATAATCCACATCGCCAACGCCGCCAAGAGGGTTGCGGCAGAGTAGACCTCGGACTCGACTGAGTTGAACCAGTTAGAATCACTCCAGACGAAGGCGAGAGCACCAATAAGACCACCACCATATGTAGAAAGGTAGGAGGAGGCTGGCTTCGATGGATCGTATGGCCGGAACCGCTCAATACCATTCACTGCAATCAAGTAGGCAAACATTGCTGCAAATGCAGAACAGAGTGCCGCGAAGAGATTGAAGTTGTGCCCCGGATCGCCCGGCAACAAAATCTCGAATGTCTTGGCCACCAACAACCAGAGCGGAGCACCGGGAGGATGGGGAACTTGCTGCCACATTGCTGCGGCTGAAAATTCACCACAGTCCCAGAAGGGGACTGATGGCTGGAGAGTCATCCAGTAGGTAGTGAGTGCCACAAAAAAAACTGTGGCAGCAAAGACCTTGTTGAGTGTACGGTAGTTCATTGAACCTGGAAATTGGTGTTATGTGCGAAGAACAGGATGAAAAGATGTGATTGGCTGATTCTCTACAACCCCATCACCTATACTCATTGCCTGTCTATTCTCTTTTCTTAGTTATTATGATATTCAGATGTCAGACATCAAACATCAGCTTCAAAATGTCTTTATAGCCATTCATCAGAACGCCCCCCGTCTCTTCAACTCTCGGCTCTTCGACTCTTTAAAATTCTCCCCGATGTAGCGACCGAATCTTCAGTAACTCCCGGAACATCCGAATTGCATCGGTAACTGGGTTCAGGGTTGAGCGTTCGTCGTTGAACCAATGGACGGGGAACTCTTTGATCGAGTAGCCCAGTTTGCGGGCAATGTAGAGTGCCTCTACATCAAAGCTGAAGCCGTCGATTTTTGTCCTGTTGAAAATGCTCTCGGCAACCTCACTTCGAAATCCCTTGAATCCACACTGTGTATCCTTGATACCGGAGACGGCAAAAACTTGAACGAAGAGGTTGAAGATATTCCCCATCATCTCACGATACCAGGGCTGATGTACTTTTACGTAGCTCCGGTCAATTGCTCGGCTCCCTATGGCGACGTCGTATTGCTTCAAGTGTTCCAACATTGGAGCCGTCTCCTCAACTGGAGTCGAGAAGTCGGCATCGGAGAAGATGCGATATTCTCCTTGCGCCTCCAACATACCCCGTCTGACTGCCGCCCCCTTCCCCATGTTTTGTGGCTGACGAAGCAGCCGAACGCCTCTGCCAGCAAAACTCTCTACGACATCAGTAGTAGAATCTGCGGAACCATCATCGACAACGATGATCTCCCACTGATACGGTTCTCCAGCGAAGTAGGCGATCCCCTTCTCCAGTGACTCCCCTATTCTTTCCGCTTCATTATATGCGGGAATGATAAACGACAAATCCATATGACAATCGCCAGAGCACGCATCGCTATCGGACGGTTGCCGGTAGCATCACAACTAAAATTGACTGACTCTTACTGGAGCACAGTGGGGACGAATATCTGAAAATCGGGGGAACCTAAGAAATGAAAGACTCTTAGAAGAGGGTAAAATCTCCCCCTCATCAACTTTTTGTTTGCACTCTCCTCCCCGGTTCGGTAGCTTCCAGCAGATATGTTGTTGATGTAACCGACACAATTCCCTTCTCTGTCGGACTCTTCTCTATGTTCTTTAGGAACGAACTCGAACGAGGTACTGATGAACAGGTTTTTCCGCACACTGATCCCCTCCCTCTTTTTCTTCTCATCGATAGCAACCGCCTCTGCACAACTTTCTGGATCATATCAGGTTGGGCCGAAGGGAGATTTCGAAACTTTAGCAAAAGCTGCCGAAGCTCTCAATGAAAAGGGGGTTGATGGAGCAACTCGATTCTTGATTGTTAGTGGGCGATACGAAGAGCAGTTCCGTATAAGCAAGGTGCGTGGTGCAAGTCGGCAGAACCCGATTACGTTCGAGTCAGAGTCAGGGAACCCGAAAGATGTCACGATTTTCTACCAACACATAGGTGCTACAGCAAACAACAACGAACACGTTATCCGGATAGATACAACCGATTTTGTGACGATCAAGAATTTAACAATCGAGAATCCGGGAGAAATCTATGGGACAGGTATCCGGGTAGCAGGGTCGGCAAGCGTAACGATACGCAATGCCATTATTGCCATGACACCTAACCCACGATTTGCTCAACCTCTCAACTCAGCCGTTCACCTGTTTGATACCCCCAACATTGTTGTGGAGAACTGCCAATTGAGTGGAGGATATGCTGGTGTAAATGGCACGGGGCTGAGCAATACAACCCGGACTTTAAATGGAAGAATTGAGGGGAATAACATGACCCACGGCATTCCCGGCTTGGGTGGAGGTGGGATATTGATGCAGCATTGGAATGGGCTGGAGATTCGGCGCAATCGTTTCAGTGCAACAGATGGCGTCGGCATCTACCTTGATAACTGCAACGATGGTCTCCACGTCGAGCAGAATCGGATTACTCTCCGCCCCGAACGCTTCGGCACAGCAATCACGATGCAGGCTTGCGATGGGCAAGAGAAGCGAAACCTGGTTGCAAATAACCTTATTCTCGTAATCGACTCCGACACAGCTACCGGAGTAAGTGGTATTGCAATGAATGGATGCCGGAAGACAGATATTTTCTACAACACTGTCCACCTCTCCAACAGCAACACCAGGCAGCTTCAGTCCACAACAAATGTGGCTATCTCGCTATTCAGCTTTGGCAACGATTCTCTCCGGATTTTCAACAATATCTTCACCAACATGCGAGGCCGAGAGGCAATTGTCTACCCGATTGGAAGTGTCATCTACGAGTCTGATTTCAACAACATCTACACAACCGGTGACATACTGGGGCGCACATCTGCTGGCAACTTCCCGACGCTCGACAGCCTACAACAGAGCCAAGGGATAGAATTGAACTCCCACTCTGTCTCCCCCTGCTATTCCCTCAGAACAGACCTGCACACAAACTCTGAGACTCTCGACAATGCTGGCATTCCTTTAGCAGAGGTGACTGTTGATATTGACGGCAATCCACGCGATCCTTCAACGCCCGATATTGGAGCCTATGAGTACAGCTCCTCTCCCAGTGGCCTGAGTGGCACATATACTATCGGCAAAGGGGGAGATTATGAGACCTTTGGGGAAGGATTGGAAGATTTGCACACACGCTGTGTAATGGGTCCAGTTGACTTTGCCTTCTTGGATGGAGAGTATACTATCTACGAGACGATTAATGAGATTCCGGGAACGAGCGAAGAGAATATCTTGACAATTCGCTCTGAGTCAGAGGATGCAAATGATGTTCTCCTGCGGCAGACTGCGTCGTTTATCTTGAACCGCACTCACCTTCTGCGGCTGCGAAATGTTGACTACCTCCACATTCGGGACTTAACCTTTCAATTCGATGATTCAACGTATACGGGAACCACGATTCGGTTTGTTGGAGAAGCAGATCACGTAAGCATCACAGAGAATATCTTCGATGGATCGTTAGCAGATAATTCGGTGATGATCTTCGCCGGAGAAGATGCCCTCACCGACTCGATCAGCATTGAGCGAAACCAGTTTATTGGAGGGGTCAGTGGGATCAGATTGAATAGATGCTTTGGCTTCAACTGTACCGAGGATGACCGCGTATTTGGGGCGAGGATCATCGGCAACACATTTCGCCGAGCTGATACTTCCCGAGCATTTCAATCGCCAATCTCCATCTACTACCACGATGCACCGATTATTTACGGGAACGATATTGAGTCAATCGGGAGTGG
This sequence comes from Kapaibacterium sp. (SeqCode), assembly GCA_050248595.1. Classification (GTDB taxonomy): domain Bacteria; phylum Bacteroidota; class Ignavibacteria; order OLB7; family OLB7; genus JAGWAZ01. The sequence continues at coordinate 13,355 of JBFWSB010000060.1, forward strand.
AATCATCTTGAACGAGTGCTCCGGACCACTTCAAGTAACCAGTAACCGGATCGACGTTCGTGGCTCCAACTTCGGAAGCTCGAGCGCAACAGGTATCTCGTTCGGCTTCGCCGACGTGACAGAACCGTTTGCCTTGATTGCAAACAACATGGTTCTCGTTCACGACCCAGTATATAACCCCGACATGGAGACGAACTTGACCGGGATCAACATCGGCCAGGCGAAGAATTTCTGGCTTCTCTACAATTCAATTGCAGTGAGAGATAGTGCAAGTCGGTCGATTGGATTGGATATTCCATTTGGCTCCGACAGTATCTTGATGCAGAACAATATCATCGCAAGTTTTAATGGAAATCCCGCCTACCGTATCAAGTTCATTGAGCGATTCAACAAGACGTTCGATTTGGACTACAACCTTATCTACACAACCGGCGACACGCTCGCAATCTGGAATGATACTGGGCGCGTTGACCTTCCCTCGATTCAACAGATTCTCGGATCGGAAACCCACTCACTGGTAGCCGACCCACAATTCCTCTCCGAAGATGACCTGCATATTGCTACAACAAGTCCGGCAATTCAGGCTGGCTTCCCTTTTAACGATTTTGTCTTCAACGACATCGACGGCGAATTGCGGAACTCGGTCCGTCCGGAGATTGGCGCAGATGAATTGGAGGTTGTAACTGTGCGGGACTGGGATCAACCAGATGTTTCTCAATCAATTGAGGAGCTGACAATCAAGCCAAATCCCCTTCATCAACTGGGAACGATCTCGTTTAGTCTAAGTTATCGTTCGCAACTCCGTATCTCAATTGTTGATCTTACTGGGAAAGAGGTTCGGCTTCTCGCAGAGAGAGAATTCCCTGCTGGGATGAGTCAAATAATCTGGAGGGGAGGAAACGTTCCCTCCGGCTTTTACTGGGTACAAGTCGAAGCAGGAAGTCGTATCAAACGAGAGCGTATTATCGTTACTCGATAGGAGCGCAAGACAGAACAGATCCTCTACCCCAACAGGAACCACCGAATGTCAATTACTTGGAAGAATAACGCATCCCTCGAGTTAGCAACGCTTGCCGCAACTGCGTGGGGAGCAGATATCGACCATCACATCTCTGATTCCGGCAACTCGGTCTGGCTGATGCGTCGCCAGAAGGAGCAGCTTATTCTTCGCCTAACCGATCCGTTCTACAGAACGTTTGGTCAGTCGACGGCAGAACTTAACTACGTGGAGCACCTTATTCGAGAGGGGATACAGGTTGCACAACCAATCCCGACTGAGGGGGGAGAGTTTGTGGTAACGGTTGAACTGGATGGCGAGAAGATGTTCGCCTCTGCCTTTACATACGCTCTCGGAGAAAGGGTTAGCGAATCTTCTCCCCACTGGAATGACAACCTTTTCTTAGAGTGGGGAAGGACACTTGGAAAGATTCACGTTGCCTCGGGCAGATACGAGAATAGTGGAGAGGGAGACCGTTGGCTGTGGCATGATGAAATCTTCCTCGCATACGGTCGGGACTTGATCCCAGCGGATGACACCGTTGCACACCACGAACTTGAAACAGTTCTCACATTTCTGGAGCAGCTTCCTCGATCAGATGAAACGTTCGGCATGACTCACGGCGACTTTGCCCCACAGAATTTCCACTACCACCCAACCGTCGGGATCATGACCTTTGACTTCGGGAACTGCTGCTATCACTGGTATCTCTCCGACATTGCGATCTCATTTACACGCATTCGGCATCTACCCAACGGTAAGCACCTGCAAGACCTTATCCTGCAAGGCTACCGGGAGCACCGGGAAATCAACCTCGACATGCTCGGCAACATCAACTGGTTCTTTCGCCTGAGAACGCTCTACATCTACCTCTCCCGACTGATGAAGTATGGAAGCCACCCGACCGACGAAGAACGGGGTATACTTGCGTCGCTTCAGAATAGGGTAAACCAAAGTGCCAGATCGAGATAACTTTACAGTGAGATTGGAGCAACACCAACATCCTCTTCTCACCATTCACCGCAGCGAATTTCCCCTTTGCCTCTTGGCCTGAACTCTCCGTAACGCCTACCTCCAACTCGCGTGGGTACTCTTCAAATATCTTCACCTTCCCTTTTTTGAACTTTTACTTTTGAATTTTGAATTCCTAAAAATCCATGCGTAACATCGTACTCTCGCTTCTCTGCACTCTCTTTCTCTTCTCCTGTGCGAAGGAGAACGAAAGCAACCCTCAACCTTCATCTAACAGTGACTCACTC
>JBFWSB010000061.1:0-15527 GCA_050248595.1 Kapaibacterium sp. (SeqCode)
GAGAGTTGTTCCACAACTTGCTTCCCATAGTGTTCTTGTCGTTCTCCTCCTTTCTGTTCGTACAGGAGAACATGTCGGCCAATACTCCAGTATGTGGCAGTCATTATTGAGTTGACAGCTTTGGCAGAGGCAGTACGTGCCTGATCGAGAAGATCTGTGATCTGCGAGAGGATTTCTTCGTAGTCAACAGGTGTGAGGTTTGGGTGTTGCTGGTTCATAAGAGTTCAATTGTTGGTGATGAAAGAAAGATAAGGTTAACTCTCTCAATTAGGTCTCGATCAATCCCTCTATCTTTACTTGAAAATCAAAATTCTACGTAGACTCAACTACAACCTCTAAACAATACAGGATTTATATATGCTGAACGGTGCACGCGTCGCAGATTGGAGTAACCTAAAAGATCGTAAGCCAACCTACGCACTTGTTGCCGGAGTTGATCTGGTTGTGATCCGTTACGGTGAGGAGGTCTCTGTTCTATACGGACGCTGTCTACACCGCGGAGCACTTCTTGCCGACGGACATGTCGACGGAGAGAATTTGATTTGTGGCCTGCACAACTGGGACTACCGGCTCGATACGGGGGTGAGTGAGTACAACAATCACGAGGTCTTGCAAAAGTTTACCGCCTGGGTCGATCACGAGAACGATGCTGTTCTCGTTGATGAAGAGGAGGTCCGGGTCTGGACGAAAGAGCACCCGCAGCCCTACAACCGAGATGCCTATCTCGGTCTCTATGAAGACGTTCACGGTGGCCCTGAGGAACCCTATAACAACTATGTGCGTGAGCTTGCGCGAAGTGGCTTGAAGAATCTTGGTCACCACGGTGCTGTATCTGCTATGGGTGTTCCTCTCACAGAGCTTCCACGATGGAACGATATTCAGATTCTGACTGCTCAACTTTCTCGGCGGCCATTAGCTGACGATGCCCCAGTAGTAACCGAGGTTCTGATTGGTCGGCGAGCAAAGAAACCCTTGCGCCTCCAGATACCACTCTTCGTAAGTGATATGAGTTATGGTGCTCTGAGTGAGGAGGCAAAGATTGCCCTCGCCCGAGGTGCAGAAATGGCCGGGACTGGCATCTGTTCGGGTGAAGGAGGGATGTTGCCGGAAGAGCAGGGAGAGAACAGTCGCTACTTCTATGAATTAGCTTCGGCAAAGTTTGGGTGGAGTATCGAGAAGGCATGTAAAGCGCAAGCCTTCCACTTCAAGGCTGGGCAGGGGGCAAAGACGGGGACGGGAGGACATTTGCCCGGAGAGAAGGTGAAGGGGAAAATTGCCGCTGTCCGTGGGTTGGAAGCGGGTACTCCTGCAATAAGCCCCTCTCGGTTTGATGACCTGGTGACAACCGATGACTTCCGAAAGCTATCTGATGAGATTCGGGAACGGACGGGAGGCATTCCAATCGGCTTTAAAATGTCGGCACAGCATATTGAGGAGGATATTGACTTTGCGTTGGAGGCAAGTGCTGACTACATTATTCTCGACGGTCGTGGTGGAGGGACTGGCGCAGCACCTGAAATTTTCAAGAACAATATCTCTGTTCCAACTATGGTCGCGCTTGCCCGCGCTCGCAAACATCTCGATGCTCGCGGAGCCAATGATATAACGCTTATCATAACCGGTGGACTCCGCACTGAATCTGACTTTGTGAAGGCTCTCGCCCTTGGGGCTGACGCGGTTGCGATTGCCAACTCCGCGATGCAAGCTATTGGATGCCTTGCGATGCGTGCCTGCCACACCAACAATTGTCCAGTGGGGATTGCCACGCAGAAAGAAGATCTGCGGAAACGGTTCGAGATTGGCAAATCGGCACTGCAACTGAAGAACTATTTAGAGGCGACAGTCGATCTGATGAAAATCCTCGCACGTGCATGTGGGCACGAATCGACGAATCAATTCAGGCTGAGAGATTTAACAACGTGGAAAAAAGAGATTGCGGAGTTGACAGGGATCAAGTATGCCGGCGTTTGATCTATCAATCTCACTATCATTAAACACGATCGCATTTCACAGAGAATTCAAAACTTGTTTCCGTTCAGCAACTATGCTCTTTGAGTCCACCTTTACGACAATTCCATGAACAGTGCCAACAGCCGATCGCGACTATACGCGGCAATTATCATGAGCTTCCCGATGGCACTTGCTTTCGGCATTACGCTGATTCCGGTTGTCACCGACTACGGAGATCACACGCTTGCTGAGGAGGCTGTGCGAGATTCTACTCGCTGGTATCTCGGCCACATCCTGACGGCGATGGCGTTCGGTCTCGGAGTGTTGGCCTGTTCCTGTATCGGCGATGTTCTCTACCGAATGGGGCAACGGAAGCGAGTGATGATTGCCCTCCCCCTCGTGGCCGTTGGTGGTAGCCTGCATGCTGCCGGGCTTGGAGCCGACGGCATTGGGCCGATAGCAGTTGTTGAGGGGGGAGCATCGGCTCGGCTCTTCTTTGAGGGAAGTAGTGACCTTGTCCCAATGATCTTTGTTGCAGCCGCAGTAGTCTTCGGCCTCGGACTGATTGCCCTGATGTTCGGTGTCTCCCGTACCAACCTGCTGAAAGGAATTTGGAAAGTGGTTGTCCCGACTACCTCCATTCTCTTTGTTGGTCTGGAAGCTCTGCCAAGTGGGTGGGGATTGTATGGGATTGCAGCACTCTGTTTCCTGATCTTTGCTCCAGTTAGTCTTGCCCTGCGTCGAGGAGTTTTGCTACCATAGCTGTTACTATGAACCGTGCTTCACTTACACGCTACGCCTGGCTTTCAATTGCGGCGGCTATCCTGACAATCGGATTGAAGACAGGTGCTTGGCTCATCACAGACTCTGTAGGACTTCTCTCCGACGCTCTTGAGTCGGTAGTGAATCTTGCGGCGGCGATCTTTGCTCTGGTGATGCTAACGGTGGCTGCTCGTCCACCGGACGAGGATCACATGTTCGGTCACGACAAGGCAGAATACTTTTCCAGTGGGATGGAGGGGGGACTAATTGTGGTGGCGGCTGTAGGGATTGCGATTCCCGCGGTTAACCGACTCTTCGCACCGCAGCCTATCGAACAAGTCGATCTCGGCCTGATTCTCTCCGGTTGCGCCTCGGTTATTAACCTTGCCGTTGCACGAATTCTTCTGCGTGTTGGTAAACGGGAGCGTTCGCTTACTCTTGAGGCAGATGGACATCACCTGATGACCGATGTCTGGACATCGGTTGCTGTTCTTCTCGGGGTTGGGGCTGTAGTCCTAACTGGATGGAATATCCTGGATCCACTTATCGGCCTCGCAGTTGCCCTCCACATTATTGGATCGGGTACACGATTGGTCTGGCGTTCTGCGCACGGCTTGATGGACAAAGCAATTCCAGATGAGCAGCGTGGGGAAGTTGAAGTGATATTGGGGGAGTACCATCAGCAAGGACTTCACTACCACGCACTACGAACTCGCCAGTCAGGTGGCCGAAGTTTTGTCTCGTTTCACCTATTAGTTCCAGGAGATTGGACAGTGCAACAGGGGCACGATCTTGCCGAAGAAATTGAGGAAAAAATACGGGCAGCCCTTCCCTCTGGGGTTTCAATCTTCACACATCTTGAACCGATTGAAGATCCGTTAAGTTGGGAAGATGTGGAGCTGTATCGGAAGCCGGGGGAAAGTTTGTAAGAGTTAAGAGTGTGTAGAGAGGAGAGTTTGTAGAGTAGAGAATCGTAGGGGGCAAAAACCTTTGCCCCACGTTACCCCACCTGTGAGAGAGTATAGAGAGAAGAATTTGTAGAGTGAATGAGTTCATAAGTGTGCGGAGCCGTAGGGGGCAAAAACCTTTGCCCCATTAACATCTGTTCGTCCCATCAGCATCAATTCCTATGTATTCCTATAACATACCAGATGATGTGAGGAGCGAAATCCTCGAGCGCCTTCAGCAGATTGAGGATGAGGAGAATGTGGCGATTTTTCTCGCCGTCGAATCGGGGAGTCGCGCTTGGGGTTTCCCGAGCAAGGATAGTGATTACGATGTCCGTTTCCTCTACGTTCACCCTCCCGAGTGGTATCTCTCGATTGATATGGAGTTGCGGCGAGATGTGATTGAGCGTCCGATTAACGACAGTCTCGACATCAGTGGATGGGATCTGCGCAAAGGGCTGCAACTTCTTCGGAAGTCGAATCCTCCTCTTCTGGAGTGGCTTGTCTCTCCCATCATCTATAGGGAGAAGAAGGAGATCACAGAGAAAATGCGCGAGCTTCTGCCGACCTACTACTCTCCGCGAGCTTCTGCCGACCTACTACTCTCCGCGAGCTTCTGCCGACCTACTACTCTCCGCGAGCTTCTGCCGACCTACTACTCTCCGCGAGCTTCTCTCTACCACTACCTCAGCATGGCGAAGGGGAATTACCGAGAATACCTTCAAGGAGAAACTGTCCGCACGAAGAAATACTTCTACGTGCTTCGTCCTCTGCTGGCAATCAAGTGGATCGAGGCTGATATCGGGCCAGTCCCAATGCAGTTCCAGCATCTCGTCGACCGTCTCCTTCCCAACGGTCCACTCCGGGCTGAAATTGATCTCTTACTCACGAGAAAAATGTCTGGCGAAGAACTTGACAAGGAGCCGCGCATTCCTCTCCTCAATAATTTCATCGAAGAGGAACTAAGTCGCATGGAGTCCGTACATGTGGACCACGTTAGCCCGAAACCGGAGATCGAGTCGCTGAACGAATTCTTCCGCTGGGTGATTGGAATGAGTTCGTAAGAGCTAAGAGTTTATAGAGTGTGTAGAGAGGAGAGTTTGTAGAGTGGTCAGGTTGTGAGTGTGGAAGCGTTTAAGGGGGAACGTGTTTGCAGCGGAGCCAATCAATTTATCTGATGAGGTCTATGATGGCAGTTGTTGATATTCATTCAGCCGAACATTATAGCTGGGGAAATCAGTGCGACGGTTGGCGTTTCCTACAAGCGGATAAGCTGAGCGTAATACGGGAGCGGATGCCCCCCGGAACCTCGGAGGTGAAGCACTACCATGAGCGGGCAGACCAATTCTTCTATATCGTTTCGGGAAGGGGAACTATGGAGATAGGTGAAGAGATCCTCACGATTGAAGAAGACCAAGGGCTTCGGGTCTCTCCCGGAATTCCTCACCGCATCAGCAATCGAAGCGAACGGGATCTACACTTCCTCGTGATTTCTGTTCCGCAGAGCCAAGGTGATAGGATAGAAGTGCGTGAGAGCAGCCTGTAGTGTTCGGCAACACTTCTCAGAGTGGCAATGCTGTTTTTGTTTTCCTTCACTTTTTTTTCTTGAGTAGCGTTATATGAGCACAACGCAGTTTGAACGGAAAGACTCCACAACGCGGTTCTCTGACCGCGTTGAAGCCTACATCAAATACCGTCCCGGATACCCGGACGGATTGATTGCCTCGCTGCACGATCTTATTGGACTGAACGAAGAGAGTGTTGTAGCAGATATAGGATCGGGGACAGGAATCTCATCAGAGCTTTTTCTCCGCAACGGCATGACTGTCTACGGCGTCGAGCCAAACGATGGAATGCGGGAAGCTGCTGAGCGGCTGCTGAGTCAGTTCGACCAATTTCATAGCGTTGTTGGGACAGCTGAGGTGACTACTCTGCCAGATGAGAGTGTTGATGTGATCGCTGCCGGGCAGGCCTTCCATTGGTTCGACCGTGATGGAGTGAAGGAAGAGTGGAGGCGCATTCTAAAGTCGGGAGGAAACGTTCTCCTCTTCTGGAATAGCCGTCGAACCGACAGTTCTCCCTTCCTTCAAGCATACGAAGAGATGTTGTTGACTTTTGGGACAGACTACCAACAGATAAATCACCAGAATATCAGCGATGAGGATCTTCTTCGATTCTTCCATCCGATGCCAGTACAAAAACTTCGCCTCTATAACGAGCAGCAGGTTGACTTCGATGGCTTGCGCGGTCGTCTGGAGTCCTCTTCCTACGTTCCCTCGGCTGACCACCCTGACTACGAGCCGATGATCGATCGGTTGAGTGAAATCTTCGCCGAGTATCAGCTAAATGGAACTGTCTGCATAGAGTATGATCTGGAAGTCTTCGTTAGCAGGTTATAAAATTAAAGGGGGAAGAGAATATTTTCTCTTCCCCCTTTAGTTCTTTCGCGTTAGGTTTTGCTTTCTGCTTTACCGTTGTTTTATAGCATCGACCGTAATCACTTGGTTTCCGCAGGGATGCTCTTTTTGAAGATCGGAAACTCTCCAGTTGAGTGTTACTTGAATTGGAAAATTTTCCACATTCAAGTTAATCCCACTCCCTTCAGGCAATTCAAGAAAACGCCACGTCTCCCCTTCGATCTCAATGAACCACCCACCACAACAGGGGCTGACGCACCTTCGATAATCTGGGCCGGTGATTGTCCCGTTGCTTATCGTGTTCTCACCCGTTATTCCAGAGCAGGATGTTAGCAGAACCGAAGTAAGAAGTGTTGCCAAGAGTGCGAGCGGCCACCTCTTCCAAGTTCGATCAGGTCGATCAGAATAATTTTCCATAGGTCTTCAGATTACAAGGATCAGTTGCGTCGTAGAGAAAGAATCCTTCCTCAGCAGTTAGGATCAGCAAGTTGTTGTACCAGATCACATCGTAGGCAGTCAAACCATCAAGCAGACCACACTGGGTGATGTTCCCGAGGTCTCCAGTTTTCATCGTCTTCAATCCTGCCTGACCATCGCAAACCAACACAGTCCCATCTTTTGCAGAGAGACCGTAGGGACCTGTCATCTCCACACTCTTCATCAACTTCGGGTTCTTAATATTGCTGATATCAATAATGTCCAACTGGTTTGTGAACCCACCACAAGGTGAACCACCTCGGAGCGTTACGTAGGCTCTGTCTCCATCCACCACAACTGGATCACAGCTCCTCCGGTGGGTGAACTCTGATACCGGCTCTGGTTCTTCTGGATTGTCGAGCGAGTAGATATACATCCCCTCCTGTCCACCGATAAAGAGGTGGCCGTTGTCGTGGAAGAGTGTCTCAATTCCCCAGGTGACGTAGACAGTGTTCCGGTAGCGAGGACGAGTAGGCTCGCTGATATCGAAAACTTTAATCTGCTCCCGGTCGATGCAGTAGAGATAGTTATCGACAATCATGAAGCGGGCAAGTGATCCACCTTGTCCGGAGGCATCGTTTGCCGCGCCGGTTGACTCTGCCATCGGGGCATCCATCGGGTTCTCATTACATCCACCTCCTCCACATCCAGAAGCACCACCAATGTCGTCGTCAACCCAGCCATCATTTCCCAACCAAACCTCATAGTCGTTTAATGTCTGAAAAACCTTGAGGACAGAGTCGATAAGTTGTGGTGAAGCAGGGTTGCTAATGTCGTAGACTAAGAGATCATAATTTCTGTCGGCATACATGTAGTTCCCGGTTGCGGCAACGTCGCTATTCCCCTTAACCTCAATCTTTCCCAGTTCAGTGACCGAAGCCGGATTTGCAATGTCGTAGAAGCGGATGTTTTCACCCGGTGTTGTTCGGATCAACGTATTCCCGATCAAATAGATCTTCGAAATATCGTTTCCGTTGTGATCTTTCGTGTATCCAAACGAGAGGAACACGAGGCCAATCAGCAGCAATAGAGTGGAGCGTCTCATAAAATCTCTCACAAGAAAAGTGTGGTGGAAAATAGTGCGTGAACACCAAACATGCCCCCTGCCAATAACCACCCAAATTGAATTCTGTTTCTCTTGGGATTGCTTGGTATGTCGGGACGGTCAGAGACACGTGAGGAGGTGAGATGTGACATTCAGAGTTGAAGAGTGCAGAGTTCGTAGAGTCGTTGGGAGCAAAAACTTTTGCTCCGGCTAATTAAAAGGGGTAGGTGTAATTCTTTCGAGGGGGCGGCGCAGGTTTTCAGCCTGCGCCGGGATCAGTAGAGATTATCAAGTCGAAGAATCGAGAACTATCTGCTCAAATTTTTGTCATGGCTCGTGTCTGTTCTAATTCTCCGGCGGTAAATCTACAAAAGTACGTTCCACTCTCTACCGGTTTCCCTTCGGCATCAGTACCGTTCCACTCCACAGCGTGCGAACCCGGCTGTACCTGCTTGTGCAGGAGTGTTGTGATGGTTTTACCCTGAAGATCGTAGATCGTTATTTCTACCTTCTGCGTTGCGGCAAGGTAGAATGGAATGCGTGTCGCTTCAGTGAATGGGTTCGGATGGTTCTGTCTCAAACGAGTTGCTGAAGTTTTCTGCTCTGCTTCCACACCAGAAGTGCTCACGTTCAAGACAATGTCGAAAACTCCGTATAGTCCTGCTTCTCCCTGCTCAAGGGGAATGATCCGTCCGGCAGCATCTGGTCTTGAGGCGGCTGCATCGATCTCGATGTAGGGGTCGCCTTCAAAGTAGAGTTGTGTCACGAGGTCTTCGATTTCAGGGTGGCGGACAATCAGGTGAATGTGGCTCGGGCGAAACTGCGAGCCATTAAGGTAGTGTCCCGGTTTCACGGTCTCCAGTGCAAAGGTTCCCTCGGAGCCGGTTCGGATGATTCCCCGCAGCTTGTAGTCATCTTGCGTAGGGTTTTCGCAATCTTCAAATCGACTGTAGCATCCACTGTCGTCGGCGTGCCAAATATCCAGAACAACGTTCGGTAGTGGGGTCAGGCAGTCGTTCGCGTAGACCGTGCCGTTCAGGAATAAGCGTGTGCCAGCCTCCTCTTGCGCGGCCAACACATGCCGAGTCGGTGCGCCTGACGAATAGAAAGGGCCAAGTCCGTAATAGTCGACAGCCGTAGTATCACAAGCCGATTGTGAGCGGAGTCCGCGTGGAACGATCGTGAGGGCAGCTGCGCCGAGCAGCCCGGTCCGTAGAAAGGATCGGCGATTCTTCTCGTTATCTCGTTTCATCTTCTCATCCTCTGGTTCATTCTCAAAACAAATATAGTAGCGGTACAAGCATCAGTTGCACTGTAATCTCACGGGACAATCTAACGGGAGAAACGTGAATCGAAGCAGGACAAATCGTGGGATGAGCAGGACTTCACTTTATTCGGCCTCCTTCCTAAAGCTTTCACGAAATCCTCCCGGAGCCTCTCCCGCACGTTCGCGGAAGAATCGTGTAAAGTAGGAGGGGTCGTCGAACCCAAGAGCGTGCGCCACTTCTTTAATTGAATGATTGGAGTGTGCCAGAAGTCGTTTAGCCTCCAGTAGTATCCGTTCCTGAATCATCGAGCTAACAGTTCTACCAGTAACCTTCTTGACAACATCGTTCAGATGTCCGGGGGTAACGTTCAAAGCATTAGCGTATGCCGAAACAGCGTGCATAGAGTGAAAGTTTCGTTCGATCAGTTTTCGCAACTCTTGGGTCAGTCGAGAATCTCCGGTCTCTTCTGTTGTTCCCCCTCGCGCACTTTCAAACAAGCGACGAGCTACAATCAACAGAAGGTTTAGGTGAGATCGGATCGCATCATCACGATAGGAATGGTTCTCCTCAAGTTCGTGAGCAATCTGTTTAACTATCCCCGCAACAAATTCTCTGTTTTGGTCATCCAGGTTGATAATTGGTTGTGGATGATTGCGGTTGAGGAAGGGAGTTTCGTGTAGGATATCTCGGTTCGCTAAGTTCAAATAATAAAATTCATTAGTAAACAAAAGCACCCACCCGCGCGAATTTGCTTCGCGCCGCACTTGATGAATCTGTCCCGGCGAGACGAAGTGAAGGCAGGGAGTGTCGATTGCGAACGTCGTAAAGTCAATATCGTGTTCTCCTTTCCCCTTTTCGAAGAAAAAGATTTCGTAGTAGTTGTGGCGGTGTGGACGAGAGTAATCGTAGCTCCCATCCTTAAATTCTGTCATCTCCACAAGCCGTATTGGCTGTACAAGTTTATCTCCTTTGTTCAAGGAGTGGATTGGTATAATGCTGTGCAGTTCATCTGACATAATGCTTGTACTCTTCTTTTCTTCCAGTTGCTAAGTTTCATTGCAGATCGTAGAGTAGAGTTCTACGTGTGGTCGTGTAGTTATAACAGCCTCACGTCGATTTCGGCACACTCTTTGCTGAGAGATGCGACAAAGGCCTCTTCTGTAGAGTCCTAACCTTTTCACGATAGATGTGTTTGTTCTACAACACAGTCGTACCCAGAACTCTAACGTACTACACCAGCAGCCCAGGAGGAATCATGTTCACTCATTTACCTATCTACCAATCGAACGCATTCACGCATTCTCTTTCCAAATTCGCGTTCCTTCTTTTCACTTTCTCTCTTCTTTGTGGCGTTGTGGAGTCATCCGCGCAGCCGACAGCTACCACACTTCCAGATGAGTGTATTGGTGGGACGCTCTACTATATAGCCTATCCTGATACCGTAACCAACGCTCAGGATTCTCGCTTTGCCGACAGGAGAAGATCGGAATTCCTTCTCTACATCTACTCTCCAGTCGACCAACGAGTCAAAATCGGTCGTGAAAATGGTGCGTCGAGTACCAAGAATATAATTGCAGGCGATATTCTGGAGTTCGATACAAGGGAGATTGCAGTCCCCTTAATTAGCGTACGGAATTCACCTCAAACAAATGTTTTGAAGGTTGAATCGGAAAGTTCAATTGTTGTCTACGCCTACATGGCAACCCCGTTTGGCTGTGCAGCCTTCACGCCGATACCGGTTAACTCGTGGGGAACCGAGTATTTCGCCGCAACCTGGCCCGGAGAATTTGTGCGAGATATTCAGCCTGCCGGTGAGACCAACTTCGATGCAAGGGTAAAAGTCCCTGCCCCGGCTGAGATTGTAGTGATTGCTGCACACGACAACACGCAACTCCGAATTAGCCCAACTGCCCCACTTGCCGCCTGTGCTAACTGCCAGACGGTGAAACTCAATAGTGGAGAAGCCTACTTGGTGCAGTCTTATGTGGATACAGCAGAGGGAGTTGAGGTTAAAGGGGATATTGCTGGAACCTCTATATCGGCCAACAAGCCGATAGGGGTGATTACAGCAAACACACGAGGTTTGCGTGAGCCATTTGATGATGGATTTCTCGGAGCAAACTCGCTCAAGGATATGTCAGCCGAGTGGCTTGCCCCGATTGAGCAGCATGGTACAGAGTTTATTTTTACCCCCACTTGGGATAATCTCCGCCAGCGTCCGAACGTACAGCCAGTGCGGGAGAACGAATACGTCCGCATCTTCGCAACAACACCGAAACTGACCGAGGTGAGCGTCACCGCAAAGGGTATAACCAGTGTAATCACTACCGGCATCAAGAATGGTGAATTTGCCGACGAGCGGTTGGGAGCAATTGACCAAGCCTACTTCTACTCCACATCCCATCCGGCGCAGGCTTTCCAATCACCACGCCCTGTGACTCAGTTCGGTGGTACTACTGGTTCTGGAACCCTCATTGGTGCTCGCTACGTAACGTGGGGGACTTATGCTGTCGAAATAACCCCACGCGAACAGTGGACATCGTTCGCTCCATTTAAGGCTCCTTCCTATCCTTCTGGTATGACTCACCACGTGAATGTTATCACCGACAGTGCTAACCAGTTTAAAATCTACTACAGACAAGGAAATGGGGGGCGTCTACTCTTCCCCTTTAGTCGGGGACAGATCCGTACTCCGTTGGGAACGTTTGTTTGGGGAGTGATTGTTGTAAACCCCGGGTTGAACTACATTTTAGAGGGGGATGTTGGTGCAAGATTTGGTGGGTTCGTCTATGGTGATCTACGAGGCTTCGAGCAATACACTCCGGGTGGGGCAAAGGATGGAGACGAAAAGGGGAACTCTGCCTCAGCTGCTCACCCGGCAGAGTACGTGGAAGAACTTTCCATGATGTACGCCTATCCCCTCTCTCCATCCCGATGTGTTCTTGCTGAGCCAGATCAGTATAAGATTACCACAGAGAGGGATGGCTGCGGAAGAGTCTGCGTGAATATCGAGCCGACAAACGACACGCCAGCCGGTCTGGAATTTGTGCGCCTCGTCAACGACCGAACAATTACCTACAACACACGACTTGAGTTTATTGATCCAACTGATCCACGCGACCTGATGTTTCGAGCGCGCGTCTGTCTCTCCGTTATTAATCCGTTAAAACCAGCCCGTGCAATTCTCGAGGTAAGGGATAGAACGCGTGAGGGACAGGTCTACCAAATTCCATTTGAGTACGATCCAGAAGTTCTCGACATATCTCCATCGAACGGAGTTGAGTTTGGTAAGATTTCAGTTGGGAAGAGTGGGGGAGAGAAATTAATAACGATAGTGAACCCAACGCAGAAGGGAATCGGGATCAAGAGTTTGGGGCTGCTCTTCCGGAATCAGGAGTTCACAATTACTCGGACGGTTCCCGCAATTGACTGGACGAACCCAAACAGTACCGACACGTTAGCTGCCGGAGATACCCTCTTCGTCTATGTTGATATTACTCCGAGGGATTTCAATAGGATATATCATGACTCACTCTTGGTGACACTCGATTGTTCACGTTACGCTCTTCCACTGGATGCGGCCGTGGGGAGCGAGGCTTGTCTCTTTGTTGGGAATCTCGACTTCGGTCAGGTAAATGCTGGAGAGCGGAAGACGCTGCCGTTGGAGATCTGCAATATTGGTGATTCGGAAGTCAGTTTCCACGACTCAACAGCAACAGGTGGTGGAGCCTATCTGACTTGGATTAACACGGAGTTCAGTGTAGCCCAGTCGGAGATTGACAAGTTAAGGACTACGGTGCTTGGCCCCGGAGAGTGCGTGACGATTTTGGTCAGCTTCTATTCGGAGTTGGATGGCCGTACCAGAGATATAGCTCGATTCTGGGCAAGCACTCGATCCTGTCGGGACACTTCGATTTGGACTGCGCAGGTGGGAACACCATCCGGTGTTGAGGATCGAAGCGAGTGGGCTGGATATTCTATCGATGCAATTGCACCGAATCCTTTCAGTCGTGCAGCCGAGATAACCTTTACTCTCGGAGTAAGGGGAAGCACTCGCGTTGAGATCTACGATACGCGAGGGGTGTTGGTAGCAAGGTTGGCTGACGGTGATATGCGAAGTGGAGAACACCGAGTAGAGTGGAATGCGGATCATTATCCTGCCGGACAGTATTACGTGCGGATTACCTCGGGTGACTGGAGTGCATCCCGAAGCCTCTGGCTTGTGCGGTGAGGTTAATCCAAGAAAGGCGTGTCTTGCGTTCGAGAGTTTCGCGTTCTGCCTGAAACGCAAGACACGCTTTCTGTTTAGATCTGTTTACCCGTACTACAAACCATGGAGTACCCTATGAAGACCTTTTCCATTCCCTACACGATGCAACTGAAGGGAACAGCTCTCCTGTTCCTGTTTTTCACAGCCATTCAGCTTTCAGCACAGTCTGTTGAAACCGACCTAAGTGGCGGCGGCACACTTTACTATATCGCCTTTCCAGACACGGTTCGGAACGCTCAGGATGCCCGCTACGTTTCGCCGCTGAAAGATGAGTTCTATATCTACATCTACTCTCCAGTTGACCAGCAGGTGAAGATTGGTCAGACAAATGGTGCTTTTACTGTCAGAAATGTGAGTGCTGGGGAGATATTAGAGTTCGATACGAAAGAGATTGTGGTTCCAGTGATAGGAGTGCCGAACAGGCCACAGACAAATGTGCTAAAAGTTGAGGCAGAGAGGCCTGTAATTCTCTACGCCTACATGGCAACCCGTTTCGGCTGCGCTGCATTCACGCCGATACCAGTAGAAAAGTGGGGGGTTGAGTACTATGCGGCCTCGTGGGAGAGCGAGTATGTGCGAGATATCCAACCGGATCCATCCCATGGAGCTGTTAATCCCTACGGCCCTGGACCGAAGGTTCCAGCACCAGCTGAGATTATTGTGGTTGCCGCCTACGACAATACCCAAGTCCGAATTAACCCAACTGGTCCGTTAGCTGCGTGCGCGAATTGCCAGACAGTGAAGTTGAATGCCGGTGAGGCCTATCTCGTGGAGTCGCTTGTTGACCTTGGTGATGAAGTGGAGCGGCAGTCAGACCTTGCTGGCTCCAGCATTACTGCCAACAAACGTATTGGTGTGATTACCGGCAACACGCGGATGTGGCACCAGCAGTTCAGTGAAGGCTTTTATGTGGGGAATTCTTTTAAAGACCTTGCGGTAGAGTGGATTGCGCCAATTGAGCAGCACGGCAAAGAATTTGTCTTCATGCCAACGTGGGATGATTTGCGGCAGCGACCTGAAGCTAACCTTATGCGCACAAACGAGTACGTTCGATTATATGCGACGACAAAGGTCAAAACAGATATCACCTATCGTAATTCCGTTGGTCTCTCCGAGCCAACACAATCGACCGGCATAAAAAATGGTGAGTATTCTCACGAACGGATTGGGAATCTCCGAAATGCTATCCCCTACTTCTCAACCGCGGCTGCCCAAGCCTACCAATCTCCACGTCCGGTAAGTAAGTACGACGGAGCTGTTGGCGCAAACGGCGTAGGCTATCTGTCGTGGGGAACTTATATGGTAGAGATGGTTCCGAGAGAAGAGTGGGGTTCTTTCGCTCCCTTTGTTGCGCCATCTTTTCCAGAAGGAATGATGCACTACGTAAACGTTGTCGCATCTCGGTCCGATCAGTCCTCCATCTACTTTGCCGGTGGAGCCGGTCCTCGGGAGCCTTTTCCTTTTCGGGACACAATTGCCGGAACAGATCTGATCTGGGGAACACTTCCCATCAGTCCCGGTTCAAGGGGAGTAATCGAGGGGGATAATGGTGCTCGCTTCGGTGGGTTTGTCTATGGTAGTCGGGGTGGTTTTGAGGTTCTTCACCCTATCAACGCTAACATCTACGACGAAGAAATTGCGATGATGTACGGCTACCCTCTTGCTCCCTTACGATGTGTACTCGGATCTCCCGATAACTATCAAGTCAAGGTAAATCAAGCGTGTGGGTTTCTCAATCTGACTATCGAAGCACAAAACGAAAACCCTGTCGGCTTGGCTTTCATCCGTTTGAACCCCGACTCTTCGCAGAACGTTCAGTTGCAGTTTATCGAGCCGGAAAGTTCTTACGCCCTGAGCGAGAAGAATATTGCGAGAGCAGTTGTTCGAGTGATACCGATTAATCCTCAGAAAGAGGCGAGAGCCGTTGTTGAGTTCAAGGATCGTTCCTGTGATGGAGAGGTCTATCGCGTTTACTACATCTACGAAGCAGAGAGTGTGAACGTGAGCAGTCTCGACTTCGGGAATGTGGTATTAAATGTTCCGGCAGGAGAGCGGCAGGTGACGATTACCAACCCTCTCGACAAAGATGTGGTAGTTCGTGGCTTAGGTTTCCACTTTGGCAATCAAGAGTTTGTTATCACCCGCACCGAGCCGAACTTTGATTGGAAGAGTGGAGCCGACTCCATTGTCCTCAAGAGTGGCGAGTCGCTCAAGGTCTGGATTGACATCACTCCTCAAGACGCAAACAGAATCTATCACGATTCCTTAGTTGTTCACCTTGCCTGTAGTGATGTTAAATCCTCCTTGCGAGCACTTACGGTTGCCCCCTGTCTTTTCGTAAATGACCTTACGTTTGGGACTGTGAAGCCGGGAGTAAAGAAGACCTTGCCT
>JBFWSB010000062.1:0-15523 GCA_050248595.1 Kapaibacterium sp. (SeqCode)
AAGTTCCTCCGAGATAGAGTTGTTTGTTGATTGACTACTATGTCGGACTGTTGTAATGACAATGAATGAGACTGTGACGATGTACCATACAAACGGAGCGGGAATCGGTTTGGTTAGCAGATGAAGAATAAAAATTCTGTAAGAAAAAGGAAGATGCGGCAACGAACTTCACGCGCTTGAAGCCTCACCCAATCCTTTCGCGAAAATCACCAGAGAAGATTTGCACCGGTGTCCAGAAAGTCTGTTGAATCTATGTGATTCAGAAATCCCTCACGATGGTGTGGAGGGGATTCCAGATTTCCGGCTACTTTTGAAGAAGTATCGACTGAGGTTCGAGTATGGAAGTAACCTATGCCAAATTCCCGTTTTCTTAAAGCCTACATTACCGCTCTCCGCATTCTGTCGAGTTACGGTCTCTTCTTTTTCTTAAAGAAAGTTCGAAGGGAGGTTTGGGCTGAGCGTCACGTTGATGAGTGGCATCGAAAAAATGCTCGCCGATTAGTTCGGACAATTTTGGAGTTGAAAGGACTCTTCATCAAGGTTGGACAGTTGGTCAGCATCTTGACGAATTTTTTGCCGGAAGCATTTCGGCAGGAACTTGAGGCGTTGCAAGATCGAGTGCCACCGGGTGATTTCTCTGGAATTGCTGGTCGGATACGTGCTGAACTTGGGGCTGATCCTGAGAAGCTCTTCAAAGAGTTTGATAGAGGTGCGATTGCAAGTGCATCGTTAGCCCAAGTACACAGGGCGAAGTTGTCGGATGGAAGGGATGTTGCCGTGAAGGTACAACATGCCGACATCGAGGAGATTGCGCGGCGTGACCTGAAAACTCTCCGGTCGATTCTCCGACTGGTGGAACGCCTACTTGGCTTGCGTGGACTCGAGGAACAATATCAACAGCTTGAGGAGATGATTGCCGAGGAACTTGACTTTGAGCAGGAGGGGAGGAATATGGAGATGATTGCCGCAAACTTTTCGGATGATCCACAAATCTCTTTCCCCTCTTGGATCGCTGAGTATTCTTCGCGACGAATACTGACCACAGAGTTTGTCGACGGAGTTAAAATCTCTGACATCGTTGCTCTGGATGCTCTCGGAATTAACCGAAGTGAACTGGCCGAGCGAATTGTGGGGGCATACTGCAAGATGATTTTTGCCGACGGACTCTACCACGCCGATCCCCATCCGGGAAACATTCTCGTTCGACCTGACGGAACGATTGTCTTCCTCGACTTCGGGGCAGTAGCACGCCTCTCTCCTGAGATGAAAGCTGGCATCCCGGAGTTCTTGTTAGCTCTACTTCGACGTGATGCCGGGAAGTTGCGCGAGGCTTTGAAGCGGATGGGCTTTATTGCGCGCGGACAGGATGAGAGCCGTGCGGTGGAAACCTTAGAAGAGTTCCACGAAAAGCTATTCGAGCGACTCAACTTCGAAAGTTTTACGCTCGGTGAAGTGAACCCGGAGTCGGCAATCGAAATGAAGATGGAAACCATTGCCGACTTCCAATCGATTGATGTCTCCCTCCGCGAGTTGACATCCGCATTTCGTGTACCCAAAGATTGGTTGATGTTAGAGCGGACAGTTTTGCTCCTCGTTGGCCTATGCACACACCTCGATCCCGGAATGAATCCATTGAAGACGGTTCGTCCGTACCTCAACCGCTACGTTCTGGATAACGAGGGGGGATGGAGGGGGAAAGTTCGGTCGACACTTAGTGAAATGGCACTGGCAGCAGTTGCACTCCCCGAAGAGTTGCACAAGTTTTTAGCAAAGGCAAACAAGGGGAAGCTGGTGACTCGGGTAGAAGGCTTGCGTGAAAGTGCCGGGTTGATCTACGCCCTCGGCCACCAATTCCTCTACGCTATTTTTGCTCTTGCCGCTGCTGCGTTTGCCTACAGTAGCCATATCCGTGGCGAGGAAAACTTGCGAAGTTGGGGCGTCGGCGTCGCCTCATTTTTTGCCCTCACACTCCTTCTCTCCATGGCTCGTGCCCGATCTCTCAAGAAAAGAACCTGAGCACTTAACCAGTATGCGTTTGGAAAGAGGTATTATACTATCATCACCCGATGAACTTGTCGTGACAATACTTTTGAAAAGACTATGAGTAAACAAACGACGACCCGTCCATTCCGGGATTCAATCCCATCACTACTATTCTTTCTTCTCCTCTGCGCTGGAGCTGCTGCATTTGGCGGGATGTTTGGGCAAGGGGAGTGGTATCAATCGCTTGCTAAGCCTGCGCTTAATCCACCCGGTTGGGTATTCGGTCCGGTCTGGACTGTCCTCTACATTATGATGGCACTTGCCGCCTGGCTTGTCTGGCGTACAAAGGGGGAAGAACGTCCGCAGAAGATTGCCATTGGTCTGTTCATCCTTCAACTTATTGCGAACGCTCTCTGGTCCTGGTTCTTCTTCGGTCTGAATGATTTGGCGTTGGCTTTGGTAGATATTCTCGTGATGAATGCCTTAATCATTGCTACCATCTTTGCCTTTGCTCGGGTGAACAAAACGGCCTCCATGATGATGGTTCCTTACTGGCTTTGGGTGAGCTTTGCTACATATCTGAATTGGGCGATTCTGGGGTTGAATGGGTGAGTCACGCAAAGGCGCAAAGAGGACGCAAAGAGGATACGAAGTACGCGAAGCGCGCAAAGGATGAGGTAGGGAGGATTTACCACTCTATAAACTCTCCTCTCTATACACTCTATGAACTAATTACGAACTCGTTCTACTCCCCAACGCTCGCATTACTTTTGCGAACTCTTCAACGATCTCTTCTCCGGCATGATGTCTCCCTCTCTCTACGATTATATCTCCATTCACAACTGTGCCCCACTGGCCGGTTGCGTCGCTGCTGTAGAGGATGGTAGATGTGCGGTAGGTTGGTGAACTTGTGGCAAGCAACGGAGATGTCGCCTCGATGATTGCGGCGTTGAATGGTTCGCCCGGAGCAAAGAATTCTTCTTGCGTGTTGTTCACGCTCTTCCTTCCAGAGAGTGTTGCCATCGTGATGGCATACATGCCACTATCCCCTTCAGTCTCGGAGGTGAAGGTATTCCGTTTGTGTGTGGTCAACCGCTGGCCGTAGTCGAGAATGCGAAGTTCCTCCAGTGGGTTTAGGCCGACGTGACTGTCAGTTCCAATACTCCACTTCCCTCCCTCTGATTGATAGCTGCGAAGCGGGAAAATGCCGTCGCCAAGATTCCCCTCTGTGCTCGGACAGAGAACAACGTGGGCGTTGCTCGTTGCCAGACCTCTCCTCTCACTCTCTGTTAAGTGAGTGGCGTGGACTAAGTGAAAGCGATCGTTGAGTTCTACATTCTCCAACAACCACTCAACTGGACGCATCTTTAGGTACGCTACCGCATCTTCCACTTCCTGAAGTTGCTCGGAGATATGGATGTGGAAGGGAACGTCTTGCGGCCCTGATTTCGCAAGTTCAATAACATCACTTGGTTCCACTCCCCGCAACGAGTGAACGCCAACCCCAAGGTTCGCCCCACTATAATCTCTGCAAGCCTTTTCGCTCGCCTCGAAGAGTTGAAGATATGCGTCGATGTCAGGGGAGATAAACCGTCGTTGCCGGTCGGTCGGTTCTTTGCCGAAGCCCCCCTTTTGATAGAAGATCGGAATCAACGTGATGTTGATCTTCGCCTTCGCTGCCGCAGCTATTAGTCTGCTTCCCATCTCCGCAAGGTTGCTGTATCGCTTGCCATCTTTATCGTGGTGAACGTAGTGGAACTCGGCCACGTTCGTGTAGCCTTGCCGAACCATCTCGCTGTAGACCATTGTAGCGATTGCCTCCATCTGGTCAGGATCAACGCTCAGAGCAAGACTATACATCGCCTCCCGCCACGACCAGAAATCATCCGACGTTCTTCCAGCGGTGTGAACTTCAGCAAGTCCTGCCATTCCGTACTGGAAGGCGTGTGAGTGTGCATTCTGAAATCCGGGTAGAGCAAAACCATCAATTCGGATGTCGGCATTGATTGAAGCATTGGAGCTGATCTCGGCAATGATTCCGTTTGCGTCAACGGTCACCACTGGATTCTCGATCCACCCATCTCGTTGCAGTAATCCTCTAAAAGAAAAAGTCTTCACGATAGTAGCGTTCCTCTATAGGTTCTCGATTGCTTTCAACAACTCCACAAATGTCTGCTTCAAGATTGGACGAATCACGTTTGCGCGCTCCTCATCGAACAGCAGTTCGGTGTCATCCATGTAGAGGATCTTGTTCATCTCCAGTTGGAGTGCGTGGATATTCTCCTCCGGCTTTCCGAACGAGCGGGTGATTGATCCCCCCTTGAAGGGTGAGTTGTGGTTCACGCCGAATGATCCCGAACGAAGGTTCTCCAGTGCTATCTCGATTAGTGAGGGTGCAGCCGTTACGCCGTCGTTATCACCTAAGATCATGTCGGGGAATTGCTCTTCCCTAATTGTCGGGACAAAGTGTCGGATCGAGTGAGCATCCCAGAGAATCACCTTCCCGAACTGTTCCACCCGTTCTTGAAGGAGCGTTGCTATGCGATTGTGGTATGGCCAGTAGTATCGATCCAAACGTCTGGCAACTTCCTCCTCATCGGGAACTCTGTCGTCGGAGACATAGATCTCCTGACCTAAGAAATCTGTGCTCGGCGTCAGCCCGGTGATAATCCTGCCGTCGTTGTAGAGTGGGCGGCTCTCTGGATCGCGATTCAGGTCGATAACCCAGCGACTGTAACGGGCGTGGATTACCGTGATCCCAAGATCGGAGGCAAAGTTGTAGAGGTCGTGGACAAACCAGTCGGTGTCGTCCGGTTGCGCTGCCATGCTCTCCACGTAATCTTCCCTTATCTCCTCCGGAAACTCCGTCCCGCAGTGTGGAACGCTCAGAATAAATGGAACAACCGGCGCGCGCGCTTCTCTGATGATGAATGGTTCGATCATGGTAGATAATCTTTCTGATGTGTGTTTTCTATAGATGTGGCAAAGATAGTCACGCGAAGGCGCAAAGGCGCAAAGAACGCGAAGGTGTAAAGGGGAAGATAGTCACGCGAAGGCGCAAAGAGAATAGAGAGGGGGGAGGTGATACGTGGTTGATTCTATTATCTCTACTGATTGGTGCTCCCGATCAAGTTCCTGTGAATGCTCTTGGTGCTTCTTTGTGTTCTTGGTGGTTAGATACTCTCTTCTCTCTCTTAGAATAGAACGCAATTGATGCTATAGGCTCCGTATCTTCCCACAATGGATACCGAAACGATTATCATCATTGCCGTTGTTTTGCTGACCGACGCACTCTTTCTCTTTGCGTTCCTAAAGATTCGGAAGAAGAAGCGTGAGGTGAAGCTGAATATCTCCACTCTTGCTGCCGAAGAAGGATGGGAAGTCCTTCCTGCCGTCAACTCTTCCGAGGTCTACCGAATTCGGGGGAGACTTTCAACCGGCATTACTTGGGAGATGATAGGGGAACGGAAGGGGGGATCGAACAGTAGTGGTAGCCTGCAGAGCACAACTTGGCGTACTACCGATGTAGAGTTGCAGGATGGAGTGCTTGCCTTCGGTCCTGGGGTTGGCATAAAAGCTGACGGCATTGATCTCGGGCATGGCTTGATTCAGCGTGCCTTGCGGAGAATGTTCGGAGAAGAGCTTGCCACTGAACTTGCCGACGCAGAGATGATTGACGTAGAAGGAGACCAGTTTACCCGCCACTATTCTGTCTTCTCCGATCAACCAGAGCTTGCTCACCGATTTCTCGCCGATCCCCTCCCCTCCATTCTCGTCGACTGGCGCTCAGAAAAACTTCCTTTTCCCGGTCTGGTATTCTGGAAGGAGGGAATGCAAGTGAAGTTCACGAAGGTTGCCGACGACCCGGAGGGAATACAGAAAATCATCGCACTCTGCGGAGTGCTGGCATTGCGTGGGAGGGAGGTGGGTAATGGTTGAGACTACGAAGCGAACATTTACGTATCAGGCCGGTGTTGTTGAAGAGTGGCAAAGGAAGGCAAAGCTCAAGGTTGGACTTATGTTAGGGCTGAGTCTCATTGCTTCATTTGTACTTCTTAGTTTGAAGCGGGATAGGCCTATTAGTATTGATTCTCTGACCTCTTGGTTATTCCCTCTGTTAATAACAGTGATCATCTGCATATTTGTCTATTGGAGATTCACACGGAAGCAGCTGGCTACCCTTGTGTCGTGGGAATTGGAAATTGAAGAAGATCAAATTACGTGGTGGAATGGAGGGCAACTTTTCATGCGACTTCTGCGGTCGGAGGTGACGAAGATTGAGGAGACTCCAAAGCTGTTGACTTTGAAAACAGAGAACAAATCACGAGTATTTGGTATCCGTCGGAAGTTTGAGGAGGAGGATTATCAAGAGATAAAGCAGATACTTTCGGAGTGGATGCCGATTACTACTGGGGATGATGGGGAGCGAAGGAGAACCATTCGCCAAGTATTGATCTCCGTGGCTGTGGGGGGGACAACGATGGGATTCTTTTTTACAGATGTTTCGTGGCTGAATTTCGTGATAGGGATAGGACTGCTCCTTTATCTCGGATATGCGTATTGGAAATTCCCTTACCGTGAGGGGAGGATTCACAGACAGCGGCGTTTTATACTTCTCATGATTGCTATCGTTTTCATCAACCTGCTCTTTAGATTTCTCATCCTCTTTCACTAAGCTTGCACAGATTACGCATCGTGCGTAACGCAAAATGCGTAATCAGATTTCACCTCTTTTTTTTTACCCTTCTCTCTTCCGTAATCGACTTTCCCGCAATCGGTAATCGCTCTCCTCTATATTCATTCCTGCTCTCAGTAGTTATCGTTCTGTGGAGAATCTATGCTATTGGCGAGTGTGAATCTTTCATTTCAAAACGACAAAATCTCGCAAATACCAATGGATGCTGTTACACGTTCCCTCTCACCTTCACGGTTGCTTCCCGCAATCGTTCTGTCGCTTAGCCTCTTTGCCTCCGGACTGATTGCCCAGCCGATCACGGACGGGAACGGTCACGTTGGGGTGGGAACGATTGCCCCAAATCCGGCAGCAATTCTCGACCTGAGTTCAACAACAGCCGGATTTCTTGCTCCACGGATGACAACAGCGCAGCGGAATGCGATTCCGAATCCTCCCGGCGGACTCCTCATCTTCAACACCGACAACAACTCTTTCGAGCACTGGATTGGCTCTCCCGTCAACGGGTGGACGACAGTGCTGACTGACTACAACATCGGGAACATTGCTTGGCGACTCGATGGAAACAGTGCCACAACAGCCGGAACCAACTTCATCGGAACAACCGACGATGAGCCGTTCGAGATTCACGTTGACGAGGCAGGCTTTGCTGGCAATCCAACGCAAGGGCGTGGGCGAGTGATGCGCTTCGAGCCGGGAATTTCCGCTCCGAACATCGTGGGAGGTTATCACGGCAACAGCATTGCAGCCGGTGTTCAGGGGGCCGTGATTGTTGGTGGAGGACAGAACACCTTGGTAAACACAATTGCAGCCGGTGCCAACCACGCCACAATTATTGGTGGTCAAGGGCATACCGCTTCAGGGGGAGGCTCGTTCATTGGCGGAGGTTTTAGAAACAACGTCTCAAACTTCGATGCAACGATTGTTGGGGGTATTGACAATCTCGTTTCTGGATACCGTTCTTTCATCGGCGCTGGGGAGAGTGACACCGTCACTGGGCAATATTCGGTAGTAACTGGAGGCCGACAGAACATTGCAACCAACCAATACGCTGTTGTGGCCGGTGGTTGGCTGAACCGTGCTGAGGGGAGCACCAGTACTCTCTCCGGTGGTTGGAGGAACGCTGCAAGTGGGAATGGCGCAACAGTTGGTGGGGGAGACTTCAATCTTTCCTCCGGCTTTGTCTCCACAATCGCCGGTGGACGAAGTGATACGGCAAGTGGGGATTTTTCGGCAATTGGTGGAGGACTTGCAAATGTGGCGAGTGGTCCGGGATCAACCGTCGGCGGTGGAAATACCAACCACGCAACGAACAATGACGCCACTGTTGGTGGTGGTCTTGTAAACCTTGCCAGTGGTTTCCGTTCGGCAGTTGGAGGAGGTGAAGGAAATACTGCCTCTGGCAGTTGGGCAACAGTTGCCGGAGGTTACTACGATACCGCGCAAGGTGACTACTCGTTTGTGGGGAGTGGTTTTGGGAATGGAGCTTGGGGAAGTTCATCGGCAATAGCAGGTGGGAGTATAAATGCGGTCTTCGGAGCAGCCGGGTTTATTGGAGCTGGCGTAAGCGATACGATCACAGGAAACTTCTCTGTGATCGGAGGGGGTGCAAATAACCGCGTAACCGGAAGTTTGGGAGTGATTGGTGGTGGCCAACAGAACCGTGTTTCAGCGGATATGGGAACAGTCGGCGGTGGTCTTGTGAATCATGCCAGCGGTTTCCGTTCGGCAGTTGGAGGAGGTGAAGGAAATACTGCCTCTGGCAGTTGGGCAACAGTTGCCGGAGGTTACTACGATACCGCGCAAGGTGACTACTCGTTTGTGGGAAGTGGTTTTGGGAATGGAGCTTGGGGAAGTTCATCGGCAATAGCGGGTGGGAGTATCAATGCGGTCTTCGGAGCAGCCGGATTTATTGGAGCTGGCGTAAGCGATACGATCACAGGAAACTTTTCTGTTATTGGTGGCGGTCAACTGAATCGTGTAACTGGAAGTTGGGGAGTAATTGGTGGTGGAGTTGGCAACCGAGTCATAGGGGCGAGAGCAACGATTGGGGGAGGAAATCTGAACGTAGCAGAGGGGAATAACTCAGTTGTTGCAGGTGGAGATAGAGATACAGCCTCCGGGCCTTGGGCTGTGATTGGTGGCGGTTTCAGTAACGTGGCGAGCGGGTCGGGAACATTCATCGGTAGTGGAAATAGTAACCGAGCTACAGGTAACGATGCTGTGATTGGTGGTGGTCTTAAAAATCTTGCTACTGCATTTCGGACAGTGGTTGGTGGTGGTGAAGAAAATCTTGCCTCAGAAACTTATGCCACAGTCGGTGGCGGTTTCCGCGACACCGCATCGGGTAATGGAGCAACAGTCGGTGGTGGACGAGGGAACGTAGCTTCGGGGGCGACATCGACAGTTGCAGGTGGACGCCGGAATGTTGCTTCAGGCGATTTTGCCTCAATCGGTGGTGGCTGGCAGGATACAGCAACCGGACTCTACGCAACGATTGGGGGTGGAAGCGACAACAAGGCGTTTAACCAATACACAACGGTTGCCGGTGGCTGGCTAAATCGCGCCGAAGCAAGTACGAGCACTGTGTCAGGTGGTTGGACGAACACCGCTACCGGAAATGGCTCAACGATTGGTGGGGGAGATTTTAATCTCGCATCAGGATTTCTTTCAACTATTGCTGGAGGTCGAGAAAATCTGGTCTCATCTGACTTCGCAACAGTTGGTGGAGGTTTCCGCGACACCGCATCGGGTAACGGCGCAACGGTTGGTGGCGGACGTGGAAACGTAGCCTCGGGAGCGACATCGACAGTTGCCGGCGGACGCCGCAATGTTGCCTCTGGCGACTTTGCTTCAATCGGTGGAGGCTGGCAGGATACCGCAACAGGATTCTATTCTACAATTGGTGGAGGAAGCGATAACAAGGCGTTCAACACCTTTGCCTTCATTGGTGGTGGAATACAGAATCGAGCCGACGGAGTCTCCTCTGCGATTGCTGGTGGACAGGGGAACCACGCCAACGGAGACCTTTCCTTCGTCGGTGGTGGCTTGCAGAACTACGCATCGCTTCAAGCCTCGTTTGTCGGAGGAGGGCTTTCTGATTCTGCTACTGGTTTTCAGAGCGTTGTAGTTGGTGGTTGGGGGAACATTGCCTCAGGAAACAGTTCCTTTATCGGTGGAGGTCGGTTCAGTCGCGCATCGGGTGCGCGAGCGGTGGTCGGTGGCGGACAGAACAACCTTGCCTCAGGAGATTTTTCTGTAATAGCTGGTGGAGAGCTTGACAGTATCACAGCGAGCCATGGAACAATTGGTGGAGGACGGCTCAACAAAGTAAGCAACATCTTTGCCTTCGTTGGGGGTGGGTTACAAAATCAGGCGGATGGGATCTCATCGGGTGTTGGCAGTGGACAGGGGAACCACGCCAACGGAGACCTTTCCTTCGTCGGTGGTGGCTTGCAGAACTACGCATCGCTTCAAGCCTCGTTTGTCGGAGGAGGGCTTTCTGATTCTGCTACTGGTTTTCAGAGCGTTGTAGTTGGTGGTTGGGGGAACATTGCCTCAGGAAACAGTTCCTTTATCGGTGGAGGTCGGTTCAGTCGCGCATCAGGTCGGCGAACGGTGATAGGAGGTGGTGAGAATAACCTCGCCTCGGGCATCTTTGCTGTGGTTGCTGGTGGAGAAACCGATACTGCCTCTGGAGACTATGCGACGATTGGTGGAGGATTAAACAACAAGGCTACTGGTCTCCACGCAACTGTGCCGGGAGGGTGGAACCTGACGGCCTCTGGCGATCAGTCGGTTGCGATGGGAAGCTATGCATCTACGAACAACAACAATGGCTCCTTTATCTACGGCGATGTCTCAGTTGTTACCGATATAAATTCCAGCGGACCAAACCGCTTCGAAGTCCGCGCTCAGAATATCTGGTTCGGTACGAACAATACCATCACCTATCCTGCCGGAGCTTATCTGGCCACAAGTACCGGAGCTTATTTGACAACTGGTGGAACTTGGACCAACTCGTCCGACGTCAACCGCAAGACTAATTTCCAAGCAGTTGACGCACGGCAAATCCTTGAAGGAGTTGCTGGACTTGAAGTCTCTGCATGGCGATACAAAGCTGAGGAGGATAGCGTCCTTCACATCGGACCAATGGCGCAAGACTTTCACGCAGCCTTTGGATTGAACGGAACGGACGACACCCACATCGCAACCGTTGATGCAGACGGTGTTGCCTTAGCTTCGATCAAGGCGCTATACGAGTTGGTGAAGGAGAAGGATCAGGAGATCGAAGAATTGCGCGAGCGTTTAGCACGGCTTGAAAGCTTACTGACAAGTGGGACGGAAACAAAGAACGAAGAGACGAAGTAACGAGAATGAAGCTCCACCATTCCCACATTCATTCGAGAAATACCACTGTTCCAGTTTTGCAACTTCAGCCGCTACGATATTGCATGAAGTGTGGGACAATCGGTTATGATGATGAAGACTACTGTTCTCTCTGCGGCCACGAACTCTCTTGGTTCAATGCAGAAACAGATCAAGAGAGTTCGAACCGTTGTTCTTCATGTGGTGCGGCACTACGTCATCCCGTTGCTTGTTTTTGTGGAGCTTGTGGGGCGAAGGTATAAGTACGTAGTGTGAGTGTGAGAGTTCGTAGAGAGATGAGTTCATAGAGTGGTATGCGGAACTCTTTAGGCTGCATCGGGATCAGCAGAGCTTGCTGAGTCTGTTCAGTTGTTGTCGAAGAGTTGGGAGTGGATGTGTCTCCTTTGCGGCGAAGAAGTTGGATAAAGAACGAGTAGGTAGTGCTCAAAATAATTACTTGACAATCCTAATCGATCCGATAACTTCCTCATTCCTCATTCCTCATTCCTCATTCTCTCAACGTCGCTTCTCCCTCCCTCCCTTGGGCTTTTAAAATCGAGGAAAGAAGTTCGGAGACTTCTGG
Organism: Kapaibacterium sp. (SeqCode); assembly: GCA_050248595.1. Lineage (GTDB taxonomy): Bacteria > Bacteroidota > Ignavibacteria > OLB7 > OLB7 > JAGWAZ01. The sequence continues at coordinate 11,628 of JBFWSB010000062.1, forward strand.
ATCCTCGCCAATCTTTTCAACCCAGAGTTGCGTTAACTCTTCAGCCCCTGTCAAATCTCCGAAGTCGAGTAATCGCCGTGTCGTTCCCAAAAGAATGTGCCGGAGTCTGCTCTCAATATCATCCCGCAATCCTTCGAACAACGGTTCGTAGAGTCCGGGAAAGGGGACGCGCCCTGCGAAAGAGATTGCACTGGCTACGTGTTCGCGTGCCTTCACCAAACGTCCGCTGTGAAGCTCTTGTTCTGCTATATCAAGTCTCTCCCAGAACTCGAGTAAGTCCACCTCAACCATCTCTCTATTCAGTTCGGGTCTGCCTTCGCTCGTCACGATAACTTCTTTGCCGAGAACCTCACGTAACCTGAGAACAGCAACATTTGTAGATGTGCGCGCCCGTTCAGGGTCGTCCGCCACACCACTTGCAAGCCGGAAAAATTCTACACGATCAATTGGTCTACGCAGCATTTGGTTTGCCACAAGCAGTCCAAGAAGCATCCGACTCCGTGGCCCTCGCACTCGTTCTTCCTTTCCGTCACCTCGACGAAGCGTGATTGTGTCGAGTAGGGAAATTGTGAAGTTTTCCTCATTCCCTTGCTCAACTTTATCAACACTGAGCAGACGGTTCATTTCTTTCTCCCACTTCCTCCGTTCCTTCTTCGTAAGTACTTCCCCATAGCGCTCAAGTGCGGGGCGCATACATAGGGGCAGGTTCCGTTCAGCGAAGAATTGGAGGATGCCGTGGAGTGCCTTCTGCATACATTGTTGAAGCTCGTCAGTAATCTGAATATTGCCGAGAGAAGCCCCCCTCTCTACAAGAGAAAAGGCGTTGTAGTAGCGAAGCATAGCGAAGATATGATACTCTACTACGTTGAACTGCTCCAGATACTGTCGAACTATTTCTTCTTCGTTCGCTGGCGGCTCGAAGCAGATCATTGCAAGTTCGCGGTGGGGAGAGGGGAAGTCTTGAATGAACTGGTAAAGGTCTTCGAAACGTTCCTCCCAGAGAAGGAAGAGGAGTCGCTCTCCGATATGGAGATCTTCATCGGTAAGATTAAACTCGGAAAGTGCACCCTGAATCAGCACTCGATTGTTCGTGAGGAGGGCAGAGGTTACAATACACCGCGCAACTCTGATCTGCAGTTCAGATAAGTTTATCTCCGCAGTCCCATTCCAAGATTTAGCCCGTTCAACAATTGCGTGCCCTTCTCGAAGAACATCTTCCGGCGAACAACCAATAAGAGCCTCAGCCATGATCTTATTGCGGAGTGCTGAGTCAGCCGATCCGTACAGGGCAAATCGTTCCGCAAAAGTAGCCGTTCCTGCTGCTATCTCTGGAACTTCGTAGAACTTTCCAGAGTGGACAAAGAATTCGAGCTTCGACGAATAGAAGGGGAGGTCGGACTGCTCGAATGATTCATAGATGGGTGGATATTCTTTGCTGATCTCTTCAACCATCTTCTCACGCTCTTTCATCTCTTCCCAACTACTAAAGACCGAGAAGAAGTGGGGGTAAATACGCTTGCGCAACTTTTTCTTCACCTCTGCCGACATGGTTGTGTCTACCATTAAAGCGTTCACTTTCTGTTCGAGATAGCGAAGCATCCCAAAGTCTGCACGGTTGATGCTATTGTTCCCGAGCACGTGAAGGAAGACCAAGTATTCTCGACTCGACTGGATGTCAACATATTCGTCAGCTAAGTCCATACCCTCACGTGCTAACCTTAAGCAGAGGGAAACATCTCCCTTCTCCTCGGCAGCGCGGAATCGGTACTCGATAGCTTTCAATCGGAAGCGGAGCATCTCTTCGTCGGTACTGCTCAGGGTTAACAGATAAAGTCGTTCGGCCACCGATTCTCGTTCGTTCGATCCATACCTGCGAAAACCGAATTCGAGGCGTGCTCGCAAGAGATAGGCTTCAAGAATTTCGCATCTCGCCTCTCCAATTCGGGATCGACATTCGTTGAAGAGGAGTTCTGCAACCTGCAACAGCAGGGATGCCCGCTCCCAACCAGTTCCAAGACTTACCTGCCGCGACCCCTCACACGTCTGGCGTAAAGCGTTTGCCAGAGTATCGGTCTCTACCGACTGGGGAATCTCTCCGTGGCTTTCCCACTCTTGGACAATCAGCGAGTAAGGGAGGAACGTGAGGAGAGGTATATCAGAAGAGATCACTCTGATTAGGTCGGAGAGAGTATAGTTGGTTCTACTTACAAGATCGTGGTGGAGGAGTGAGTGGGTAAATGCTATGGGGATAACTGGTGTAGAAGTGGAAAAGAGAGCTGTGTTGATTGGAGTTGCGGAGGTAGTGGAGCGAGTGAGGATCCCTTTGAAGGTTAACCCTTGAATGGTCTCCTCTCCCTTCTCCACCAGCAGAGATGCCCCCTCCAGCGTAAAGACTTCTCCTAACATCGCAAGGTGGTGGGCTGCCTCCTTCAGGTCTTCGTCCAGGTCTGCGGTTAGTCCTTCAGCAAGTGAGTGAATATTTCTGAGGGCTACTTCCCTGAAGGTGTGGGCATCTACCCGAACCTCTCCTCCCTGCCGTCCTAAGCGGTGGTTGGAAATGCTTGCTCGGACACCGCCGCGCATTGCCGAGCGGAGCGCCAGCCCATTCCCCTGAGTTACGTCAGTCAATGTCTGAAGTATCTCTGGGTTCGCTACTTGGCCAAAAAGCTGCTCCCACAGCTTACTGATTTCGTTTCGGTTCAGTCCAGAGAGCACCATCTCTTCTCGCAGGTAGGCATCTAAAATTCCCCGCGCTGGGAAGTCGAGAGGGCGGGCTGCGACTAACAGACCAATTGGTTCATCCCGAAGGCTGTCGAGCAAGGAGAAAAACTCGTGTAGTCGTTCTCCATCAAGCAAGTGGATGTCTTCGATAATCAGAGATGTTCGGCGAAGGGCGGCAATTCGTCGAATGCGTCCAAGTGCTTCGGTTAGGTCAATCGATTCAAGTGGTGACGTTGTTGCAGAGAAGAGTGGACGTACCGAGGGAGATCGCTCGATAGCCTCGGCGATTAGTGGTGGAAGGGAGGCTGAGCCTTCCGGTCGAAGTTTGATGTGGAGGAGTGCTCTCCCCTCGCTGCTGATACGTTCAATGCAGGTTTCAATCAAACGACTCTTGCCAACGCCAGCCTCACCGAGCAAAAGAAATCCTTCCAGACCGTTCCGGTCTTCATCTTCTCCAGCGAGAAAGCTGAGAAGTTGTTCCAGTTCGGTCGCCCTGCCGACAAACGGAGTTGTTCCGTGATTTAAGAAATCGACAAGAGATTTGTGCATAAAATTGAGTGCCGACCAGTATTGTAATCGCTTGAAGGGAAAAACGTAATCGACTCCCACTAAGTTAGTACAGATCACGACACTGGAAAACTCGTTGATTCTCTCAACAATCTTCTATCGACTTGCAGTTCTGCTGAGGTAGAATAGAGACTGGGGAGGATGAATCCACACAGTGAAACAACGTGAATGCTGAGGTTGTGGTTCTCTGATTGGCGTCTCGAGTAATCGGGCGTGGTGTCGATGGGGAGAGGTCTGCTCGCTAAAGAACAAGGCGTGGCTGAGCATATCTCTCTTCAAAACTGATCAGAAAACCGGGAAGATGCTCTCCTCTCTTTGTTGTGCGAGGGGAGCATCTTTTTTTTCGTTGTTCGCTGTCTGCCCTTTATCAGCAGTGCAGAGAAGATACGGCAGGAGCAATCGCGTTCTCCACTTCGCGATTGCTCCGTTTGTGCCGTCTGCCCCCACACCATTGCAAGGGAACTCTTTCTGATTCACTTACTCAATCGGTCCTTCGTACTCGGCTGGTAGCGTTGTCGCCATTGTGGTGATCTCACTTTGAAGCTTCTTTACACTCATCTCAGATCCGGCGAAGGGGCCAAATTGGAACCAAGGGGTTTTCTCGTCGA
>JBFWSB010000063.1:0-15439 GCA_050248595.1 Kapaibacterium sp. (SeqCode)
ACTCTCGTGCGGCTGATACGCAGATGTGTATACGCTCTTCTGGGATGCATAATGATTTAGAGGATGTAGGGCACTACACCTACCACCACACATTTTTCGTGATGCTTGGGATTTGGTCATTGGGTGACTACTATAAAGAGGAGGCAATCTCTTGGGCTTGGGATTTTTTGACCGTAGTTTGGGGACTTGACCCAAAACGACTCCACGTGACAGTCTACCGAGCCGACGACGGGAGTGATCGTGACCAAGAAGCCTACGATATTTGGAAGAAGCAACCGGGACTTGATCCAGAACATATTCACTGGTTCGGTGCTGAGGATAATTTCTGGGAGATGGGGGAGACCGGACCATGTGGGCCTTGTTCGGAGATCCACTACGACAGAACCTCTGACCTCTCCGGTGGTGCGCTTGTGAACGTTGGGGTGCAGGAAGTGATTGATGTCTGGAACCTTGTCTTCATCCAGTTCAATCGAGATAGCGAGGGGAAGCTGCACGATCTTCCAGCTAAGCATGTCGACACAGGAATGGGATTCGAGCGTATCTGCGCAGTACTCCAAGGTGTGCCGAGCAACTACGATACCGATGTCTTCACTCCTGTCCTCAACAAGATTGGTGAGCTTGCTAAGGTTGAGTACACAGGTTCAATGGAGGGGAAGACCGACATTGCAATGCGGGTGATTGCTGACCACGTTCGCACCTTAACTTTTGCCATTGCTGATGGTGCTTCCCCCGGAAATGCTGGTCGCGGGTATGTGCTGCGCCGTATTCTTCGCCGTGCTGTGAAGTATGCCTTCCTCGATCTCGACGTGAAAGAACCACTTCTCTACAAGCTCGTACCAACTCTGGTTGAAACGATGGGGGAAACCTTCCCCGAGATTGTGAAGCAACAGGAATATATCGAGAAGATTATCAGAGCTGAGGAAGAAAGCTTTTTGGAGACGTTGGAAAATGGAGTAGAAGAGTTTACTTCACATGAAATGCGGCTGCGAGAAGGAGTTTATAGAAGCACTGAGAATTTGCCTCCACTAAAAAGATATACCCAGTTTGGTAGTAACCACAATGTTGTTTATGAAGATGGTAGTGAGAGAACGTATCTGCTTGATGAATTAAGATCTCTCACAAAGAACATCAGTGTTGAAGTACCAGGAGAAGTTTCATTTTTTCTCTACGACACCTTTGGCTTCCCACTCGATCTGACAGAGTTAATGGCTCGTGAACGTGGAATGACAGTCGATGTTGAAGGGTTCAACCAACTGATGGAGGAACAGAGGCAGCGTGCTCGGGATGCTCGGAAAAACGTATCGCAGGAGGTCTCCGAACTACAGATTGAAGGCAAGACTGAATTTATTGGCTACACCGAAGAGGAAGGAGATGCTTCCGTTGTAGAGGTGGTTGAGGGGGGTGTTGTGTTGGATCGCACACCATTCTACGCCGAGATGGGGGGACAGCTTGCCGATACTGGAGAGATCGTTGTGAGTGGAGAGCGTTATCGCGTGAGCGACGTCCGAAAGATCGGTGATGCATTCGTTCACTTGATGGAGGATGGAGCTACGGATATTCAAAAAGGGGAGAGTGTACGTGCAGAGATTGACCATGTGCGTCGCGCTGCAATCGAGCGGAATCACTCAGCCACACATATTCTGCACGAGGCCTTGCGTCGAGTGTTGGGCGAACATGTGCAGCAGGCCGGCTCCCTTGTTGCCCCAGATCATCTCCGCTTCGACTTCAATCACTTCAGTAAAGTAGGTGAAGCTGAACTGCGGGATATTGAGCAGATGGTGAACGAAAAAGTTCGGGAAGCTATTCGAGTTGAGACCGAAGAGATGGCGTTCGACGAAGCTCGTAAACTTCCGAACGTCAAGATGTTCTTCGGTGACAAGTATGGTTCGCTCGTTCGTGTCGTAACGATTGACCCTGATTTCTCGCGAGAGTTCTGTGGTGGCACACACGTGGTGAACAGTGCAGAGATTGGTCTGTTGAAGTTGACATCCGAAGAGAGCATTCAATCTGGCGTCCGTCGACTTCACGCCGTTACGGGTACAACTGCTGATGACTTGCTGCAACAACGATATGTGGAGATAGATCGACTCTCCCGACTGCTGAACGTGACTGATAGAGACCTCTACCATCGCGTTGAGGAGTTGCTCGAAGAGAAGAAGATGCTGGAGAAAGAGCTATCGAAGATGCGTCAAGAAGAGGCTGCTGGTGGACTCGATGCAATTTTGGCCAATGCAATCGAACAGAATGGAATGCAAATCGTCTCCGGTCGTGTTGATGCAGCCGACATGGATAGTCTGAAAAACCTTGGCGACAAACTTCGCGAGGGCTTGGCTGGCTTGGGTGGAGGTGTTGGCCTCCTCGGAGCCGAGATCGATGGAAAGGCAATGTTAGTATGCGTCGTTACCGATGAATTTACCAAGGGCTATCCAGCCGGAACAATTGTGGGGGCAGCAGCCAAACAACTTGGCGGCGGCGGTGGTGGCAGACCCCACATGGCAACAGCCGGAGGAAAAGACCTATCGAAGCTCGATGAGGTTTTGAATGGTGTGAAGAATTTGGTTGGGTAAGATCATCAACCCAGAACTCATTTTTATGTAGTTTATATCTATATCTCTATGCGTAATGAAATGAAGTCTTGCCTATTCAATCTTTGACGCGGATTCATTATGTGGTACCGTATTATTCTTGCAGGAACTATCCTTATTGGACTTACTCCGACATCATTAATGAGTCAACTGAGGATTCTTCAACCAAATGGAGGAGAGGAGTTTGAGTCGGGAGAGCCTATTAAGATTGTATGGTCTGGTTTGCCAGACACTGCTACGATAACTTTGCGATTTACTTCTGACAGAGGAAGGTCGTGGCAGACTATCGCTGACAGAATACAAGGCACTTCTTTTACTTGGTTAGCTCCTCCAATCTCAAGTCAATCGTGTGCAATTCAGGCACGTTGCGAATCGAGTGACCTTGTTAGTCTTCAACTTCTCCACACTTTGCAAGTTGATACTGGGGCAGTAACGTATGTTAGTTTTAGCTCCGATGGAAAGATGATTGCAACTACTGGTTGGGATGAGAAAGCAAGGATATGGGATGTGATGACGGGAAAAAACCTTCGCACCATTACTGGTTATAATGGCTCAGTTCTTTTGGCAAGATTCAATCCTACAGGGGATCTTTTAGTAACTACTTCAATTGATAGAAAAGTTCGAATCGTTGATGTTTTAACGGGGATCACTAAGTACGAATTTCAACAGAATGATTTTGTCTGGACTGCTGCATATTCACCTGATGGAACTGTGGTTGCGGTCAGTAATAATAAGGGTGCTCTGGTTCTCATAGATTTGCAGTCTGGCACTGTTATTGGCGAGCTGCATCTTCATCCTGAGGCTGTCCGTGATCTTTCGTATAGTAAGGATGGAAGTCTATTTATATCCAGTAGTGCAGATGGTTCTGCAGCGATTTCAGACTCTAAGTCTGGTGAAATCTATCATGTGTTTCACCACTTTGATCGTCGGATATTGGATTCTTTGGACTTGTTAGGACCATCTATAGAAAGAGATGAAGTTAGGAAAGTGAAACCCATTAACAGTGTCTGTTATGTTCCTAAAGTTGATCTGCTTGTAACTGGAGGCTTTGATGGTTGGATAAAGTTTTGGAGAGTCTCTACCGAAGAACTCATCGATTCGATTCGTGGGCATGAAGGCGAGCGCGTTTCCTACGTCAGTGCTAGTCCAGACGGAGAGTGGTTGCTCACGGTCGGTTATGACAGTACGGTGAAAATTATTGATCTTGCTTCTCGTGAAATCATCTACGATTTATGTCCGGGGTATGGAAGCAATGTTGTCGGAAAATTCAGTCCAGATGGTAAGATGATTGCACTTTCTCACTGGGATAGCACTGCAACCCTTTGGCAGTTCGAAGTCACTGGCCTCGACGCTTCAGACAGCTATTGGAGTATTCGTGATGGGAATTAACATTCAATTCTCTTTTGCCAGATACAATGCTGAGTCAGAAACCCAACCGTTCTTGTCACTACACATGTATAGCCAAGTGCTCATTAACGTAAGAGACAAAACCGAAGAAACATTCTATTGAAGCCTTGGCTTCCACTGGGGGGGGCCTACCATTGTACCATTATGCCGCCCTATACGATCTTGCACAACGTTTCCTTTTCCTTCATTGATCGGCCAATACGCAATTAGGTCAGATGTTTGAGGTATATCTGAGGTCATACTCGAAAAGACTTCACCCTGGCTTAGCTGACGCTCCCATATCTTTACATCTCGAATCTCCCCTTTGAAGAATTCTGTTTTCCGACCTGTACTAAACCAGTCTCGTGCTCCTATTAGAAATTCTCCAGCAGCAACTTGGCGAACAGGAATCGTGTTGACTTCTCCAGCGAGAAGGCCGTTAATGTATAATCTTAACTTTCCTGATTCAGCATCTTGAACGCCGGCAATGTGATACCATACACCTGGGGCTATAGCCTGATCGCTGACAATATCAGTGGCTACGTTATATAAATCATAGGTGATTAGGCGAACTTTTCCTCCGTCAATTCCGAAAAGGATATTTCCCTTCTCATCTGGTGCTGTATACGTGGCAAACCAGCTTGTCTGCTTAACATCTTCTGGTCGGATGAATGCTTCAATGGTGAAGTTTGCAGAAGAATCGTTGAAGCCAGTAAACTCTGGAACCATTATCAAATCATCTTGTCCATCAAACTGAAGCAAACCAGAGCGAGATTGCTGCTCGTTCAGTGCTTGGTGGAGGCTTGAAGGTTTGCTGGCATGGTCTCTGGTTGTCGAGAGATCGGACTCTAACAAGACTGGCTCTTTCTGTATAATTGTAGGAGGATTTGCAGTAATTGCCGTAGTAGTGGATGTATCTGGTTTGTCGGAGATCAAGCCAACACTCTTTGTGCCATTTGGCGAGAGATCTACAAGATTTATATGTGGTCTTTGTCGATGAATTCCGAACATGTAGCCAGTTGCTATACCTATTAGCAAAAGCAGACTTAATCCCCCAAGGAACAGAGTTCGGGATGGATAAAAAGAAGATGTCTGCGTTGCTGGATTCTTCATCCTTCGCAAGGAAGAAACTCGTTCCAATACTTTCTGATCAGCCTGTAGTGATGGAGTAATGGATTGTCCAGCCTGAGCAAAATGGCGGGACATGTGGATCTGATCCAGCAAGATCCGTTGCTGCTCAGGGGAGTCAGCCATCGTCTGGAGCAAGTCCTTCAGTCGATTCCCTTCTGACACTTCACCCTGTAGTAGGGCAATAATTTGCGATTGTATATCCATTATACTATCCAAGTTTCACTCCTCAAAGCCGGTCTGGCTCTATGTTCTCTCAGTCACGTACTTAAATATTCTCTCGCATGTCGGAGCCCAGAATATTTCTCAAAGATTTCTTCGCTCGAAAGATTCGATTTCGAACAGTGTTAATTCCAATATCACAGTACTCTGCAATCTCACTATAACTGTACCCTTCTATCTCGAAGAGCAGAAACGCTTCACGATATTGAGCTGGTAATTTCTGCAAAGCCCCATACAATATCGGTTTGATGTCATTCAAATGATGATTGTCTTCATACTGTAGTTCGTGAGCATCTTCAATAGGAACAGTTTTCTTCTTGTTTCGCAAGAGGTTCAGGCATTGATTGCGGGCAACTGTCAGTAGATAACCGTGAATGCTGTGAAATTGCTCCCCTCGCTGACATGCAGAATAGAACGCGACAAATGTTTCCTGGTATACATCCTCGGCAACAACACGATCACCTAACATCATTTCGCAATATCTATAGATTGGCACTCGATATCGATCAAAGAGGATTTTGAATGCTCGCTGGTCTCCTTCTCTGATCTCATTGATAAGCCCCTGTTCTTGGGGTGTTGTATTCAATGTTCTTGCTGCCACTTGCAATCAGTGTCCTAATTACCTAATGATGTTAAAGAAAGTGTAAGAAGCATATCGACGCAGGGTGGGTCTTATTCAAAGTATCAACGTTTTGTGACACTCCAACGATGCTGTTGGTCTGCTGATTCTATCTCATGAAGAAAGACCCAGACTGGTTCTCCTCAAGAAAGAAGAATAACGTACCAAGTATCACGGATTCACTTCATTCCCACCGATAAGGCTATCGAAGTATTTGCTCAGAGACACATCAATAGCAGAATGTTCTCACTATGCAGGGGGGACTGCTGATATAGTGAAGGGGTTGGGCAGTTTTTTCTATGAGGAAACTTTAATGCAACAACTCAAACACGCGCTCTAATCCTTCCACAATTCTTGGGCCTGGGCGCGAGATGAGGTTGTGGTGGATTGTTCGAACGCGGTTGTTCCGAACTGCTTGCAGAGCACTCCACTCAGGGTACAGTTTTAGGAGTTCATCAATAGCGCTATCTGAGGTTGAGGGGATCAAAATCACCTCGGGGTCCTGCCGCATTAGTACTTCGCGACTGTAGGTAGGGTAAGGAACTGGATCTCCTGCTGCTATATTCTTGCCACCGGCAGCTTCTATCACACTCCCTATAAATCCTCCTGAGGTTGTCATCAGCGGTGATTTGTCGACTACAACGAATGTGGAGACAGGGGGGAGAGATGCTGCACGATTCTGAATGGAACGGACAATTCTTCGCAGACTGTCAGTTCTGGTTCTCGCAATGTCGATCCCCAGTACTAAACTGACCGTGTCGATACCGTCAAGAACTTGATCGATGTCACCCTCTGGGATAGCAAAGGGATGTAACCCCAAAGATTTCAGACGGTCATACTCTCCCTTTGACGATCCGTCGAACGTCATCATCAAGATCAAATCTGGTTTCAGGGCGATGATCTGTTCGTAGTTGTAGGAGCCGAGTGTCCCAATTGAAGGGAGATTCTTGGCTGCCTCGGGATAATCACAGTAATCTGTCCGAGCAATCAGTCTGTTTTCTGCGTGGAGAAAATAGATGATTTCAGTGATGTTCGGAGCCAGTGAAATAATGCGTTCTGGGGGATTGTCTAACTGGAGAGTATCACCATATGCGTCGATAATTCGTAAGAAAGCAGATTCTGTGCTATCATCTCTGGTATTCAGCAGTTCTTTCTTATTCTTGTGATCACTTTGTGTACACGAGGAGCCGAGAAGCCCAAGGCAAAAGAGGAAACAAAGAGTTCGTGCAGGATTCATACTGTTTCTATTGAGTTTATCGCCGAAGGTAATATCAGAGATTTGATAATCGTCAAAGGAACGCGCGGTTTTTACCGACTGCGACGAATAGTCTACCCTTCTCAAGATGTCGAGTTTTTGCGCGTCGAAGCTGTCTATCATATATAATCAACTTATCGTCATGCCGTTCCCGTTCAAACTGTCTATTCGTATTGCTCCGCTTTCCCTTCTACTGATGCTGTTCAGCTCTTTTCCTTCTCTGTTTGCGCAGACAGTAGAGGGTGATCTTCGCCCACGACCCCAAGAAGAATTGGAGCGGTATGAATCGCAATTAAAAGAATCGTTAGAAGAGGCTGAGGGAGAGATTGAGGGGGAGGATCCTTCAGGGCGTTATGAGTGGTTTATGTTTCAACGGCGGTTCCCCTATTCGACTATTCCTACAGAGATGCGGACAAAAGCAATTCGTGAGACCGTGGCCTTCTCCGAACGTCTTGCACAGTCAACGGCGAATGGAAAAGGGGCTTCGGTTCAGGCGGATCCTGCTCGGTGGGAGAATATCGGCCCCCGTAATATTGCAGGACGAGTGCGGGCGATTGCTCTTCATCCAACCAAACCTGGAACATTATTTATTGGGGCTGCCGCTGGTGGTGTTTGGCAGAACACAGGGAATTTTAACCAGTGGACAACAACGTTTGATGGACAATCTGCACTTGCAATTGGGGCAATCGAGATTGATCCAAACAATCCTGATGTGATCTACGTGGGGACTGGCGAAGTCATCAACTCCCATGGAAGCCAATTCAATGGAACGCCCTCCTATTTTGGCGATGGGATGTTCAAGTCAACCGATGGGGGAGCAACCTGGTTTAACTCGGGCCTTTCTCAGCTTGGGACGATATCTGATATTCACGTTCGCAAGGATAATTCCAATATCGTTTACGCGACGAGTGCACAGGGTGGAGGGGGATTCTATATCTCTTATGATGCTGGTGCTAACTGGAAGAAATTGCGTGATGGAACCTTCTTCAGCATAGCAGTAAACTCGTTAAATGAAGATGAAGTGCTCCTTGCTGAGGTGATTTCGCTATCTAATTCACCACGCATCGTCTACACAAAAAATGCCACTGCTCTATCCCCCACTTTTTCAATCGCGGATGGAATTGTTGCATCCCGAGTTACCAGATCGTGTGTTGCTCAGTCGGCCTCAAATCCAATGATAGCATACGCAATGGTATCTCAGCGAAATGAGAGTGCTAACAGTGGCAGAGATAGTAGTTTAGTCTTTAAGTCGGTCGATGGAGGAGTGACCTGGACACTGAAGAAAGACTTTGGGGGGAATTTTTTCGCTACGCAGGGGCACTACAACCAGAATATTATAGTTCATCCAACGAATCCCGACATTGTTCTTGTGGCAGGGATTGATGTCTTTCGGACTTCTGATGGTGGTGACACGTGGACAAACACAACGAGGTCATATACCAACGGCAATGTGCATCCTGATCAGCACACGTTTGCCTTTGATCTCAACGATCCAAATATTGTCTACCTCGGCAACGATGGGGGAGTCTATCGTTCCACAAATACCGGCTTAAACTGGACGCGGATTAGTCTTTCGCTTCCTATTACCCAGTTCTATGAAATGGGACTCGATCAAACCCGCCCCTACCGTGCGTTTGGTGGAGCACAAGACAATGGCTCGATGGTTGCTCTTGAGTCTGGTAAGTGGGCAGACAACTGGGTCAGCATATTGGGAGGGGATGGATTTCATACGATTGCCGATGAACAGGAGCCAAATATCGTCTATGCAGAGTCGCAGTATGGACGACTCTCCTTGATTGATCTGAGTGATCCTGCCAGTCCAAGCTCATTCTATCTTACATCTGATCTCGACCGTAGTAGTAGTTCTGACTACGATCCAGGGGCATGGTCAACACCTATTGCAATGAGTCCGGTCGATAAGCGATCGCTCTACACAGCGAGAACAGATCTCTGGCGTTCTCTCGATTTTGGTGGAAGTTGGAGTAAGCTCGACCCCGGAAGCTCTTCAAAAATATCGGCGATTGGTCTCTCTTGGTTTGACAACCTTGATATAGTGATCGGCACATCAAGTGGCGAAGTACGGTATTCAACCGACGGAGGTTTTGAGTGGGGAAGTGCTTCAGGTATTCCGGGAAGATATATCTCAGAAATTCTGTTCGATCCGGTAGAGGCCAATCGTGTCTACGTTGTTGCCTCCGGCTTCGGTAGTGGTCACGTCTTTCGTTCGGACGATAACGGAAAGACTTTTACGAATATCACTTCCAATTTGCCAGATATTCCAACAACTGCATTTGCAGTTGATCCGGAGAATAACAACATACTTTTCGTCGGTAACGATGTCGGCGTTTTTATCTCACTCGACGGCGGACAGTTTTGGCTCCCCTTCAACAATGGTCTCCCCTTCGTTCCAATTTCTGATATGGAGATTCACCGCTCCAAACGTACCCTTGTTGCGGCAACACACGGCCGCTCGATGTTCGAGATCAGTATCGATAATCCACAGCCTCCACCAGCAATCATTCAGCCGAACGGAGGACAAATCTTCCAGTCGGACGATACGATTGACATTGCGTGGGTCGGATTTGAAGGTCCGGTTCGTGTCCTTATCAGCTATGACGGCGGGCGGACATTCGACACCCTGGCTGTTCTAAACACAGGCTCAACGTACGAACATCTCGTCCCCTTCATTCGCACAACTAACGCTATTATCAGGATTGAAACGTTGGATGGGGTTAAGTATGTCGACTCCGATGCTTTCTCCCTTACTCCTGCCCCGAATATCGATTCACGCGGTAAGCGGGGATTCCTTGCCGGAGCAATTGCAATTCGTGATCGTGATCTGTGGGCTGTAAACAAAGAGTCGGAAGATATTCTGGCACTGCGGTTGCCCTCCTTGATTCCTACTGGTGATAAGTTCTCCCGGTCAAATATTCCCGGAACAATTGTCGATATGGCCTACGATGAGGAGAATGGGAACGATCGTTTCTTTATTCTGACTGCCGACCTTACCGACTTCAGTGGAGCAAAGCTCTACCAGATTGACCCAGATGGAACAAATCTGATTGAAATCCCTCTTCCTGAAAGCACAATGAGTGGCGTAACTGTAACGCCAAGTGGTGTAACCGTAGTATCGCCCGGAGTTAGTGGTCGCGCCTATGTGATTGATCCGAGTAACAGTGGGCAGGTAATCAGTTCAACAGACCCTCTTCAAAATGGAACGGGGGATCGTCGTGTTGGCCTCGCTTGGAATGGCTCGACCTTGGCGCAGGGAGTAGAGAATGCCCAGCCGGGAACAACGTTGCCAGATGCCTTGCAACATCTCAACTTTGTTCAACAACTCTCTGTGCGTGATGAAGTTCCTCTTGTTGTAGAAGACAACAAGACAATTGACATGTATGGTCTTGTCTTCTACCCAAATTCGGGAAGCACCGATGTTGGATTCTACTATATTACCGGTACTGATGGTGAATTTTATATTCTGGAGACTGCACTGACAAGTAGTGTTAGCAGTGGAGCCTTGCGCCAGGTTAAGTCGAGTATCTCATTTGCGCAGATCTCTCCAAATCCTTTCTCGTCAGTTGCTGAGATTACTGTTGAGTTGGCATCATCTGGGCAAGTTCGCCTCGATCTTTTTGATGTAGATGGCCGCCTAATTGCTACCCCATTCAACAGCAGGATGGAGCTTGGATCGAACACGATAACCTTCGAAGCGAAAACGTTGCCGAGCGGTCTCTACACATTTGTGTTGACCGGTCCAAATGGAGACCGCGATATTAAGCCAGCAGTCTTAATGCGGTAGAAAATTCCGGGAGTTGACATTGAGCCGATTTTCCCGGAGATCATAGGAACGATTCGAAAGGATTGGCTGGATTTTAGTTCGGCCAGTCCTTTCCTTATGTTGGAATGGAGCGAAGAGGGGTTGAGAGAGAGAAGAAAGCCATATATCCACTTTTGATTGGTACAATACAACAATGGCTATCAGAATCACAGAAGAATGTATTAACTGCGGTGCGTGTGAACCGGAGTGCCCAAATAATGCGATCTACGAAGGAGGGACGCTCTGGTCGCTTGCCGGGATGACATATGGATCAGAAGAGGAGGCTCCAAGTGGAGCCAAGGACTTCGTTTCGGAAGACTATTACTATATCGTTCCAGATAAATGTACGGAGTGCGTCGGCTTTCACGACGAGCCACAGTGTGCCGCCGTTTGTCCGGTCGATGTCTGTCTTCCCGATCCAGAACATGTAGAATCGCGAGAGGAATTACTTGAAAAAGTAGAGTATCTCAACCTGATAGATACAACCCGGTTGAGAGGGTGATCCAGAGGCTGCTTTTGGGGGACAAGAGGCTCCACTTACAGAGCAGATTTCTGATAGATATAACCGCCGTTACTCTGAATCAGAGTAACGCACTATGACGACTCAGTCTGAGGAAGTCGAGTAATTTTGCACATCTGAATTCACATCAATATCAACTATCCGAAACTACGACCACACATGGCGGGAACGCTGCGCGAACTGGAGATCAAGACGACGGACAATTTTGTTCCGCGACATATCGGACCGAACGACGAAGAGGTCCGTGCAATGCTCGGTTATCTCGGCTACGGCTCGATTGACGAGATGATTGAGGCGACTGTACCGGCTGGCATCCGACTCGATCGTCCCTTAGATATTCCTGAGGGAATGAGCGAGTACGAGCTTCTCGGCGAACTACGCCGGATTGCTTCGCTTAATACTTCTGCCCGGTCATTTATAGGCATGGGGTACTACGACTGCATCACACCTCCTGTAATTCTCCGAAACGTTCTGGAAAATCCGGGTTGGTATACACAGTACACACCCTACCAGGCGGAAATCTCGCAGGGGAGGCTTGAGGCGTTGTTGAATTTTCAGACGATGGTAATTGACCTGACCGGTCTGCCGATTGCCAACGCATCTCTGCTGGATGAAGGAACCGCAGCAGCAGAGGCAATGCACATGAGCTATGCCGAAGCAAAAGATGACAGCGGGGCCTTCTTCGTTTCGGAAGCGTGCTTTACTCAAACAATTGAAGTGGTGAAGACGCGGGCTGAAGCGTTGAACATCGAAGTGATTGTTGGAGATCACAGGTCATTCGATTTTTCTACACCAATTTTCGGAGCACTTCTCCAGTATCCGGCTGAAGATGGTGCGATCTACGACTATCGCCCGTTTATTGAGCGTGCCCACGAGCATGGTGCTCTCGTTACCGTTGCAGCCGATCTTCTATCTCTAACACTCCTGACTCCACCCGGAGAGTTCGGAGCTGATATTGCAGTTGGGAACACACAACGTTTTGGTGTCCCTCTCGGCTACGGTGGCCCGCACGCTGCATACTTCTCCTGTCGGGATGAATTCAAGAGGAAGATTCCGGGACGGATTATCGGTCTCTCGATAGATGCGCAAGGTAATCCTGCCCTGCGGATGGCGTTGCAGACTCGGGAGCAGCATATCCGGCGTGAGAAGGCAACCAGTAATATCTGCACAGCCCAAGTTCTTCTCGCAGTAATTGCTGGGATGTATGGAGTCTATCACGGAGCTGACGGAATTCGCAACATTGCACGTCGCGTTAACCGACTTACCCGTACCCTTGCCAACGGATTGCAGAAGATCGGCCACACAATTGTCCACGATCTTTACTTCGATACGTTGCGCGTTGAGACAGGTGAGAAGACCGAGGCAATTCTCGAATCAGCTCGTGAAGCACATATCAACCTTCGGCAGATTGATAGCACAACAATAGGTCTCTCGCTTGATGAAGCTACTCGTGTGTCGGAACTACAAGCGTTGCTGAAGATATTTAGTGCTGGCGTCAACGATAGTGAAGTAAGTCTTGAAGATGTGGTAGCAGAAGAGGAGTTCAGTTATCCGGCTCCGCACAACCGGACTTCGGATTACCTGACACACCCGGTATTCAACACGCACCATTCTGAGACTGAGATGCTCCGCTACATGCGAAAGCTCGAGTCGCGTGATTTGTCGCTGACGCACTCGATGATCTCGCTCGGTTCCTGCACAATGAAGCTGAATGCTACAACGGAGATGATCCCGGTAACGTGGGCTGAGTTTGGTCGCGTACACCCATTTGCTCCGTTGGATCAGACGAAGGGATATCAGTATATCTTCGAGACTCTTGAACGTGATCTTGAGGAGATTACTGGGTTTGCACGAATCTCGCTACAGCCAAATGCTGGCTCGCAAGGGGAGTATTCTGGTCTTCTCGTGATTCGTGCCTACCACCACAGTCGAGGCGAAACTCACCGGAACGTCTGCCTGATTCCTAACTCCGCACATGGGACCAACCCGGCAAGTGCTGTAATGGCCGGGATGAAAGTTGTCGTTGTCGGCACGGATACCGACGGCAACATCGACATGAACGATTTGCGTGCGAAGGCCGATCAGCACAGTGCAAATCTTGCGGCGTTGATGGTTACCTATCCGAGCACTCACGGTGTTTTCGAGGAGTCGATTCGTGAAGTGTGCCAGATCATTCACTCACATGGTGGTCAGGTCTACATGGATGGAGCAAATATGAATGCTCAAGTTGGTCTCTGCCGTCCCGGTGACTTCGGTGCAGATGTCTGCCACCTGAACCTGCACAAAACTTTCTGCATTCCACACGGAGGGGGAGGTCCTGGAATGGGGCCGATTGGTGTTGCAGAGCATTTAGCTCTGTTCCTCCCGTCGCATCCACTTGTTCAAGGTGTTGGTGGTGAGCGTGGAATTGGACCAATTGCTGCTGCTCCGTGGGGGAGTGCAAGCATTTTGCTGATCTCGTGGGCTTACATCAAATTGATGGGAGGCAAGGGATTGACAGAAGCGACGAAGGTGGCAATCCTAAACGCGAACTACATGGCGCGCCGACTTGAGGAGCACTATCCAGTGCTTTACAAGGGAAAGAACGGAACGATAGCGCATGAGTGTATCCTCGATCTTCGCCCGCTGAAAATATCTTCTGGAGTTGAGGTCGAAGATGTTGCGAAGCGCCTTATTGACTACGGTTACCATGCTCCCACTGTCAGCTTCCCAGTTGCTGGAACGTTGATGGTGGAACCGACTGAGAGTGAGTCGAAAGATGAACTTGACCGGTTCTGCGATGCGATGATTTCGATCCGTACTGAAATTCAGGAAGTGGAAGTTGGCCTGGCAGATAAGAGCGACAACGTCCTGAAGAATGCTCCACATACTGCGGCTGTAGTTATCGCGGGAGAGTGGACGCATTCCTACGATCGTGAGAAGGGAGCCTATCCGTCGGAGTGGACGAAAGAGCATAAGTTCTGGCCTTACGTCGGTCGAGTGAACAATGCAGCTGGAGACAGAAATCTTATCTGTGCTTGTCCACCAATCGAAGAGTATGCATAGCATAGTGAACGCCCTTCAACGTAACTCCTGTTGAAGGGCGTCTACTTGCTTTTTTGATTCGTAGTCACCACAACACCCACATTATGAATGCACCCGATCAACTACCCGACTATGACAGTCCGTGGAAGGATATTCTTGAAACCTTTTTCCGTGAGTTTATCACCTTCTACTTCCCACAGGCAGCAGATGAAATTGCTTGGGGGCGGGGCTATGAGTTTTTAGATAGTGAATTACGCCAAATCGCTCACGATGCCGAGGTCGGGCGACGATATGTTGACAAACTTGTTCGAGTTTGGCAGAGAGATGGGGTAGAAGAGTGGGTGTTGGTTCACGTGGAAATACAGACTGGACGAGACAGAGAATTTGCCGAGCGGATGTACGTCTACAACAACCGCATTTACGACAAGTACCGTCGGCGAGTAGCCAGTTTTGCTTTGTTAGCTGATGATTCGGAAGGGTGGCGACCTGATCGCTTCGAGTACAACTTGTGGGGAAGTCAAGTATTGCTGAAGTTCCCCACAGCAAAATTGCTTGACTGGTCTCAGCAGTTGACCAACCTGGAAGTTTCGGGGAATATCTTCAGCGCAGTTACTGTTGCCCACCTTCGGATGCTGGAGACCAAAAATGATTGGCCGGGACGTTTGCGCTGGAAAATCGCCGTCACGCAAGATCTGTACGATCTTGGCTATCAGCAAAGTGAAATCAAGTACCTGTTCCGATTCATTGACTGGCTGATGATGTTGCCAGAAGATCTTAATCACCAATACTATAAAGCTATGCAGACATACGAAGAAAACATTCGCCGCCCCTTCGTCTCTATCTTTGAAAGAGAAGGTATGAAGCGAGGAATGGAGAAAGGCTT
>JBFWSB010000064.1:0-15430 GCA_050248595.1 Kapaibacterium sp. (SeqCode)
AGTTGACTTACTCCCCTCTGCATTGCAACCTCTCGGCGTTGTCTTAACCTTTGATGTGTTATACAACGCAGAGGTCTTTACCAGAGACTCCGATGAACGAGGAGGCAATTGGGGCGTACACTTCAACTATCGTGAACGTCGGCAGGCTCACGTTAAACTACACATGCACGGATACCTTGCCATTGAAGAACGCTACTTCCGTAATACTCAAGGTAAAAGCCAAGTACAGCACGTCTACTTGATCACAATGGATGGCTTCAATTTGCTCACTAAATTGAAACATATAGCTGGGATTGAGTAGGCGATGCTCGCTGTGTGGCATTCCACCACTGATTACCAATAGGCAGTGGAATTTCTATTTGACTCTCTGCAACCAACCATGAACAGAATAAAATTTTCAGCACTTCCGCTTATAGCGGCAATCCTTCTTTCACTTAGTCTCTTCGCCTGTGGAGGATCGAAAGATACGACTGCTGGGAACTCGTACTTGAAACGGATAGGCTTAACTCCTTACGATCTCGATACAAATATCGCAGCCCTCCATCCAGAAATCGCTGTGCAGCCGAACGATGACGGAAGCATCTATCTTGGCGTACTGATCGGTATTGGAGAGCGTGAGCGATCCTCCCGTTTGGGAACAATATCCGAACTCAAATCCTTCACCTTCATCATCTTTAATCTCGATGGTGAAATGAAGGATTCTCTTTACACAGATGACATCACAAGAAGTGGACTTGGGGGGAGGGCAACGTCATTGATGGCCTCTGCTGGAACTACTTGGAATCCCTCTGATTTCTCCTCAAAAAAATTCCGTCTTGTTACACTAATACGAACTGAGTCAGGCCTCTGGCTAAAGGAAGTTGTGGCAACATTGCCAGAAATGGCTGAGGTTGATCCCGTTGTTCTCAACTTGACTACCGAAAGGAAAAGTGATGGGATGGAGTTTACTCTTACAGCTAAACGTGTAAGCGAACCTTTAGTAACCGAACAGCTCTCAACCAGTGAAACGCACAGAATTGATATTTACGATGGGCCAATCTTAGTCTGGTCTTCTTCCGACGGACAGATGTTTGCGCAAGTTATCAGTGCCGTTGAGCCGAGCAAGGTTGGCGAGACAACCACCTACAAGGTGTTCTGGAATGGGAAGACCAGAGCTGGCGACGCAAAGAATGGTACGTACACTGTTGTGGCAACAATTCCTGCGAAACCAACTCCCTACACTGTTCGGAAAGAATTTCTATGGAATCGATAGTCGATTGGAACAATACTATATGAGTGAAGATATTAGCCAGCTTGAATATGATCGAGTAATGATGCGCCGTGCTCTGGAGCTTGCGTCGCGAGGTATCGGAAATGTTAGCCCAAACCCAATGGTTGGGGCTGTGATAACCGATGAGAACGGTGCAATCATAGCGGAAGGGTATCATCGGAAGTTTGGGGAACCACATGCCGAAGTGGAAGCTCTGAGTCAGGTTGCTGGCAAAGATTTGAGTAAGGGGACACTCTACGTCTCACTTGAACCCTGTAGCCATCACGGAAAGACTCCACCCTGCGCCGACCTTATTGTTGAATCCGGAATTGGAAGGGTGGTTACTGCAATGCGTGATCCAAACCCTTTAGTCAACGGACGTGGGAATAGACGGCTGAGAGAAGCTGGACTTGAAGTGGTTGTGGGTGTTCTCGAGAACGAAGCACGCAAGCTGAACGAGGCCTGGATTCACTTCATCAAAACTGGAAAGCCCTTTATCACAATTAAAGTTGCGCAATCTCTCGATGGATATATTGCCCTACCAGATGGAGAGTCGCAGTGGATAACAGGTGAGATGGCACGGCAATACGTCCACACTCTTCGTGGTGCTTCCGATGGAATTCTTGTTGGCACTAGAACAGCGTTGCAAGATGATCCCTCCCTCACTGTTCGCTACGGACTTGCTGGACGGAACCCACGGCGCATTGTGTTGGATAGATCGTTAGAGCTACCAAACAACCTGAAGCTATTCACCGACGAGCACAAGGAGAACACAACGGTCTTTATCGGTGAAGATATGAGTGAGGCTCCCCGAGCATACGAGCTGCGCGATGCTGGGATTGGCGTGGAGACAATTCCCGTCGAGGGAAATCCCGTTAACCTTCGGCTCGACTTGGTGATTGATAGACTTGGTAGTATGAATTTGACTTCGGTACTTGTTGAGGGGGGGGCTGCGGTGATTGATACGATGATTGCAGAAAACTTAGCCGACAAGTTGATTCTCTTCATCGCACCAAAACTTCTTGGCCACGGCATTAAATCGTTTCAGCGGCTTGCCGTTGACCGACTTGACCAAGCTACTGTTCTGAACATTCACAGCACCGAGCTTGTTGGTGAGGATATTAAGGTGGAAGGCTACTTGAAGTGAAGCGTCTAACCATCACAGGGTTCCGCCGTAGACTTCCATCCCAAAGAGTTGTAGAGCTTCTCTTCTCTGCTCTCGTAATGGCCTTGCTAACACTCTTCATTGGCGATCTCCCTGAACTTGAAGTTGTAGAGTCGACTGTCAACGACGATTCCTTCTCTGACTTCGTAGTGACAACGCGGGGCGAGCTTCCTATCGACACGAACATTGTCGTCTTAACCTACGGCCCTGAAATCCTCGATCAAGAACAACGGGTGGATCGAAGTCTGTTAAGCCAATATCTCCTCGCTCTCTTTGAATGCTCTCCTCGGGTTGTTGCTGTCGATTATCTGATTGAGGATGAACGACCTGATTACCCTGAAGGGGACGAAATGCTCTCCACGTTGATTGGCGACCACCCCGACGATCTGATCTTCGGAATTTTCCGAGAAGACTCTCTCAACCGCTTTCGACTCCCTCCCCCCCGCTTCGGCTTGAACGAGAATCAACTCGGTTCTATCAACCTAAATCCTGAGGAAGACCGAGTAATTCGGAACTTCCGTAAGGAGTGGACAACCGACAGCGGCCAACGGTACGAATCACTTGCAATTAAGGCTGCGCGCAAGATTGACGAGAGTGCTGTAGAATTCCTTGAAGAGTCGGGAGCGGAGCAGTTTGTTATTGACTATGCCGGAGGAATTGGAGAACACAAAGAGGCCACCGAAGAAAAGGCTGTCCAAATCTTCCCCACATTTCCGCTCGAAGCAGTCTTCCAATCACTCTTCAGCGAAGATGAATCTGTGCGTGAATTCTACCTTAGCACATTACGTGGGAAAGGAGTGCTGGTCGGTTATGCCGACCTTCGGGCTGGGCAGGTGACATCCATTGTTGATCGTTTCTACACGCCGCTGAAGCCGGAAAAGAATAGCCTTCCCGACATGCACGGCGTGGCAATTCACGCCAATATCTTAAACACAATTCTGCAACGGCGCATTGTCTACGAAGTCCCTTGGTGGATCAACGTGATATGGGGAACTCTCATTGTCTTCCTGATGTACTATGGCTTCGAGGCCTTCAGACGGATTCGGCAAGCGCGATTACGGGCTGTCTTGATCTACGGAGGTTGGGCAATTCTGTTAGCGATTGCGCTTATGCTTCCAATCACTCTCTTTCGCTACACTTCTTGGAAACTTTCGATATACACACCCTTCGCTGGGTTAGTTTTAGGCAGGTTGGTCTTAGGTGTTTTCGACAAAGTAAAGCAAGTGGCAAAGGATGCTACCTTGCGGCGACATCTACGGCGACCTCTCCCAGAAGGATTACGAAAGGAGTTGCGGGACATTCTCGCACTCTCTGACTTAAAAGAGCGCTACATCCAGAGCCTCCACTTACTGCAACGCATCTTCCACACATCGTGCGACCGAATGTTTGCCGAGGCGATGCGAGAAGACTTCGGTTTCTCTCCTGAGACAATTGGGGCTCCTACTCCGGTCCGAATCAAAAACGACCTACGTGAGTTGGATCTCTCAGCAGAATCACAAAATCTTCGAGATGCAGTTGCCGTAATCGATCTGCTGACAACCGATCCGATGCTCCGGAAGTCACTCCGGGTTGCTCGATCGCTCGTTATCGCGGTTAACGAAATCAATCGTCAGAACGCCGCACTGGACGAAGAGGAGAAGAGTGAATCGGAAACGCAGAGCCGATATGAAACCACCGAAAACTATGCTGAAACTGTTATGTCGGCAATGGGGGGTAAAGATTCAGAAGACAACTATGAATCCTTTGAGGAGTTGTACCTCCCCCTTGAACGCTTTGCATTCCAGATTGCTGCCGTAGTAGCAGAACCTGATGGGTCATTCCGTCCTGTTACCTCCAACGATCTTGTAGGTGAGAAGACCGCTCCATTCATCGTGCGTGAACAGTGTCAAGTTCACAACCGGATGGAAACATTTGTCTATCTCAGCGAGCAAGAAGACGCAAACAACCAAGATGATTACTTCGACTTGATCTACGCTGGCGACACTATTAGCTGCCGGACAGAAAAGCATCCCGGACTTACCGAGTTCAGGGAAGAAATTTTTCACTCATCGTTAACCAAACGTCCCTCCGAAGCTGACGAGACGTAAAGTATGCCTTGCGAGATAGTTTGCCACAGCGTCTCAGCCGAGGCATATTTTATTCAGGTGGCCATTACCACACAGCCAACACATACGACTCCGGAAAGTTCTCTCACTTGAGGCCGAGACTCGCTTGGAAACTTTTCTCGCTATGCTTTGAAATGATTCACCGCAATTGTACGCAGCGAAATCAGAACACCCACATTGCCGAAAGAACCGGAGCAATTGCAAGGCTTGTCACTTCCCCTGAAAAAGCATCTTTGAAGAAGATGTCGGAACCTTGGGCAAGATCAAACCCAAGACCAAAGTCGAATGCAAACTTGTTGGTGAATGTTCTGGCAGTTACCACTAACGGCGATACTCCTGAACTTTCAATCCCGTACCACTCTGCAGCTAACTTCCAACCACGGCTAAAGGTAGTATACCCGCCAAGTGCTACAGTGAAGGCGTTCCGATTGAAAGTCTCAACTGAAGTTACGTGACGCTTCAGTCCGTAGCCTGCGGCAATACTAACTCTATGCTCATGATCGCCTAAGCTCCCCACTATATACGGTGCAAACGTGTTGATGTCCGATTCTTCTGACGACGAGATTGCATATTGCGTCCCAACTGCTCCACTCAATAGTCCTGTTCGCAAAAATTCAAACTTGGCTCCGATCGTTCCAACGTATAGCTTGCTAATAAAGTCAGGAACAAAGACTCCTCCCCCGAGCAGACTCAGTCGGTCAGTAAGCCCATATCCGGCAATGTTCCCAACAATCATGTAGTTGCCGTAAAAGACTTTCCCTTGTAGTGGTGACTCGGCTGTGGGCATAACAATGTTGCGGTAGGTTGTTGGATCGCGCAGTGGAGGTAATTCAATCTTTGGAATTGCCTTCGAAGTATCGACCCTTGGCAGTATACTTTGGAGTGTTAAAGGCTTCACGATCACGTAGGAATCGATTCCGCCGTTCGGCATATCTCTTTTGAAGTAAAGGTAGATCGTATCGGTTACCGATTCTTCTCGCGATGGCTGATAGCAGATGTTGTACTGGAACGGAATACCACCTCTCACCCGATAAATATCTCTATATGGTTTCTCCCCAATCTCAACACGTACAGAAGAATTCCTCACAACTATCGAGTCGAGAAGTCTTGGAGATGTAGACTCAACAAAACAGCGAAGACAGGTGTCTGCTCCAATCTCCACTTTACCGGTATATTCGTGCTTAATTGTCCAATCTTCGGACTGAATTGTGGCGGTACCATATTTCCCGTCACACTCATAAATGGTGAGGGTAACCGCTTCGTCCGACGTAACCGAAACAACCTGAAGACGTACCTGTACTGAATCGGGGCAATCGCGGATAAAGCCCGGCGAGGAGATTGTAGTAATGCCTGCTGTTGTGGAAAGGCTCACCCGTTCAATGCCTTGTGGACTGTATATAGTCAATACATTTTCGCCACTGTAGAGAGTTGATGGATAGACGGTATAGGACTGAGCCGCTACATCCCCCCCCCCACATAAAAACACCAGTAAAACAAAGACTGAAAGTGTGTAAAGCAAATGCGTAATGCGCATACGATTGTTGTGGCCGATTAGACTAACACAGTGAACATGATACATATATGAGCCGCGTGAAAGATATTCAAGAACAGCAGAAAAGTTACCACCGACTGCTTGAAGTGATGCCAAGTGATGCCATTGTATTGAATCGGTGACCGATAAAACCACATGAACGTTTTCAAGAATATAGAACCGGCTCCAGAGACCGCGACGCCGAAACGAACCGATAACTTTATTGAGCGGCTCTTCAATCCTGTTTCTGCACTGAACTATCGGAATGAGTACTTCCGGCTATCCTCGTCACTAACCTACAGCTACTTGGCCGTACTCCCTATCATCCTTCTGTATGAAATCGGGATTCGGCTGGTGAACAGTGGCACATTCAACCAAGTGCGCATTAGTGCCGAAGTCTTCATCAAACAATTTCTGAGTTTGATCGGGTTGGGGGACACGATCTGGTTTGCGCTGCTGATACTCTTGCTTGGCGTAGGCATCGTTCTCTACGAAAAGCGAGCCGGTCTGAAACTTGTTGGTCGATACTTCGGCCTAATGTTTGCCGAAAGTGCTCTCTACGCAATCTTACTTGGTTCCTTTGTAGCCTTAGTTGTTGGTAGTCTCTTCGGTATGATCCCCACTATCCTCCCCCTACAAGATGCAACGACAACGGCAACCTCATTCACAACGCAAATTGTTCTTTCGCTCGGTGCTGGAGTTTATGAAGAATTTATTTTTCGTTTTCTCTTAGTCACAGCACTCTACCTGATCCTTCTCTCCGTCAACATAGATACCCGACTGCGTTATCTGATTGCTGCCGTCGTTGGCGCGTTAATCTTTAGTGGGGTACACTACACCGGCTCACTCGGAGATGCGTTCACTCTCTCAAGCTTTACCTTTCGATTCTTAATGGGGTTAGCCCTGAATGGACTCTATCTCACGCGGGGATTCGGCATTGCTGCGGTGACACACGCACTCTACGACATCTACGTGACGATTCTCCAACATACATAGCCAAGGAAGCGAATCCCAGCCAACTTATAAAAAAGCTCTTGCCGAAATTTCGGCAAGAGCCTTAGTCTAATCATTGTTTTGCTCATCATATCAGAGCATTCCGTTTAGCAACAGTGCGATTCCCCAGATAAGTCCTCCGAAGAGTGTGGCGGTCATTACGCCTCGCATTGTTCTCACCTGATGGTTTTTGTTGTGGAGGTCGAGTACCTCCTTGAATTCAAGCATCGCCTCGTAATCTTCTCGTGGGACTACTCGACCATTCTCGTCCCGAACAAACTCTCGTGCGAACCAGTCGCGGTCTTCAAAATGTAGCGTCTGCATAATATCACCTCTCATAATGCGGTGATGCCGAAACCGGCATCACAATCAGTTCAACGTTATCAAAGTCCGCAAGGACACGCCTACACACGAAAAGGTTGAATGAAAATTACAGCGTTGTAATTTTTCTACAGAGAATTCATGTTAGAATAAAGGGGTTGAGAAGAAAGTAAACGGTCAAAAAAGCGTGTTTTAGAAGAAATGTCGTAGATTCGACCCGAAGACCGGACATGTATTATCAAGCGTCATTTTTTCACTGTTAACGCAAGGAGACATCATGTCCAACAACGCATTTGCCACACTTTGCCAAAATCTCGGCAAAAACCGCCTGCGCAGCTTTTCTGCTGAATCACACTCAGAGCCAACTCCTACAGTTGATTATCCATTCTCTTGGGGAGAGTGCTGGACTGGCAACATCGGAGTAGCTGTTTCAGATTTTGAATCTGAAATCGGTTTTTGGATCGACATCTTAGGATTTCGACCATTCGCATTTTTCGAAGATACCCTCATGTTCCGCTCCATAGACAACTCCTTCGGGATGAGCCTTTCACAAGCAACTGAAGATCAACCTCCCTCCCACTCGATTACGGTGGAGCTAATGTTGGATAATCTTGAAGAGGCAACAGAGATAATTCGTTCGCGCGGAGCAGAGTTCAGCAAAACTCTCTTTCCTGTCTGGGGTGAAGAGCAGACAATGCGCACCACAGAACTGATTTCACCGGCAGGATTCAGAGTGATTCTTTGGGGGATGATTGATAATAACCGACCTGGTACAGAGGTTGCTTTACAGACCTCCGATATAGTTGAAGCTACGTGAGAATATCGCAAAATGCGATTGCCAGCTCTACACTCCTGAAACTATATTCGGCATAACCAGTGGCACAAAATGAGCGTCCCAAATTCGTTAGCAATTTGGGACGCTCTTCTTTCATCTCTATGCAATCTGCAAGATCAAGCCTCGACAGGAACCTCTATCAACCCTCCTCGAGTATCTCCTATTGATCCCACCTCCATTACTGTCTCACCATGTTGACTGAGATCAAGCCCGATCAATTCGTGCTCAAGCGTAACGCGAAGTGGCGTAATCCAAGCCGAAATGTAGAAGAGGAGATATGAGATAACGAAGACGATGATGCTCACAGCAATGAGTGCAATGATGTGGCGGATTAGAAGATCGGGACTTCCAGTAATAAGTCCACCAGTTGTTGCGAACACAGCCGTGAGAATCATTCCCACCATTCCTCCAACCCCGTGGCATGGAAAGACATCGAGCGTATCGTCGATATTTGTTTGCGTCTTCCAGTGGACTGCAAAGTTGCTTGCAAGTGCTGCAACGGCACCAATCAGCAGGCTCGATCCGATTCCGACAAATCCTGCCCCCGGCGTAATTGCTACCAGTCCGACAACGGCACCAATACAGGCTCCCAACGCAGTCGGCTTCTGCCCCCTGGCAACATCAATCAACATCCATGTAATCATTGCCGAAGCAGATGCTAAGTTCGTGGTGACGAAAGAGGTGATTGCAATACCGTTGGCACCAAGTGCTGAACCGGCATTGAAACCAAACCACCCAAACCAGAGAAGACCCGTGCCGAGAATGACGTAGGGAATGTTTGTAGGACTGGCCGCCTCACCCTTCGTATGTGAATGTCTCCTCCCGAGAAACATAGCTCCCGCAAGCGCGGCTAATCCTGCCGAGACGTGTACAACCGTTCCCCCAGCAAAGTCAAGGATTCCTGCCTTCGCCAGAATTCCATCGGGATGCCACGTAGCGTGAGCCAGCGGACAGTATACCAGAAGAGTAAACAGGATAATGAATACGGTGTATCCCCTGAAGCGAACTCGTTCAGCAAACGATCCGGTAATAAGCGCCGGAGTAATAATTGCAAACTTCAACTGGAATGCAGCGAAGAGAAGAAGTGGAAGACCTCCCCCGATGTGAGGGTGAGGAGCAGTTCCAACATTGTTGAAAAAGAGAAACGTACGTGGGTCGCCAATAATCCCGCCGATACTATCGCCGAAAGCAAGACTAAAGCCGACCACATACCACAGAATACTGACCACACCCAGTGCCACAAAGCTTTGCAGCATTGTGGAGATCACGTTTCGTGAGTTGACCATTCCACCATAGAAATAGGATAGTCCCGGAGTCATCAACAACACAAGCCCCGAAGCAGTCAACATCCAAGCAACGGCTCCAGTATCAATACTCCCGGTTGCATCGGGGTGAGGCATGGGAGCGAAAGCAGCAATCGAAAAGATCACAGCCAACACACCTCCTCCCAGTAACCCCACACCTCTCCGCTGCAAGATATTTTCCAGATTATTATTCGGCTTCATACTATTGAATCGATTCAAGTATTGCAATTACATCATTGTGATGACCTCGGCGAGCATCGTCGAGAGGCGTGTTGCCCCATCGATCCCGCGGATTAGGATTGGCTCCTTTTTCGATAAGTATCCTGACAAACTCCGCATGACCTTCTGAGGCTGCCAGGTGAATCGCTGTCCGCCCATCGTAGTCGGCAGCGTTAATGTCCAACCCACGAGCAAGCAGGTGTTGCAGTTCTTTGATATCTCCATCGGCAGCGGCGTAGCAGATCGCGATGACATTCTGCGCCATTCCGTCCACGCGACGTCGGCGAGGATCCTTCTTCTCAACGGCTCCCGATGCGAGTGAATCGTAGACGTGAAAGTTGTATTTCTCAACCATCCGCGCACAGAACTCAACACCCCGAACCGAGTTCCCCAGCTTGTCCAGTGGAGGAGACCAAATTGCGAATCCCATCAGGTTGGGAACAATCACCATCAATCCTCCCCCCACTCCCGACTTCGCTGGCAAACCGATAGTGAAGGCAAACTCACCAGAGAAATCATACATACCGCAGGAAGAGAGAAGCGAAAGGCAATTCTTTACCGTATCGTTGGCCAGAACTCGTTCTCCCGTCAGAGGACAAATGCCTCCGTTTGCAAGCGTCGCGGCAACAACCGACATAACGTTGGTCGATGTCTCGATCGAACAGCACTGAAAATAGAATTCGAGCGTGTCGACAAGAGGCGTGTTCTTCGGGAACGCCTTGTTCTCACGCATGAAGTACCCTAAAGCAAAATTTCTGTCGGCAGTTTGACGCTCACTGAGGTAGACCGCGTTGTTGAAACCGACTGCTCCGCCACCTCCCATCCTGCGCCAAGTATCGATCACAACGTCAAAGCGATCAGCCATATCCTCTTCTGGCCGAATCAGGGAGCACATCATGATTGCCCCTGCGTTAATCATTGGGTTGTGCGGCAGCCCCATGCTGTTCAACGAAAGGCTGTTAAAACCAATACCACTTGGCTCACGCCCTACATGCTTGTGAACTGTCTCTGCGCCAAACTCTTCGAGACCTATACAGTAGTTAATCGGCTTGCAAATTGACTGAATGCAGAATGGCATCGCCGCATCTCCAATCGAAAGCCGCTGGCCATCGATAGTGCAGATTGATGCAGCAAAGTGCTCTGGGCTAATTCGACCAAGCTGTGGGATATAGGTGGCAACGGCTCCCCCCTTATTGTGCTCAGTTGCTCTGTAGATTTCTTTGATCTCTTCGGAAAAGCTCTGGAAATCTGAAATGACCAGCTGACCTTGCAGAGCATCTCGAACAAGCGTTCCCTGGCTTGACTGAGTGAAGGCGAGGAACTGATGTAAGTCAATTGTAGTTCCACTAATCTCACGAATGTCAGCCACACCAAGTGCCTGAAGGTTCAACCTCGGATCATCAGCGAGAATCCCCATAACCCGTAAGGCGTTGAAGAGTCGACTCGCTGGAATCTTGCCTGAGTTTTCTAAGTCAAGACTTGCGAAGACAATCTCTTCATCACTTCGGCCAAACGACACATTGTCTCCTACCTTGTCGAGACTTGCCTCTACCATCATCTCGGCTTGAACAATGCTCTCCACTGTATCAAGCAACTCAGTGGCCGACCCGTTCGATGAACGGGCCGGCTTACGTCCTTTTTTCTTTTCTGGCATAGAGATGTTGTCCTATCGAATAAAGAGAAGTTCACGATACTTCGGCAGCTTCCACAGGTTGTCGTCTACCAGCTTTTCAAGCTGATCGCCATCCTCGCGAATAACTTCTAAGAATGGTTTTACTCTGGTAGAGAGATGGTCGGCAGTCTGCTCCAGACTGTCGGCTGCGAATGCCTTGTTCTTCTCATCTTCCAACAACTGAAGGTGTTCGCGTAGACGGTGGACGTGGTGGAATACGAGTTCTGTCTCTTCACGGAGTCGATCGGCAGCCTTGTCCATTCCCATCCGTGCAAGCCCTTCGTGGTTGTCTGTCAGCTTCCTGATATAGTCAAATGCTGCTGGCAGAATGTGTGTCCGCACCATTTCCTCGCAAACCAGTACCTCGATTTCGAGTTGCTTGACATACTGCTCTAAGAAAACGTGGTAGCGTGACTCAAGCTCTTTTTCGTTCAACACACCGTGTGAGATAAAGATTTCACGAGCTTTCGGTGTCACCAAAGCGCGGAGAGCCTCTGGAGTCGATTTGATGTTTGGAAGTTTCCGGCGTGCTGCCTCTTTCTCCCACTCA
This sequence comes from Kapaibacterium sp. (SeqCode), assembly GCA_050248595.1. Taxonomy (GTDB): domain Bacteria; phylum Bacteroidota; class Ignavibacteria; order OLB7; family OLB7; genus JAGWAZ01. The sequence goes on from JBFWSB010000064.1 coordinate 11,945, forward strand.
GCCGAATAACTGTCGCCGTTGAAAATTATCCGCTCAGAATCGAGGAGTAGCTGCTGCAACACTGCAACGATCGCCTGCTGTTGCTCTTTCCCCTCTTGGATCTGCTTGTCGACATCTTTTTTGAACTGAATCAGTTGATGCGCAACAATCGTGTTCAGGATAGTCAAGCTTTGCGAGCAGTTCATCGGTGCCCCGACAGCTCGATACTCGAATTTGTTGCCAGTAAATGGGAACGGTGATGTACGGTTGCGGTCGGTGTTATCCTTATCAGCTTCTGGAATCTTCGGTATGCCAAGGTCAATCATTGCCTTGCCAAGATTACTTGAAGAGGCCAGTCCATTCTCTTTGAACTCCTCGAGCGTCTCGGCAAGTTGCGATCCGGTAAAGAGACTGATGATGGCTGGTGGAGCTTCGTTGGCGCCAAGACGATGTTCGTTCCCAAGCGAGGCAACACCTGCACGCAGGATATCGCTGTTCTCGTTAAGCGCAGCAATGATATTGATGAAGAAGGTGAGGAACTGAAGGTTAGCACCTGGGTTTTCTCCCGGAGAGAGAAGGTTCTTTCCACGATCAGTTGCCATCGACCAGTTGTTGTGCTTTCCGCTTCCGTTAACCCCGGCAAAAGGCTTTTCGTGGAAGAGAACTTTCAAGCCGAGTCTGGCTCCCACTCTCTGCATAATATCCATGCAAAGCAAGTTGTGGTCTACAGCTTGGTTCAGTTCTTCGAACATCGGAGCACATTCGTACTGCCCTGGAGCCACTTCGTTGTGACGAGTTAAAACTGGAATGCCAAGGCTAAGACACTCACGCTCGAACTCAACCATAAAGTTCTGGATACGCTCAGGGATCGTTGCGAAGTAGTGATCCTCAAGCTGTTGATTCCGAGCTGGTCGGCCACCGAACAACGTCCGCCCAGTAATCATCAAATCGGGTCGAGCATGGTAGAGCGATGCGTCGACAATGAAATATTCCTGTTCCCAACCAAGCGTTGTAATAACGTTGTTAACGGTAGGATCAAAATAGTGGCAAACCTCGGTGGCCGCACGGTTGAGAAGCTCGGTTGACTTCAAGAGAGGGGTCTTAAAGTCGAGCGACTCACCATGATATGAGATATAGACCGCAGGGATGTAGAGTGTGGAGGCGTTGGAAGTTTCGAGGATAAACGCATAGGATGAAGGATCCCAAATGGTATATCCCCGCGCCTCAGCAGTGCTTCTGAGTCCACCGTGTGGAAAGCTGGAAGCATCTGGCTCTCTCTGAACAAGCTCTGCCGCTGAAAGGTTTTCCATTCCCTGCACGGTAATGTCAAGCGAAGGCTTGAAAAACGAGTCGTGTTTTTCAGCAGTAGTCCCAGTCAACGGTTGGAACCAATGGGTGTAGTGTGTTGCCCCGAGATCGGTAGCCCACTTCTTCAACCCCTTAGCAACGTTTTCAGCAGTTTCGAAATCGATTCGTGCGTTACGCTGGATAGCGTCAACCATTCTGATGTAGGTACCTTCGGAAAGGTATTCCTTCATTGCTATCAGATTAAATACCTTCTCGCCAAAAATGGTTGAGAGTTTCTGACTACCATTGCGTGCAATGGTCTTATCGGTTATGCCTCCTGCAATGGATTGCAGTGCACCGTAGCGAATATCGGACATTGAATTTCCCCCTCGAAAATGTAGTTCGTGTGTACCCTTGAAGAGAATCAAATTAGGTTCTTCCAAGAGGGCAGAACAGCCATGTTCAAGGTACTTTTGCAATATCCCCTATTCAGGGGTGAAGCCTACCCTATTCATACTAAGAGGATGGGTATTCAGGTTGAGAGAGATTAGATAATATTCCGACATCCTACCCCAAAAGGGGTAGAAGTGCTTGTTGCAACAACAAAAGGGGTAGGCGAACGAAGTCAGTCGATTAACTGATTTGTTAAGGCGTAGCGAACGAGTGAGGCGGTGTTATTAACGTTCAATTTCTGCATGATGTTCTTTCGATGAGTGCTCACAGTTTGCACTGAGAGGGAGAACTCTCTCGCAATTTCTGGCCCTGAATATCCTTTGGCAACCAGTCGTAGAATCTGTAACTCACGCCGCGTGAGCGCAGTAACCGGATCTGCAGGAGCAATCTCAACTGACTCACCTAAAATGAGAGCCGTGACATCGTGAGCAAAATACTTTCGCCCTTCCTTAACTGCCACTATCGCTGCGACAAGCTCTTCTGGTGTCGTATTCTTGAGCAAATACCCATCAACACCAAGGCGAATCATCTGCTCAACAAACAGGCGTTCACCATACATCGAAACGACAATGATCTTCACGTTATGGTTCCTCTCACGAATCTGCTCAGCCACCTTGATACCATTCATCAAGGGCATTTGTATGTCGAGTATTATGATGTCGACATAGTGAGACTGGAGTTTGCGAAGTACGTCCTCTCCGTTCGAAGCAGTTCCAACAATCTCAATCCAGTTAACATGCTGCAGTAGTTCCCGCACCCCCTCAAGAAAGAGTTTGTGGTCATCAGCCAATAAAATTTTCACTGATTGCGTCTCGGCAATCCTCTCAATCTTCCGACTGTTGTTCATAGTGGTTCCTGTTCGGAAATTGGTATTTCAATCCTGATATTGCTCCCTTGATCCTCAGATGAATCAATCCTGAGGCTGCCACCAAATGCGTGTACTCGCGATTGAATATTCATCAAACCGCGCCCCTCTCCTGCCATGCTGCGCTTGTGCGTGGCGAATCCCCGCCCATCATCGCTAATCTCCAGAACGAGCTTATTTTCTTCTGTTTCAAGCAAACAGACTTTGGCATTCTTGGCATGACTGTGCTTCACGATATTCACCAACAATTCCTGTGCAATGCGGTAAATACAAATCTCAATCGCCTCCGAGTACCGATCTCTCTTAGTCTGGGTCGTACAGTCTATTTTTATTCCAAACCTCTGCTCAAGGATCTTGGATTCTGATCCCAGGGTTGCATTCAGTCCAAAACGTTGAAGACTAACTGGCATCAGGTTCCGGGCAATCAAACGCAGTTCAGCCGCAATCGTATCAATTGAATCGAGGGCATCATCAAACAACTCTTTCTCCTCTTCTCTTTTTAGCCTGGCAATGTTCAGTTTGAGGACGGCAAACATCTGCCCGATTCCATCGTGCATATCCGAGGCAATTCGGGAACGTTCGCTCTCTTGGGTTTCAATAATTGTCTGCAAAAGCTTCTGCTGATGTTGCCGCTCCTTTGCCTCAGCCTCAATTTCCTTGGTGATATCTCGAATGAACATCACCACATGATGGTCGCCGCCAGCATTTTCGAAGAAGGTCAATGTTCCTCGAAACCAAATTGGCCCCTTAGGAAGGTCTAATGAGTATGTAAAGGAATTGGTTTCGCGGGTTTTGAACGTAGTTTGAATCGCCCCGTAGAAGAAGTCAGCCTCCTCAGGAGGGAAGACCTCGTGCAAGCTCTTTCCCATAAGAGATGCACGATCAAGGTAGAGGATTTCTTC
>JBFWSB010000065.1:0-15324 GCA_050248595.1 Kapaibacterium sp. (SeqCode)
GTCGACAAATAACGTGTGAATCCTCTCACGAGAAGCGCGCGATCCCCCGTAGGCTGATCACGCGCACCTCCCTGACGATTCACATTTGCCCTAAGTTTACGGCGAGGATTTGGGAGAGACAAGAGACAAATTGCGACGGAGGGGGGAGGGGGGAGTTGTGCGGAGATAATGGTGAATCGTGGGGGCAAGGATTTTTACCCCCTACGATTCACCCTCCCGCCACGAGAGGAGCTTGAAAACACCATCTTTCTCCACAACTGACCCAAAAATTTTCAACTCACGTTGTTTGTTGTCTTGGTCGGCAACCGATACCAGCATCTGCTGGTGAATCGTAAAACTCGGATAGTTCTGTGTGGAATCTTGGAACGTTACGTTCTGAAGTTTGAATGATGCCCCCCCAAAGTCGCGAAGACTTCTCCGCAATCCTTTCTCAGCAGAACCGAAGTGGTTTGTTCGCAGCCACTCAGCAATGGTCTCTCGCCTATCTCTCGCACCACTCCAATACTTGCCAAGCTCCGGGTAGATGATCGTGGAGTATTCTTCCGGGGTTACCATTAACGCGAGAAGTGTTACCGTATCCTTCTCCTTCAGTCCTTTCAAGCCAGCCTCGACAAGTTCTTCTATCGAAGACTTCCCTCCCGTAAGGGGAGCTGGATTTGGTGAGAGAGTATCGTAGTGAGCCGGAGTGAGAATCCACGAAGTCGAGTCAGCCGAGGTTGATGCTGTATCCTTCGACTGCGAACCATCTCCTCCGGCACTCTCCCCACATGAAGTGAGTAGAATCAGCAGGAGGAGAGTGAGGGATGATAACGCGATTTGCCAGCTCAGGCGAACCTGCTTTTGCGTTGGCACCGTGAGTGCTTCAAGTTCTGTTCCAGTATTCTGCATCGACTGTCGGTTATTGTTTGAGTACTTATCTCTGTCGATAATCTTGCTTCGCACTACTTGGAAGAATGATTAACCGCAGAGGCGCAAAGAGCGCAGAGAAGAAATTCAATATTGCCTTAACATAAAACCTCTCCCCTTCACAGGGAAGGGAAGAGGTTTGTACCACAAAAAGAGCAGGTGCTCTTGTTCTTTCAGAGAAACTCGAGATTAGTTCTTTGTCCAGTTTGTCCAGCCGCTGAACCAGTATGTGTTGCTCGATGGGTCGAACGCACCAGCAAAGGTGTTTGCTGTGAAGAATCCGTTGCTCGGCACGCTACCGACGTTTGCTGCCTTCGAGTTGGTTGGCTTCGGCTGTGGGTTCGTGAAGTCGATGCCGACAAGCTGTGGATCTTCCTCAATGTTCCCCCAAGTTGCTGCCTTTGCAGTATAGTCTGCCGCGCTTCCCTTTGCTAAATATGCGCCAGTTCTGCCGTTCAAAATGCTCTGCTTCACGTAGAGGTTGTTGTTCTGAACGTTATCTCCCGTTGCCGCACCGTCAACAACCATTGCGTAGCGGAAGTTGGTGCTGATTGCGTTCCAGATCTTCAACTGATTGTTGCGGCGGAGATAGAATCCGTCGTTGTCTTCGCTGTTCGCTTTGTCCTTGCCGGTTCCAACAATCGTCACGTTTGCAACGGTCGCGCCGGTGATAGGAGTGTTTGCTGAACCGTCACCGTCGTTGTCGATCTCGAAGCCACGGTTTGCCAAGTCAGGGTCCTGCATCACGAAGAGGAACTGCAAGTTGCCATGATATCCGAAGTCCATGTCGAAGCCGTCGTCATCGTTGCCTGAGCTGACAAGGTACTTGCCGTTGACTGTTCCGCCAAACCACTCGAAGCCGTCGTCGGCGATCATGTGGCTCTGGATATACTCAATCGTTGTTCCACTGCCGACTGATCCCATTGTGAGACCGTTGATCTCATTGTCTGGCGATACTTTTGTGCCGCCATACTCAATCCGGACGTAGCGGAGTGTTCCCGAGTTGTCGTCGTTCTTTGCTGTTCCAACTGGACCGTAGTTACCTCCGGTTCCCTCAACCGTTCCGATCTTCGAGAGGAGGTTGTTCTCTGCATTTCCGAGCAGAACAACACCACCCCAGTTACCGCGACCACGGCTGCCTGCTGCGAGTGAAGATGTGAAGACAATCGGTGAGCTTGCCGATCCCTCAGCAATCAATTGGCCGCTTACCGCCGTTCCGTCACCACTCTCTGTGATCAGAGCTGCTGGCTGACCACTCACGCTCTCAGGCACACCAACAACTTTGGTTCCTGCTGGAATTGTCAATGTCGAAGAGCGATTCACGATGTAGTAGCCTTTCAGGTAGATCGTGTTCCCGCTTGCTGGGGCTACTGTCACGTCGGTGAGTGTGCCTGACGATCCAAAGAGTGTGTCGGTAACCGTCACCTTTGTTCGTCCGTCATTTGGATCAGTTGTGTCGTCATCACCGCAGCTCATCAGCGTGAGCGTTGCAGCCAGACCACTTAGAATGAAGAGTAGATTCTTTTTGAACATGTAGTTCTCTCCTTAATAGATAAGAGTTAGTGGATATGAGATTGTCGATTGACTATTGATCGTTAGATAGTTGCGCGAAAGGAGTTCGACCTCAACCAGCAATTCGCGCCTGTGACACGCACTCTGCCGGGGTATAACCGATTTCGGCTCAGTGTGATGTGTTGGTAATCTTCGGCACGGTTCAGTGTAAAAAACTGGTAATAGAGGAGGCCAAATGCAGAAGGGGGAGCCATCGGCTCCCCCTTCATTTTCTATTCTGTTGCTGATGCGTTTTGTATTCGGAGTTGATCCAGACTGAATGATATTCCAAGTGAAAATGATCGTCCGGAGAAGTATCGCTCCGTCTCGATTGTCTCGCTGTTCTCGCCGGTGAACTCTTGCGTGTAGCGAGTCTCCGTATCGAGTATGTTCTTCGCCTTCAGTGCAAGCTTTAATCCAGCAGGAAGTTTCTGCTGGAGCGTGAAGTCGAGTGTTGGCTGTGGTTGTTCGTAGACATCTGGGTAGCCATTCGTTCCGACAATTGCCAGTCGCTCGCCGAAGACGTTAAAGAGGAGCGTAGCGTCGGTTCCCAACGTGCTGTTGCTGTAGCCGATAAGTGAGTTGACCATGTATGGTGACTGTCCTTGCAACGGACGCTCAAGATTAGTCAATGCTGAAACCGGAGTCTCCGCCAGACCGAACCCGTTGTAGATGGTCACCGGATCGTTCTCATCAAAGGTCACGGTCGACTTCACCAACGTAAAGTTCACACCAAGTGAAAAGTTTGAGAGGAAGTCCGCAATCTCGTCGAGTCCCTTTCGTGCCTCGACCTCGACTCCGAACGTATTTGCTCCCGATGCGTTCACCGGCTCCACTTGAACGTCAGAGCCTCCCAACAGATAGAACTGCTCGATTGGATTTGTGAAGTTCTTATAGAACCCACTTACCGAGAGAAGCTCTCCCGGACGTGTGTACCACTCCCAGCGGAGATCGTAGTTCATGATCCGTGTCCGCTCCAGTCCCGGATTGCCGAATGTGCTCTGCTTATAGTCGTCGAAGCGGAAGGGAGCTAACTCACGAAACTCTGGGCGAGCCAAAGTCTGTGAGAAGGAGCCACGTAAGTTCATATCCTTTGCCAAGTTGTAGATCAAGTTGGCCGAGGGGAGAATGTCTACAACTGATTGATCGGCAGCAAGTGCTGTCTGCGCTTGGTTCGTAATCAAGTTGAACGGCGTCAACTCCATCGTCCACCACTCAACGCGGGCACCACCTACAAAGCGAAGTTTATCTGCTAAGGGTGCTTCCACCATCGCGTATCCCGCAACAATGCGCTCCTCGGCGTTGTACTTGTCGTTCCCCAACGTGTTGTCGTCGAAGCTGATAAAGCCGTTTGCCACATTGTCGGGCGTGAACAGTTCCTCTGGATCAAGTGCCAGCACGTCGGCGTCGAACGTTGTTCCAGGACCGAAGAGGAAACGGCGAGCGGTAAACTCGCGGTTGCGGAAGCGAGCCGTAGAGCCAAACTTCAACCGCGTCTCGCTCTCCAGATCTTCGCCAAAGTAGAGTGGGGCAGTCCAGTCAAACCCAACGTTCGACTCGATATCTTCCAAGTCGCTGTAGAAACGACCATTTCCACTTCCGAAGTTTCCGTTGTAGCGATAGGCGTCGTTCTCATCGTTGCGCAGATATGCCGTCTGTCGGTTATCCGGCTCCGAGCGGCTTGCCAGTGAGAGAGCTGCCCGCCACTCAATCTTCGAATCTCTCGAAAGAATGTTTGTCTGGTGCTCACCCAACAGCTGTGCCCCGGCAATCGTCCGCTCTGTAAACCGCATTTGCGTCCGGCGAACTTGTCCAGTTGTGCTGGAGTTGAAGTCACCGGTTACTAAGAGTGCTTCGTCATCTGCCGAGTGGTTGAGTACACCCTTAAAGCCAACCATGCTCGACTCGCTCAGGCCAACACTCAAGTTGAGCAAACCACCCCAGAGGACAGATTGCTCGGCTTCCCGTACGGTATAGTCATAGCGAAGCTCGTGCGAACCATCTCCGTTGAGAGCCAGAAGAGGTTGACGTTCCACACCATCCTTGAAGGAAGTGTTGCTTGCGTAAGAAGTCGAGACCAGAAGTCCAATTGGTGTGGAAGAGCCGAAGCTATTTCCAAGCGTGAGATTGAACGAAGAGTTCATAGGGAGCGTAGCGGTTTCCGGGCGCCAAATAGTATTGTCGAAACTTCCAAGAAGTGCGGCTTGCTCTGTGCTGCTGAAGCGGCGGCCTGGTTCGGTGCCACTCGGTAGTTCGCGCGTACCGTCGTCAATCCCGATCCAATCGGTTGCTCCTCCGGCGTAGTCAAGTCCATCGTTACCTTGCACTTGCGAGTTCATTCCTCCGCCGATTCCAGCATTAAAAATGAAGTGCTTCGGAAAATCTTTTGTCTTAATCTTTACGAGTGCTCCAGCAAAGTCGCCGGGATTATCTGGCGTAAAGGTCTTGATTGTCGTGATATTGTCGATCATGCCAGCCGGGAAAAGGTCAAACGGAACCGTCTTCTTCTCCGGTTCTGGACTCGGCAGGTTGATTCCGTTGAGTTGCGTAGAGCTATATCGCTCAGGTGTTCCACGCACCACGATATTCTTTCCTCCCACTATCGATACGCCAGTCTGACGTTGGACAGCGTCGCCAGCATTCGATGCACCAGAAGCAGTAATCTCCTCAGCAGAGGTTACTTCAGTCACTTGCAAAGCATTCTTTCGAAGGTTGAGTGCTCCCTCTTCGGACTTATTGCTTCTATTCCCTCTCTTCACAATCTCTCGACCTTCAATCCCATTCTCATTTTCGAAGAGCGATGCCTTTACTGTGGCTTGTTTTCCCCCTTCAATCTCAACACTCCGCAGCGTATCTGCTTTGTAGGTGAGATAGGTAAGTGAGATGTCGTGTGTTCCGGGGAGCAGACCGTTAATCAGGAACTTCCCATCAGGATCTGTAGCAGCCCCTGCTCCTTTTTGTGAGATCACCAGAACAGTAACTCCCGGTATTGGCTCACCTGTCTTCCCGTCGGTGATAACCCCCGTAAGGCTTCCCCGCTCCTGTGCGGCGAGTGGTGAGGAAAGTGTAAGTACTCCGGCGAGGAGGGTAATCGCACTAACAAGAATGCGTTTCTTCATTACTCTGAATTCCATTATATATGAGATGTCTTTTCTGTTTCCTGTGATCATATGTTCGGGGAGGATTCTGCTCTGTTCTCACCACGTGAAGGGGTCAGCAAAAGATCATTTCCTCCACATCAATGCAATGTTATGGGGGTTCACAGGGAGGGGCAACAGCGGAGCCGGTATGTTAAGCGATGGTAAAACAGGATGGCGAAAAACGCGGAATGTTAGCTATAGTTAACATGGATTTCTCGGGAACGTTTTAGATATGGTTTGATACGTTCAAACTCTGAGTGAAAAAGGCTTGACGAGGAAATTGTATCTTCCTCGGTTTGTAGAGTTTATAGAGAGAAGAATTCGTAGAGAAGAGTGGGGGGAGTGTGCTCAACAGAGCTGGCTGATCGACGGCAAAAAATCTTCATCAATCAAACACATGGCAACCGGTAATACAACGGCAAAGAAGCGGACGCCGCTCATGCGGCAATATCATCAGATCAAACAGAAGTATCCCGATACGCTCCTGCTCTTCCGATTAGGTGACTTTTACGAAACGTTCGAGGAGGATGCAGGCATTGCCGCTCAGGTTTGTGGCATTACCCTCACCAAGCGGAACAACGGCTCCGAAGAGGGAACCCCCTTAGCTGGCTTCCCGTGGCATCAGTTGGATAACTACTTGCCGAAGCTTGTGAAGGCTGGCTATCGCGTGGCGATTTGCGAGCAGCTCGAGGATCCAAAACTTGCTCGGGGGATTGTCAAACGAGATGTGGTGGAGGTGGTAACTCCCGGTGTGGCGATGAACGAAAAACTTCTTGAGGCTGGGGCAAACAATTTTGTTGCTGCGGTCAGTTTCGAGAAGGGAAGAGTCGGCATTGCTTTCTGCGACATATCAACCGGAGAGTTTTCCGCGAGTGAAGTGACTGAAGAAGAGCTGAATGAAACGCTTGAGGGAATCAGTCCTGCCGAAATTATTGTCAGCCGTGCGCAGAAGGATCGCCTCTCGAATCTTCGACTGAGCAACACACCGATTATCACGCGGCTTGAGGAGTGGATCTTTGATCGTGAGTATGGAGGAGAACGTCTTCGGGAACATTTCGGCACGCATTCACTGAAGGGATTTGGGATTGAAGATATGAGTGCTGGCCTGTTGGCTGCCGGTGCAATCATGCACTATCTCATGGAGAACCAGAGATCGAAGCTGGGACACATTACCCGGATTCGTCGCTACTCGCCCCGTGACTATATCTCTCTCGATCCTGCAACCAAGCGCAATCTGGAAATCGTCTTCTCTGCCAGCGACGGTGCTCGCTACGGCTCGTTGCTCAGCGTGCTCGACAGGACGAAGACTCCGATGGGTGGGCGGTTACTGAAGCGGTGGATTGTTCACCCGTTGAAGTCGCGCGATCAAATCGAGAAGCGACTTGAATCGGTAGATGCACTCTTCCGCACTCCGTCGGTAGCCTCAGAACTTGAGAAAGAGTTGAAGATGGCGAGCGACTTGGAGCGGATTGTTGGGCGGGTAGCTGTCGGACGTGCGACGCCTCGGGACCTCGGCTTTGTGCTCGGGACTTTGGAGCGGATCCCCCGCATCGTAGAGTTGCTTGGCCGATGCGAAGCCCCAACGCTCGCCACAATTGCCTCTACGCTGACATATCCTGAAGACTTAGTGGAGCGGCTTCGGGCTGCGTTGCCTGAAGAACCACCGGCAACCCTTGCAGATGGGGGAGCCTTCCGTCGCGGATTCTCGCCTGAGCTTGACGATTTGCGCGACCTACGGGCTACCGGGAAAGATTATTTAGATGCGCTGCAAGAACGCGAACGTGGCAGGACAAAAATTTCATCCTTGAAAGTCGGGTTCAACAACGTCTTCGGCTACTATATCGAAATCACGAACGCCCACCGCGACCGCGTGCCGGAGGATTACACCCGCAAGCAGACCTTAACGAACTCCGAGCGATACATCACGCCCGAACTGAAGGAGTACGAGGAGAAGATTCTACATGCCGAAGAGAAGATTGGAATTCTCGAGCGTGAACTTTTCGTTGAACTTCAAGGGGTGGTAGCTGAGGAGAGCGAGGTGATTGTGCGGAATGCCTCACTGCTTGCTATGCTCGACTGCTTCCTTGGATTTGCTCACGTTGCGCGGGAACGGGACTACGTGCGCCCGGAGCTTGACGAATCTACCTCGCTCGAAATCGTGGGGGGGCGACATCCTGTTGTGGAGGTGATGCTCCCTGCCGGTGAGCGATTTGTGCCGAACAACACGAACCTCGACACCAGAGCCGACCAGATTGCGATCATTACTGGTCCGAACATGGCGGGGAAGTCAAGTTATCTCCGTCAGAATGGGTTGATTGTCTTGCTTGCGCAGATTGGTTCCTTTGTCCCAGCAGAGAGGGCGCGGATTGGCATTGTGGACAAAATCTTTACGAGGGTTGGAGCGCAAGATAACATCGTTGCTGGGGAGAGCACGTTCTTAGTGGAGATGCACGAGGCGGCCAATATCTTGAACAATGCAACCGAGCGGAGCTTGATTCTTCTCGATGAAGTTGGTCGCGGAACATCTACGTTCGATGGGGTCTCGATTGCCTGGGCGATAGCCGAATATCTCCACCAGCAGATCGGTGCGCGGACGCTCTTCGCCACACACTACCACGAGTTGAATGCGTTGGCCGATCGGTTTGAGCGGATACGGAATTATAAGGTAGAAGTGCGAGAGCATGTTGACCAGATCATCTTCCTGAGAACGGTTCTTCCCGGAACCGCCGACCACTCCTACGGTATCGAAGTGGCGAAGATGGCAGGGCTGCCAGTAGAGGTGATTGACCGGGCAAAGGAGATCATGGTGCAGCTTGAAGTGGGGGCTGGAGTTGCCGAGCGGGATGCCGAGCAGGATGGAATCAACGAAGTGATGATACCGGCTGTTCGTCGTCCCAACAGTGAGCGGATCGCCCCACCCTTGCCACAGATATCAATGTTCGAAGCGAGTGCAGAACCTGATCCGATTCTACAAGAAGTAGCAGAGCGATTGCGCGCGCTTGACTTAAACGCTATAACTCCAATAGAGGCAATGGTGGAATTGGCAGGCTTGAAAAAGTTTCTTAAATAACGAAAAAACTGCTTTGTGTTACTTTTTTTTGCCAATTCGTATCAGTGTGCACGCCCACATTTTCAATATTTCAAACCAACAAAACTCTCCGTATGGTTGTGTCAGCCGATTTCCAGGTGAATACATAAGCAGAAAAATTTCGTGCTATCACAACGTTCATGATGTGAGTCTTTGCTTCCTTTAATAGCACGGAAAGTCTAAGTCGCTGACGTACTTCCTATCTACATACCTGCTTATGTGCGTTCCTTTGGAGCGTAAGCTTTTCTTTTTAGGATTTCTTCCTGTCGTTCATTCATGAGCCGATACTGTTTCGCATAGTATTCTTGCTGTGCATAAGAAGCAGGCGGTTGTTAATATCCATTCTACTTGAACAGGAGGGGTGTATGCACACCATTGCTACAACATGTACGAAACTGCTTCGCAGATGTAGCGCCTTTGCCTTGACTGTAGCATTTTTGCTACTGCTCTCTTCTACCACCTCGCGGTCAATGACCGATATCTACGCGCTCTCGCAATCAACGGGGAGCCAGATTAGCATGACTGGTTCCTCTCAGATATTCGGTCCGAGTGCCAGTTATACGAGTACAACCTCTCTCTACTCGATTGGTTTCACCTTCTACTTCGACAAAGTCGCCTACACGACATTTTCCGTCAACACCAGTGGTTTGATGTCGCTTGGTAGGGCAACGTATCAATATCCGTACTGTTGGTACTGGCCGAACTTGTCGTCGTTAAGTAGTTACTATCCGCTTATTGCCGGGTATTGGCTCTACTACGGCGCACCGAAGGCCACTACTGGCAAGGTTCACTACAAGTTGACCGGAACAGCTCCGAACCGTGTTCTTGTGGTTGAGTGGTTGGATGTCTACTCATTCAACGGTACGTCCACTTCCTATCCAGGTGGTACATGGCAAGTTCGGCTCTACGAAGGTTCGAACCGGATCGAGTATTGGTATGGCGCGATGGCTGGAACAACCAACTACTACGCCACAATCGGTATTGCTACGAACAGCACACGTTACATCAACGTGTACGGGAACAATATTTCCCAGTACTATCTCTATCCATCGGGACAGTACTATACGTACCGATATATCAACAGCTATCCGATGACGTTGAACCGGACGTTCGACTTTGCTCCGTGCGACAAAAACCTCGACACAATTCTCGGCAATGTGGCGGAAGGGGGAAGTGCGGAGATGAAGAATGGAGATCAACTCTTCGCTGGTAAACAGGTAATGCGTGGAAACACACAAGGATTCCAGCCGTTTAGCTTCGATCTTCCACCAAGCCCTTGTTCAAAGTGGACCTACACAATTAGCTTCAGTGGTGCTGCTGCAAGTGACTATTCTGTGTCACCGGCGAATGGCACAGTAATCACAGACGGTATGAAGCCAACCATCAACTTTACGCCGGGTGGTGTAGGTGAGCGGACGGCAACGATGAGGCTGAGTGTGAGCAATGGGCAGACCTACACCTATACGCTGAAAGCCGAAGGTGTTAGCCGAGTTGGCTATGCAGGCAATGTAGCCGAAGGTGGCTCTGTCTCGATGGCTGATGGTGACGTTCTGCTGACGAATATCGATGTAAATCGGAATACGAGTTCTACGTTGACACCATTTGCTCTCACCAATATTAACGCCAACCCAACAGCACCAGCGATTGCAAACGTTAGTGTGAAGCTTGTGCTGAACGATCCGCACAATCAATATCAGCTTGGGTTCGAGCGGAATGGTGCTACAAGCTGGGCTGTGAACAGCACACTTGAGACAATCGGCAGCACGTTGACTCCGGGAGAATCTGGAAACGTGAAGATCACAATGGCTCCAACGCCGGAAGGGGATCAGCGTGGAACAGGATATCAGGAGGCATACTTGGCCGTTACTGTCGATGGTGAGACTCGGAACTTTGTTGTCCGTGGATACTCGGTAGCACCGGTTCTGGATGTCTTCTTCGAACAAGATCGCTTGAACGAATCAACTCGTCGACTCTTTATTAATGAGATTGGATGCGTTGGCGAAAGCGCTATCGGTGGTACGTTCAAGGTTCGGAACGGAAACAAAGTTCCGGTTGTGATCAACAGCTTCGATATACTGATGACCGACAACGAAGTGAAGCCGGGAGCACCACCATACAAGCAACGTCTCGACGCCAATGGCAAGTTGATCCCGATGGTTGACTATTTCCTATCGACCAACGGGTTGAACGCACCTGCCAGTGCGAACACGTTGGTGCAGTTCCCGCTCACAATCATGCCAGGTGAGGAGCGAATCTATCACCTTGGTTTTGTTGCACAGCGGCCTGAAAAACGATATGGGCGAATCTTCATAGAGAGTGATGCAGTCAACTTCGTTGGTCGTGATGTAGACGCCTACATGCCGGGAGCCAACACGAGCAACTTCGCTGAGGAAGAAGGGATTATGCCGATTGATGTGTTTGGCCGTGGTATCGGAAGTCACTTGGCAAGTGATGCGAATGGCAACTTGAAGAACCTTGCCATGATCTTCCCTTCTGCGAAGGTAGATGAGAGTTCAACAACGGAGATCATGGTTTACAACACTGGTGACTGCGACATGCGGATCAGCCAGAAAGATCTGCGGATTGTTGCCGGAGATATTAACGACTTCGAGTTGATCGAGGTGTTGCCAAACACAACTATTGATGCAAAGGGAGATTTTATCATTCCTTCAGGTGGATCAGATAGAATCTCCGCTCGCTTTACGCCGAATCGTTCCGGATCGCGTCGCGCATCGGTAATGTTGCGGACAAACGATTCAACTGTAGTTGTTGAGGGGATGACCGATCGTGGTATCCACACGCTCGACCTCTACGGAGTTGGCAAGGCTTACTTGGAGATCAAGCCAGTGAAGGTTGCCCCGGCAGTAATCGGTGGTGATCCTTCACGAGGAACCGTGAAAGCAGTTAACGCATCTACCGAGAGCGTAACGATTATGTCGGCAACAATCTCAGGTGCAGATGCCGCAGAGTTTACAGCCGACCCATCGAAGCCTTGGCCGACCTTCCCGATGGTTGTTCGTCCAGGTGAGTATGTCGACTTCAGTCTGCTGTTCCAACCGGGAATGCAAACCGGAACGCGAAATGTCACCTTCAGTCTGACAACGAATGGTGGCGATGTTTTGACAACTCCAGTAACATCACTTGCTGGAACGCGGAAGATTGATATAACGCCGAGCAAACTCTTCCAGGGTACTCCAGCTACAATCGGCTCGTTCGTTCGGCAGTATGCTATCGTCACGAACGTCGGTACGTTCCCGGTCAGACTTTCGGGGATTACACTTTCTGGTTCTGGAGCAGGAGATTACAAGGTGAACACATCCCCTAACATGGATCTTGATCCGGGGGCATCGAAGTTCATTGAAGTAGTCTACTTCCCAAGGGTAAGTGGAACGGCAACTGCGCAGATCGAGATTGCAAGCAATGCAACGGCTGGCTCCAGCTTTATTGAGTTGTTCGGCACTGCTTCGTCGACTGCCTTGGGAGACGAGAATGGTGGTTCATCGATTTCGGCGAATCAGCAGAATGTCGGTGCTGGAAGGACGACCGTGATTTCAGAGTTGGCGTTTGAAGATATTTCGCCGAACCCTGCGCGGGACGTTGTGACAATTTCGTTTATGGTTCCCGTTGTCGGAGCAACCGAGCTTACGTTGTTCGATGCTTCAGGACGGATGGTGAAGGAGGTTGTGCAGAAAGAGTTTGATCGCGGTATCTACAGCGTTAACGTCGATCTGTCTGATCTTTCTTCCGGTATCTACCACTGTCTCCTCCGGTCGGGGAATCAGATGGTCACGAAGATGATCCAAGTAGTGGAATAGAACGGGAATGCAAAGTCAATCCCGACGAGAAATCGCTTGGGAATCGCAAGCAAAGGGGCGCATCGGAGTTATCCGATGCGCCCCTTCTGATTGTAGCTCTGTGGAGTTCTACCAAAGTCGATCGGTGAAGGTGCCTATCTACCTATTTTGATGCATGTCACTCAGAATGGAGCGAAGCGAAATAAAGAGTCTTGCGGCGAGTATAGCGAAACGAGTGGTTGTGCCACTGAACCGGCCAGCTCACCTTCGGTGCTTCCGCCATTGCTCTTCGGCATCTGCCGGAGTGGATCCGACTGACAGCTCTTTTCATGAGTGTTGCCATAGGTTCTTGACAGCTTCAATTAGTTGGGTATAAATCGAATAGGGTCTACGTGTTGGGGAGGAGGAGTTTGTGGCAGTTGAAGTTGAAGGAGTGGGGGTCTCTTCTTTCAGCGGCAATTTCCATCGGGATACTTTTCTTTACATGATCCAGATGATTTGTAAGCTCAGGGATTTCCTTTCCTGAGATTGGAAACTCTCCGTATGATTGTGTGTTCCCGACAATTGATCGCAATCATGTCACAACTGCAAGTGGCACAGGAACTCTTCCACAAATTCCGTCAGAGAAAAGCAAATATCTAAACGCTTTGTGGTGGTGGAAGAGAGCAACTTCACAGATTCCCTACACACTTATTGCTTGCAGTTACTCTTCACAATGTGCTTCCCGGTGTGATCGGGGTCGATCTTTTAACATCCTGATTTTCTTCGACAAGCAAATACTGCCTGAATTGAGCCGACCTTTACCGGTCCGCTCGATTTAGTAGCAGGTACATACAAAGTCATAACGCGAGAGATCAACACATGATGAGTACCACACGTTACACCACACTTTTGGTTGCGTTCGGGATGCTTCTGCTTACCAGTGTCGGATATGGGCAGGCCATAACTGACTATGTCTTCACTACTGGAACTGGAACACGGACAGATATGTCAACTGGGACAACAACTATTATCGGCAATGCTGTCGACGATGGTTCCTCAGGTGTGCAGAGCATTGGGTTCAACTTTGTTTTTGCCGGCACAACCTACACCCAATACTCGGTCAGTTCAAACGGTGCAATGCGATTAGGAGCAACAGTTGTTAGCACAACGTTTACAAACAACCTTACCGTAACGCTTCCGATGATCGCGAGCTACTTCGAGGATATGCACACGGGGGTGTACGACGCTAACGGCTACGTGAAATACCGCTTAACTGGGACTGCGCCGAACCGCGTGATGACCATTGAGTGGAGAGCCAGAGCTTACAGCTCGAATCTTGGAAACGAAAACGAGATTTATAACTGGCAGGTTCGCCTTTACGAGACCAGCAACAAGATTGAGTATCTCTACATCAAGATGCGGTCCGACCTATCGACGACCGCAACTATTGGAATTGCAAATAGTTCAACGGCAAACGACTACATCAGCGTAACCCCCGGAACGCCAGTAACGATTAGTCGGACGGCAATCAATAACTCGGCAAACATTGGCACGGCTACCACTGCGTTGGCAGCTAACACACTCTTTACCTTTACCCCCTGCAAGCCAAATATCTTGATTGCAGGCAATACGCTACAAGGGGGGACAGCCGGGATGATAGATGGTGATACGTTGTTTGCTGGTCGCCAGGTAATGCGTGGAAGCAAAGCAACATATACGCCGTTTACAATCAGTCAGGCTGCTGAAGCTTGTGCTAACCGTATCTACACCTACACGATCACTGGTCCTAATGCCAGCGACTATGCTATTAGTCCAATAACCGGAACTCTTCTACCGAAGGAGTCAAGCACACCTACGGTCACGTTTACTCCGCAGGGAGTTGGAATCCGCACAGCGACCTTAAATGTGCGTGATAACAACGGCTTCAATCGCTCATATCTGCTTCAGGCACAAGGGTTGACTCGAATCAACTGGGTTGGAAACGTTGCTCAGGGGGGAACAGCTAATCTGTTGAATGGGGATACCATTCTAAACTTCCGAAAAGTTCCATTCCAAACATCGGAGACCTTCACGCCGATAACGATTCAGAACATTAACACCGATCCATTAGCAACGCCTGCGGCTCCAGTTAGCTACACGTTGATTGATCAAACCGGAACCTATTCGATAACGCCAACAAGTGCATCGTTGAATTCGGGGCAGAACTCAGTACCACAGGTTACCTTCAATGCAGTGGGAGCACCGGGATTAAAAGTTGCCACGCTGATTATTACTGCTGAAGGTGAAACGCGGACATTTACACTGAATGCCTTCAATGCAGCACCGGCAGGTATCCTCTTGGTTGACGGCAAAGAGTTAACCGAGGGAGTTTCCGTAATGCGGAACACCTATACTTGCGTTGGAAGCGAAATTCGGAGTGTAGAAGTTGTTGCCCGCAATACTGGCGACGGACCATTTATTGTGAATGGGGCAACAATTTTTGAGGCAGATACAACGATTGGCCAAGGGGCGAAACTTGCGTTGCTGAGAGATCAGTCCGGACAACCAATTCCATCAGTTGACTATTTCTTGACGAACGGACCAGGAACAGTCCCGCGGACAGCAAACCCTTCGTTTACCACATTGATTGTGCCGGAAGGTCAGTCCAGAACGTTCTATCTCAACATCATGCCAATTCGTCCCGGCAAGCGAAATGCACGAATTTACTTTGCAACCAACGGACTGAATTCACACGACGAAGATGTGAATGGTGTACCAGTTGATGGAACGATTCAGGCAGGACTCTATGGGGGTGGACTTGGTTCAGCAGTTGTTAGTGGACCTGACGGAGCTTCGTTGAAGGGAGTGGAGTTCAAACCGGTAG
>JBFWSB010000066.1:0-15228 GCA_050248595.1 Kapaibacterium sp. (SeqCode)
CTCCTGCCGCAAAATCAAAACGTCCTCCCACGTAGACATTCTCTCCGTCGACAGCAATTGCGCGGACTGAGGGGAGGAGGGTTGTAGAAATTGCTGGATCGATTGCAATACCTCCCCCAAGTGGTGACCAGACTTGGGTTTGGCGATTCCACCGTGCTAAGGAGTTCGTTCTAACGAGACCTACGGTAGAGAATCGACCTCCGATATAAAGATATTCGTTGGTGAGGGCAACGGCGTAGACCGGCCCGTTCACACCTCCACTTCCTGAACTCGCTGTTTGGCCGAACGGTTTCCACGACTGTTGGGTAACATTCCAGAGAGCTAAACCACGTGCAGCAGCGGGGCCAGCACTCTCAAACGCTCCACTCAGATAGACGTTCGCTCCGTTCGCTACAATGGACCAGACAATATCGTCCGTGCCGTTGTTCACCCCTTGACCCAGAGGATGCCACGCACCTGCATTCCAAACGGCAGTGTGGTTCGGTTTCTCTCCGGTTGGGGTGCTAAACGATCCAGATGCGTAGAGGCGACCACCATCAACGTAGAGGGAACGAACCGTGTCGGTGGAGCCACTTCCGAGAACATACCACCGTTGCAGCAATCCTGCCCAGACGGCGATGTTGTTCGCTGTTTGCCCTCCTACGCGATCAAAACGTCCGCCGATATAAACATCTGCTCCATACACGCGAAGTGTGTAGATGTCAACTTTGCCCCTCGAAGATTCGGGGTTCGTGCCAACTGGTAGCCACGCATTCCCATTCCATCGAGCTAAGCCGTTCAACACCTCATCTCCTGATTTGATGAAGCGTCCGGCTGCGTAAATTCCGTCGAAACCGAAATCAATTGCTCGAACTGCCCCGAGATCTGTCGGCTGCGAGTCACCTGCTCCCTCAAGACCTTCCCCTAAGGTCTTCCATTCCGATCCATTCCATATGGCAATGTTTCGTGCAAAGATTTGAGTTCCGGTTGGAGGTGTCCGCCCTGTGTTTACTGAGTCGAAAATTCCTCCCATGTAGACATCGGATCCTTCAACTGCTATGGTAAAGATCGTGCCAGGTTCTGGTAAGCTCTGCTCTGTGCCTGGATCGGTATACTCATCCCACGCGTCAACGCCACCGCCAACATCGTGCCACGCCAAGCCATCCCAACGAGCAATGTTGTAGACCAGTTCTGTCCCTGCCGAGTCGAAACGTCCTCCGACGTAGACATCGTCACCTTGAACCGTGATTGCGTACACGATTCCATCAACTCCGTTGTTTGCTCCTTCACCAAGAGAATGCCAATTGGCTCCATCCCAGCGAGCGATGTTTCGCGCCTCAACTCCTCCAATTCCCGAAAAGGCTCCTCCTACATAAATATCGTCGCAACCAGAGAGTGCCACTACTCGAATTTCACCAACGGTTCCGGGCGAACCGAAGCTGTTATCCCAGTGGACATCTTCAGGAAAAGGGACTGGTGGGGGAGAGGCTACACCGGAAAGAGCACTAAGTTCATCCCGCACGAAACGGGGAGTACCGTCTGGATCGAGCAGCACGCGCCATCCCTCGGCACTTATTGTCTGTTTGCCAACCAGTTGATCGGAGATATATCCCTCATCGTCGAGAAGCTGGTCGAGAGTCTGCGCCTTGGCATTAGTGCCTACGAAGAGGACTCCAAGTCCAATACTGAGGAGAGTGAAATAGATGGTCTTCATCGCTATTACTTAATCGTTCAAAAATTTTTCAATTAATAATTTCGGAATTCGGAATGTGTCGCGGCACGTTGCAGTTCTTTTATCTCGTCTGCTCTCGGCGACATCATTGGAGAATCAGTTGTACTACGTTCACTCGATCTCCCTGACGTACCTCAGCAAAGTATATCCCGCGCTGCTGTGCGGAGGCATCCCACTCAACTTGGAATGTTCCGTTCGCTGTAACACCATTCTGCAACGGCATCACCTCTCTTCCGAGGGGATCGAGAATCCGAACCTGAACATCTTCGCTCTGAGTTGATCTGGCGAGTCCTGAAATGGTAATGCGGGTGGAGCCGTGGAATGGATTTGGTGCAGCTTGCACAAAGCTCCGTCGATAATTCCCACTCTCTTTCACGCTTAATGTTGGTGGATACCAGATGCCAATGTTTACC
This sequence comes from Kapaibacterium sp. (SeqCode), assembly GCA_050248595.1. GTDB lineage: Bacteria > Bacteroidota > Ignavibacteria > OLB7 > OLB7 > JAGWAZ01. Next base: position 2,125 of record JBFWSB010000066.1, read on the forward strand.
GAAGGTTGCGATCCGGCGGCGATGAAATCCCCGGCAACAACTACTTTGCTGTTGTCGGCGGCAAGCCCTTTAACCGATGGCAGATAGCCCCGAACTCCAGTGCCAAGAGGTGACCAACTTCCTTTCCAGAGAACGACATATCCAGTTGGAATGCCGCCGGCGAGAGTAAACTCACCCCCGACGTAGACCTTATCTTCCACAACCGCGATTGCGTTCACCACTGTACTCTCAATCCCTTCGGTCACTCCATCTTCCATACCCTTCCAGATTGCGCCGTTCCAGTAGGCGATGTGATTTAAGCGTTCACCCCCACCATCGGTGAAAGTTCCTCCAGCATAAATCCGCCCACTCTCATCAGCTCGGGCAATGGCGTGAACAGATCCGTTTAGGCCATTACCAACACTGCTCCACGAATTCGCAGAGAGGTTATAGGTTCCGATGTGAGCGAGTGTAGTAGAGCCAGCGGTGGTGAAGTCCCCTCCAACCCACAGATTTTCATCATCGATTTCAAGTGCGTAGACAGGGCCATTTACTCCAGAGCCGAGGGCTGCCCACGAGCTTGTCTGCTTATCCCAGCGGGCGATGTTTGATGCAGGTGCTCCCCCTGCCTGGGTGAACTCTCCGCCAACGTAGAGATAGCGACCGCTACTCAAAATTGCGTGAACTATCCCATTTACTCCTCCACCTAAACTGCTCCAACTTTTCGAGGAATGATCCCAAAGGGCAACGTGAGATGCCGGTGCTCCCCCCGCCTGCGTGAATTCTCCACCAACGTAGATGCTGTTTCCATCGGCAGTGATTCTGTTCACGGGGGCATTTGTTCCTGTGCCAAGTCTTTCCCAAGAATTTCCGTTCCACCACGCAACGTAGTTTGCGCTAACATTTCCGGCAGTGGTGAAGGCTCCACCAGCGTAGAATCCGTTAGAGATTAGAGCTACAGTGCGCGATTCATCGTTAAGTCCACGAGATTCTCCAGTCCGAAGCGGACCCCACTGGGTAAAATCCCACTGTGCGACGAAGGGGGTCTGATTCCCGTCAGCACTTTGGAACTCACCACCAACGCAGAGCGTGAGATCGCACGAGGCAAGGTCGTAAACTGTTTTGTCGAGTCCCCCTGCGAGGGGACTCCAAGCGGTTCCATTCCAGAGAGCGATGCGGTTTGCGTTGATCGATCCGGCTTGGGTAAAGCTGCCCCCGACGTAAAGGTCACGACCTCGGAGTTCGAGGGTCTGTACTGTATCGTTTGTTCCTCCCGCTAAAGAACTCCAGTTGCTGGTAAGGCGATTCCAGACGGCAATGTGGGGGGCACTTACGTTTCCAGCCCGAGTAAAATCTCCCCCAACGTAGATGAGCGTATCTTGTGCTGCTACTCCCCTCACCGTACCATTCACACCAATGCCAAATTGCTGCCACTGATTGGTAATCAGGTTGTAGCGGATGATGTTATTTGTCTGAATTCCTCCAGCCTCGCTGAACGTTCCTCCGATATAGAGCCAGTCTCCTTGGATGTGCAAATCGTAGACTGTGCCGTTCACTCCCTGATCTATTGCCGACCACTCCTGTGTGAAGGTATTCCAGCGGGCGATATTACTTACGGAGAGTTCACCTGCCGAGGTAAATTTCCCTGCAACAAAGACCTCACTCCCAAAAGCCACTACGTCATAGACGGTAGGTGCTGCTCCACCGGAAACTCCTCCCCCCACATCCTCCCACTCAGTTCCGTTCCAGTGAGCCAAACCATTCACGGTTTGGCCATTATATACAGTGAAAGATCCACCTGCGTAGAGGTCTACCCCGTTCGCCTCAACGGCGTGAACAATGCCATTTGTCCCCCCTTGAAGGCTATTCCCTAACACCGACCACGTTACGCCATCCCAGCGGGCGACGTAGTTGTTGGGTGTCGAGCCTCCTGTGGTAAACTGGCCTCCGATATACATATCGCAGGCTCCTGCATCGATGGTGAAAACTGTGCCAGTAGCACCATACCATCCAAAACGATTATCCCAGCCGTCGTTTCCGGTCTGCGCAGACCCGGTGGTAAGAACTGCAACCATCGCAGCAACAATGGCAGCGGCTCGGCGAGCGGCACGTAAGGAAAAGAGACTGGTAGAAAATTGATGTACGAACATTGTCATGATTGGAGCGGGGAAAGTTCTCTATGTTTGTTGACTATATAATATAACAACCGAATGAGGGTAGAAATCACTCATAGGACTCTGTTTCCTCGCTTTCTGTTACGTTCGGCGTGAAATCAGAGAACAGATGTGCGAATATCATCCTTTATTCTGTTGTCTAATCGGCTCAGCGTAATCACTTTGGTTTCAGTTGAATCGGTTAGGAAGTGAACAAATGAAGGATCCCCCGATAGGGTGGCTGCATGTTGGGACGTTCACGGTAGAGGAGCTTCGGTTGTAACTACAAACCGGTTCCTGTGTACCTCTACCGGTTCCCAAATCGGGTGGAAGAATCTTTTACCCAATTTTCCTTCCCGTTCAACAACTTCTGCCGCCGAGCTATACGTGCATTCTTTGAGAAAGAACATACGATAATTCATGCCGATTTCCATATACGGAAGGGGATTCTCAACTCAGGGATTGAGAGGAGTTCCCTTCTCCTTTTTTCTTTCTATTGTCTTGCTTGCCACTTCTGCATTGGAGGCAGGGGCGCAAGATCAGGTCCGTGCTTTCCGATTCGTTGAGAATATCGGACAGTGGAGCCAGAGCACCCTCCTGATGGGAACCAACCAGAATGCTCTCCTCCGATTTCGCCAGACAGGTGTTGACTGGTGGTATTCGGTGAGTAGCACATCGGATACTACCGATCAGGGGAGGATTGCGCGGGGCTATGGTCTAACAACCGAGTTCGTTGGCGCATCCCCCGACGTTGAGGTTTCCGGTGAGGGAGAGGCTGGCGCGGTTTGGAACTACTATCTCGGCAGAGGTGAGGGTGAGCAGTTTACCGGAGCGCGCGATTTTCAGAGCGTCCGCTACCGTTGTCTCTATCCTCAGATTGATGCCAAGTTTTACGGACAGGCTGCCGAGGGTGATCCAGCAGAGCTGAAGGGGATGAAGTATGATTTGATAGTCGAGCCGGGGGGGAGACCGGAGGAGATCGTAATTCGCTATTCAGGTGCTCGCGGCCTCCGAATTGCTAAAGATGGGGGGCTTGAAGTCGTGACAGAATTTGGCATCCTGCGTGAGGCTTCACCATATAGTTTCCAAGAGATTAATGGGAAGCGAGTTGAGGTTTCTGCACGATTTCGAAAAGTGGGCACAGATTCCTATGGCTTTGAAGTTGGAGCATACGATCCAGAATATCCCCTCACTATCGACCCTTGCTTAGCTATCGAGTATCTCACATTCTTTGGAGGAGGAGGCTTCGACGAGGTTACTTCGATGGCAGTCGACTCCGCTGGGAATGGATATGCTGCCGGTTTCTCCCGCGCCACGAACTTCCCTACAGTCCCATCCCTCGGCGAATTGACACCTGACAACCGCTTCTTCGTTAGCAAGATTGCCCCTGACGGTTCCTCACTTATCTACTCCTCCGTTTTCGGGCCAGAGTATTTAGGTACGTACGATGTGCTGCGCGATCCTGTCTCCGGCAGTATTCTGTTAAGTCTCTACGAAGCACTTGGCGAAGATGTAGAGGTTACCCCCGATGGAAAAGCTGTAGTTGGGATGACTACCAACATTCCCAACTTAACTACCACAGTCGGAGCCTACCAACGGAACCGAGCCAGCAACAGAGTCAATAGTCTTTGCGGCCCTCCATTCAGCGACAACTTCGATCTCTACCTATTCCGGCTGAGCCAAACCGGAACAATGGAGTGGGGAACCTATCTCGGGGGGAACGATGACGATTACCTGCGCGACATTGCAATCGATCCATCTGGAAATGTTGCTATCACTGGCGTGACGGAGGCATCACGATGTGGGGTGCGGGGAGATACCCTCACCTTCCCTGTTACTGTTCCAAGGGAGAGTTTCTCGACAACTGATACGTTGAAGGGATTCGAGACATTTGTGTCGTTGCTGAATCCGAACGGCCAGAATCTTCTCTTCAGTGCCTACTATGGTGGTGCTGGGAATGAGTTTGCAAGCAAGATTGCGGCAGGCCCATCGGGTGATCTGTACATTCTGGGAAGCACAAATTCCAACGACCTGAAGACAACGCCTGGAGCCTTGCAGGAGCGTCCCAACGCTGGCCTCAGTGGCAATGTCTTTGACCTCTACGTGGCCCGGATCAACCCCTCTTCCGCGACACTCGTCTACAGCACCTACATTGGCGATAATGGTGGCGTTGGAAGATTTGGTTTGGGCTATGGAGGCTATGTTGCCAGAAGAAGTCTGGGATTACCCCTTGCTGGGTTAACAACCGAGCGAGGATATCAAGGTCTTGTGCTTGAGCGCGAAGGGGTTCTTCTGGTGGGGGGATCTACCAGAAGCACAACTCTTCCCATTCCATCTGGAGCGTTCCAGGCTGGGCCTGGGAACCCTACTGGAGATGATTCTACTGGCGTAGATGCCTTCATTCTCCGTTTCGATATGAATGCCAACAGAATCGTGAACGCTACCTATTTTGGCGGGAGTGGATTCGATGGGCTTGGTGGGCTTGCAGTCGATGCCGACGGAAACATCGTTGTTGGGGTTGCTACCTCTTCAACAAACTTCCCACGAACGCGGGTGAACGTGCAGGATCGCCTTCGCGGAACTGCCGACGCTGCGCTAACACTGTTAAGTCCCGGTTTGAACGGACTTGAATTCAGCACCTACGTTGGGGGGGCGGCCTCTTCTGGAGCACGCCTCTGGGAACAGAGCGTTCGAGGTGTGACTGCCGGAAGCGACGGGAGCGTCTACATTTACGGTGGCACTGTCTCGTTCGACCTACCTCTTTCCCCAAATCCACTGAAGGGGAGCAACGATTATCACGGAGGATGGATCGCCAAGTTTGTTGCCTCCCTTACGCCGAGAATTGGAACATCACTCACGATCGATTTTGCGCCGGAAGCATGTAATCAGCTTCAACCATACAACCAGTTAATTTTCAACAGTGGCCAGACCCCTCTCCGAGTCGATTCCCTACTCTTTACAGATGGGACATTCTACAGAATTATCAACGCACCGGCATTCCCCTTTACGCTTGGCCCGTGCGATTCGGTGACAATCACTCTCGGATTCAATCCCGATGCTGTTGTCGGCCCGGACTCTGCTGCCTGTGGTGATTTGCTTCGAGATACGCTTCGGATTATCTCCTCAAACGCTTCTCCGGGTGAGGTGCGAGTGCCGATCAGCGGAACAAAGACCTGTGTCTCCTTCCGCTTGCTCGAAAAAGTCATCAATGATTCTCGCTATCCTCTCGGAAGCAGACGAGGTTTTAACGTTCTCGCATTTGTAGGTGGAGCCGACCAGCAACTCACTATTGAGCCTGCACCGAGCAACGGTGGAGAGATTGCTCTCCGATCACCTTGGGAGAATAGGTCGGCTGGCAGGGGAGTAATCTCAATCGACTTTGATGTTAACGCAACCGATACCGGACAGTTCTGCGGAACGTTCTACGTAACGGCTCAGCCATGTGGGCGACTCGATACGATCACGATCTGCGCCTACGTGAGGACGCCGTTCTTCAATCTGGAACCTGATTCTATCAACTTCGGACTAACTGGCTGCTTCGAGCAGCGAGTTCCAACAAAAATCTGGAACAGCGGGAACGACACGTTGAAGTTTAGGTTGATCTTCTTCGGTGGAGAGCAGTATCAAGATATTGGATACGATGTGAAGTGGGATAGCATTCGGGTTCTGCCGCCGGGAGATACTTTCAACTTCAACACGATCTATCGTCCGCGTGGAACAGGGGTTAGGACCGGCGTTGCCTTCTTCGAGACGAACGAGATTCTAAACGAGAATCCAATACAACAGTTCTCGGCTGAACTCGATTCGGTTGCCTTCCGGTTGAGTCTGCAAAGTCTTGAGGGAGCCTTTGGAGACCTGCTACCACTTCCGGTAGAGTACGAGCAACTTCAGGAAGGGCGTATACCCACTACAGAGATTACCTTCTTTGCGCAGTTCGACCCGAACACGCTCGAAATTGATGACGTTGGTCGAGCTGGAACGCTAACCGATGGGTGGGAAGTCGCAGAGAGTCGACTGGTTGAAGGGGGGCGGGTGATTCGGTTGGTGATGGGATCGGGGGGAAAGCCTTTAGCCGGGTCGGGCGTTTTGGCAAATCTGCAAATGCGTGTGCTCCGTGGAGACACAATCGCTTCTCCCCTGGACATCCGTCTCGACGGTGTCTCACAATTTTGCCTAACTGCATTTGTTGATACTGGCTTTGGGTTCCAGCTAAGTGCTGAGTGCTTGGCACACGAGCGACTCCTCTTCTTCGGCAATCGGATGCTGAAGCCGATCTATCCGAATCCAGTGCGGGATCAACTTCGCATTCCGTTCCGAGTTCCGATTGATGGCGAGGTAACGATTACCCTCTACGATGCTGCCGGTCGTGCTGTGGCAGTTCTACTTAACCAAGAGATGACCGAAGGAAACAACGAACTCATTCTCGACAGTCGATTTGTTCCCCCAGGTCACTACTTCTGTCGAATGACTGCGAACCAAGTGTTGACTGACGTTCGGGAGGTTGTGATAGAGCGATGATTGATATGATACGATCACGACAATTATTCTACAGAGTACATAGAGTGATGATGCTGCCAATAGGAGGGGGAGTACGATTGCAACTACAACTGCGATTGTTCTTTTCCCTATCACTGATGATTCTCTATACGCTCAACCTAACTGCACAAGAGGAACAACGGAAAGTTCCTCTACAACACTCGCCGTTGTCAGGCGGAATCTTTGGCGGCGGAACCTTCAATGCCTACGCAGGAGAACTGAACATCGGCGACGATCCCCGGCTCGGGGGGGGGGCCTGTGGTCTGGTTGGTGGGGGGACAGGAAATCGTTTAGCGATCGGAGCCTTCGGTGAATACCTTATCTCTCCGAAACTCTCCTTCGGTATGCGAGGCGTAGTTGAAAATCGTTCTGGGGCTATGACAGCCGATTTACTCGGAACCGAGTTCCGTCTGCCAAGTGGTGACCTTCAGACCGTGGAGAGCGAACATCGCTTCGAAATTGATTTGCGGGTTGTCTCGTTAGAACCATACGTTCTCTTCGCTCCCTTGGACATACCCCTTCGATTCACAGTCGGTCCCAAGATTGGCTTTACAAGCAATCCCACATACGAGTTTGCAGAAGAACTTGGCGTAGATGACCAAAGTGAAATCTCTTTCTCGAACGGTACGAAACGTCAAGTCTACGCAAGTGGACAAGTTGGGCGAAGCGTTCTGTTTGGTCTTGCTGCCGGTGTGGGATACGAGCTTCCGATAGCCAACGGACTCTACTTAATACCGGAGCTAACCTTTTCGAGCTACTTCAACAGTCCGTTGCCGGGGGAGAGTGCTCCAATTGTTGCCGGAGGGCGTCCATCAATAGCTCTCCGCTACGCCTTCGCGCAGCCAGCACCTGATCCACCAATTCTTCCCCCTCTGGAGCCGACAGTTCCACCAGCACCACCGGAAGCTCCAGAGCCTGAACTGGTTGCCTCTGTTCAAGGCTATGGCATTGATCCCAGCGGTCAGTCAGTTAAGAATGTGATTGTAGAAGTTGAGGAGCGAGTTCGTCGCCGAGAGATTGCTCTTCTTCCATACATCTTCTTCGCCGAGAACTCTGCCGAGATTCCAGCCCGGTATACTGATGGTAGGGGGAAAGATGGAGAGACAATTGTTGCCAAGTACCGCAATCTTCTCGACCTGTTAGGAGAGAGGATGCGAGCCGAATCGAAGTTAAACGTTCGCTTAATTGGAACGAATGCCGACGATGGGGAAGAGAAAGGAAACGTAGAGCTATCCCGCAAACGAGCCGAAAGTGTTGGGAACTACCTTAAGGAACGGTGGGGCGTTGACCCATCTCGGATCAAAGTTGAAGGTCGTAATCTACCCGAACGTCCATCGAACCCGACGCTCCCGGGAGGGCGCGAGGAGAATCGACGTGTAGAGATCGTTGCCGACCAATCTCTCCTGAACCCGATGATTGTTGAGGATACAATCAGAACGTATAGCTCTCCCGGTCTTCGCTTTGAACTTTCTGCTCCAAGTGAAGCAAAACCGACAGCCTATCAGTTGAGGGTGATGGTAGGAAAAGAGTCGAACGTGACAGAAGGAGGGGGAGTGCCTCGCGGGGTAGTAGAGCAGAAACTTTCTACTGAGGAGGTAGCTTCCATTGCCTCTGGAACGCCAATCAGCTATACCCTTACCATCCAGAACGAAAGTGGGAAAAGTTATACAACAGAGAGAGGGGTGCTTAATGCTGAAGTGAAGCGAATCAGGCGCGAAGATATGTTGCTGGACGACCGTAGCGTCTCGATCTCAACACCAATTCTCTTCCCCTACAACAGCGTGGAGTTGAGTCGCGAAGATCGAGAAGTGTTGGCTCGCTTCAAAAACTCGTTGCCGGAGGGGGCAAAGTTGACGATTACCGGCTATGCCGACGACCTCGGCGAAACTGGATACAACCGTACTCTTTCTGGGCGACGGGCGGAAGCCGTGGCAAAACTCTTCGAAGGGTTTCCAGTAACTATCGTTGCAGCCGGAGAGGAGGGGACTATCGGTGGAGAGAACACACCTGAGGGAAGATTCTACGCGAGAACGGTGACGATTGAGGTGGAGAGGTAGGCACGCAAAGTCGCGAAGGGGCAAAGAACGCGGAGCGGGTCCTTGATCTTTAGAAGAGAATTGGACAGAAGAAGTGCGAGGTCTGATTTCTAAAGCCTGTCAGGACATCAGGCAAAGTCGCGAAGGGGCAAAGAACGCGGAGCGAGGGTTTGGTTTTTCAAGGAGAGTTGTCGTGCAGAAAAAAGAGGGGTCTGAACTATTATGAGTTCAGACCCCTTCTTTATTCGCTCTGTTGCTCTTCTTATTTCTTCAACGCCTTGATTGCATCCTTGATTGCGTTGTCGATTTTGCTCTCGTTTGAGGTGTCGGCTGGGTTCAGGACTGCGCCGCCTGACTTGAAGACCGCAATCGGGTCAACCTCAACAATTAGCGTCACAGTCTCATTATCTGCAACCGTAATCTGATCTGGGAATTTCAGTGACAGGTTTGCCGTCACGTCACTCCGATAGGTGAATGGGGTTGCTTGGCCACCTTCGTAGCTCATCCCCTCAACAATCACCGACCATCTATCGTCCTGCACGAAATCGCCGAAGACTGGGTCGCCACTATATTGCGCAGCTTCACTTCCGCTAAAGCGATGGAATTCAAACTTCACTTTGTCGTACGAGCCAACCGGAATCGGCTCAGTCAGGAAAACCTTCACACTGTCGGCTGTGGCATCTATCACGATTGGACCGGTCTTTACGTTCTTGTCGTAAACCGTGTTTGAGTCGTTGTCATCTCCATCCTTATCGTGCAGTTTTACCTCTGTAATCAGAATTCTGACGCGCGATACAGTAATCGAGTCGACCTCTTTCCCTAATGTGCTTACCCCTTTGTCGTCAAGCATTGCCCCTGCAACAAGATTGTCTGAAAGCTGAGCTTGCATAGTAACTCGCCCTGAGCCGTCAGGACTGGTTGATTCCGAGCAAGCTGCGATGGTGAGGGCGAATGCGAGCGCAGAAATCTGCGTGATAGTTTTGATCCGTTTCATCGTTCTGTTTCTCCTGTTTGTGATATTTTCGTGGCGAAATTTTTCCACAAGCTCATCGCTTCTTACCAAAAAATTTCTATCCTACGGGGGATGTGGGGGCGTTAGTTCTGCAAACGTATACAAAGTTGAATCCGTTAGCGTGAGACACATGGAAAGGGGAGATATAACCAGTTGTCCGTGGTGTGGACAGAACGTCACGCTTATTTGGGTGCACGGTCACGGCCAGTGTCCAAACTGCCGGATCAATGTAGATGAATGTTGTCGGGGCGAGATATGTAATATCGTTTCAACGGATAAAATTGGGTCAAAGTTCAAGGCAAACGAAGAAGTGCAAAACAAGTAATCTCGATGAGTTCAAGTTCCATAACAATTGATGTGAAGATTTCTCACGGCGGCCTCTCACCTACTCGTCGCTTCGTTCGGTCGATCTGTTATTACAGTTTGTACGGAGCGTTGTTCACTCTCTTCTCCTGCGCCTCGGCTGAAGAACGTGCACGGCAGGAGGCACGTGAAAGTGCGGAAGCTCGGCTTGCTGCTGGGCGCACCTATGCCGACAGCGTTCACACTATCGACTCAACCAGACAAGCTCAGCTTGATGCCGCCGAGTCAGCTTTCCCAACAATCAACTATTCTCGCCTCTACATTGCCGACCGTTCTGTACTCGACTCTGTTCACAAGACATTTGACTACGGAAACTCGAAGTCTGAACGGTACAAGACCTTTGTGACATTGAATCGGCGAGTGTTCGGGAGCGTTCGGATAGGGGATACTGTTGTTGTGCCAGACAAAGTAGTGGATGACATGCGTGCATACGCAGTCTTCCCCCAACTCTGGATCGGAGCCGAAGATATTCCAAAGTTGATCGTGATCTCTAACGCAATGCAATCCTATGCTTGCTATGAGAATGGAAAGATGGTGCGATTTGCCCCTTGCAATACAGGAACCGAGAGCAAGCCGACACTTCCCGGACGGTATGCGATCAACTGGAAGGAGCGGCTGCGGATTTCGTCTTTGAACGAAAACTGGAAACTCCCATTCAATCTGAACTTCCACCTTTTCGCTGGAAATGCTTTCCACCAATACTATATGCCGGGACGTCCCGCCTCCCACTCCTGCGTTCGCCAGTTTATGGACGATGCTGAGTGGTTGTTCAACTGGGCGCAGGTTGGAACGCTAAACTCGAGTGGTCGAGTGGAAAGATTTACCGGAACCCCGGTTCTGATTATCGACATGTTCGATTTCACTCGTCCAAAGTTCGGTCCGTGGCTCGACCTGAAGAGCAATCGAGACGAGAAGTTGGAGCTTCCAGAGCATCCGATGGAGGTAGAGGAGGCGTTGATTCCAATCTCGCAGATTCCACCATCGGTACGTGGCTCGTTGCCTGACCGTGACCGCTACAAGTATGCCGAGGATACCCTCAGGGCACGTGGTGTTATCCGGAAGGAGGCGAAGCTCTCTTGGTCAATCGAATATACCCGGCAGAAGCAAGAGAAAGCGAGACGCCAGCAACAAGCGGAGGCGCGAGCGCGGTCGGCTCCAGCAACGCCAGCCCCGAGTCCACCGCCACCGGTATCGGAGTGAGTGTATGAGTGAGGTATCCCGTAGGGGGCAAAAACCTTTGCCCCCTACGGTTCCCACATCCTTAGCCTTTACCCTCTCCCGTGTTTCCACACCCAATACTCATCGAGGGCAGATAGTCAGTCGAGGTAATCCCTCGGAACAAATCAGAATGAGAGTGTAGGGAGGTTCTCACTGAAAACTAACATCTGAGGTCTTCTATGCTACCAACGCTTGAACTTGAGAGGGAGCTTCACCTGCAAGGGTATCGCCTCGTTGCCGGGATTGACGAAGCTGGGAGGGGAGCGTTGGCAGGGCCGGTAGTTGCCGCGGTGGTAATTCTTCCAGACGACTTCTATCTCAAAGGTGTCCGTGATTCTAAGTTGATTCCAGAGCTAAAGCGTGAAGTCCTCTACGAGCAAGTGATCTCCTCAGTTTTAGCCTACGGGGTAGGGGTTGTTGGCAATGAGGTAATCGACAAAATCAACATCCTACAGTCAACCTTCGTTGCGATGCGGATGGCAGTGGAGCAGATTCCGACTCGTCCTGACATTGCCTTGATTGATGGACGTGATGCCCCCAATGTTGGGATTCCTGCCAAAGCAGTTATCAGGGGGGACGCAATCAGCACGAGCATTGCTGCGGCGAGTATTGTGGCAAAGGTGACCAGAGACCGCATCATGAGAGACTGCCACGCACTCTTTCCCGAGTATGGATTTGACAAAAACAAGGGGTATGGAACCCGAACTCATCGTGAGGCAATCGAGAGAGTCGGCTCTTGCACTCTGCATCGACTTACTTTCCTTGGGAACTTGCTTCAAGAGCGTCTTTCGCTGTAATTTCGCCTCGCTATGTATATCAACGGAAAAAACTCAGTTCTCGAAGCTATCCGCGCCGGTGAGCGTGTTGAAAAAGTCTACTTCCTTTTTGGGGCACAAACCGAAGGGTTAGGATCCATCCGAAATGCTGCAAAGCAAGCCGGAATTCCCTGCACAACTCTCGACCGAAGCACCTTTCGTGACCTTGAGAAGAAAGCCAACCTCAAGACGAAATCGCAGGGAGTGATCGCACGCATCAACCCGATTCTCTTTGTCGACATTGAAGATGTCGTCACATTGGCTTGGGAAACTGGCAGAACTCCGTTGGTTGCAGCACTCGATGGGATCACAGATCCACGTAACCTCGGAGCAATTCTTCGCTCGGCAGAGTGTGCCGGACTCAGCGGAGTTGTCTTCAGCAAGGCTCACAGTTCTGGCGTGAACGACGTTGCTGTCAAAACCAGTGCTGGAGCAGCCCACTTCGTCCCAATCTCTCGTGTCCGGAGTATCACCGAAACGCTTGCCAACTTGAAGGAGATGGGAATGCAGGTGATTGGTCTGGACGCAAGTGGAGAGAAAAGCTACACAGAGATTGACCTTACTGAACCGACAGTGATTGTTGTGGGGAGTGAAGGGGAGGGAATGGACCCACACGTTGCCGCCGTGTGCGATCAACTGGTCTCTATTCCGCTGAAGGGGAGTATCTCGTCGCTAAACGCTTCTGTAGCGGCTGGCATCGTCTTCTTCGAAGCACTTCGGCAGCGAGGATAGTTCGGCTTTAGGGAGTTCCGGGAGAATTTTTGGTAGGCTACGTACAAAGGGAGAAATGTGCTCTGCAAAGACCTTGCACTAAACATCATTCTCTTTCCTTTGCCATCTTCCCTTAGCTCTGAGCAACGGAGTCGGCTCAACTTAGGCTACTTCCGCTCGTAGTTCCCTGATTTTCCTCCTTCCTTCGATAGAAGCTGCACATTCTTGATTTGTATTCCCTTGTCGACTCCCTTGCACATATCATAGATCGTAAGTGCTGC
>JBFWSB010000067.1:0-15195 GCA_050248595.1 Kapaibacterium sp. (SeqCode)
TCTACTGATGAAAATGTGGAGGTCTCCTACGCAACGCCCGGACGATACAGCGTAACGTTGAAGGTGGAGGATGAGTTCGGAGAGAGTACGCAAAAGCTCAACGACTTCATCACTGTTCTACCGAGCGAATGTGATTTCAGCGACGTTGCAGGGTCTGCTGCTGACTTCTCCGGGAGTGATTTGGATTATGTGGAGCTTCCGAAGGTAGACTTTACGTCGGACGAAGTGACGATCACTGCTTGGGTAAAGCCGAACGGTATTCAGCCTAATTGGGCTGCAATCTTCATGAGCGACAATGCGTTCGGAATCGGCTTCAAGAATGGAACAAACGAGTTGCAGTATCACTGGGATGGTGGTCAGTGGAGTTGGAATAGCGGACTTCACGTTCCTCCCGATGAATGGTCGCACGTTGCGTTAACAGTAAACCCGAACGAAGCGATACTCTACCTGAACGGTGTTCCCTCACACCACGCAGTTCCTCACACACCAATGGTTGGAAGTCTGGCAAAGCTCGGGCAAGATCGTGGCTTCGGTGCAGCGCGGAATTTCAACGGCCAGATCGACGAGTTCCGGCTCTACAGTCGCGCCCTCTCCGAAGATGAGATTCGCCGCAGCATCCACCTGACAGCATTACCTACGGAGAGTGATCTTGTTCACTACTATCAGTTCAACGAGAAGGCTACAACCCGCATTTACGATGTGGCGAAAGCGCGAGATGCCTCATTTATTGGTGGAGCCGGGCGAGCACCCTCAACTGCTCCGGTCAGTGGTGGAACCGTTGCCGACGTGCGAAAGCCGGGAGGTGGAGTTGTCGATTTTGTTGGAGCTAACCTTACTCTCCCTCTCTTGTCGGCTTGGGGAGAGGGGGAGTCACATCTGGTTGTCTGGCATTTGCGGCACGCTCCAGATAGTCTTCCTAAAGCGTTGAGCGGAGTTAGCAGTCACTACTGGATTATCCGTGCTTGGGGAGTAGAGGAACCCTATCCACCAATCGACTCCATGGTCTTCTCCAGCGTTGGAAGGATTGGAGTTGATGATGCCGCCGACCCTTCACGACTCAAGCTCTACCGTCGCGATGCAAACGCATTCCTCAATAGTTGGGGGGAGCCTGAACGAACCGGTATCGGTGTTGATACGCTCTCTGGCTCTATTACCTTCGGCGACGTTGCAACAGATGGAGGGACGATGTTCGGACAGTTCTTGATTGGAACAGTCGGCTCTTCAATACTTTCCGTTAATGGAGAGGAACATCTGTTGGCAGCAGATGAGAGGCAAGTAGAGAAGCTCTATCCGAACCCAACTGGTTCCTACCTCAACATTATCTATCGAGCAGTCGCTGGAGAGTCTGAAGTGACGATTCGTCTGTACGATCCGTTGGGTCGTGAAGTGAAGCGAGTGAGCCAACCAGTTCAAGCAGGTGTGCAGCATGGGCTTACCCTCGATATGAGCGATCTCCCCGGAGGAGCGTATCTCCTTTATGTTGGTAGGGAGGGATATGTGGTGCTGAAATAGTCACGCAAAGGCGCAAAGCCGCAAAGGAGAAGTTTCTTTTGTACTGCTTTAAATGTGGAAGGTGTGTCAATTATGTTGGTAGGGAATAGTCACGCAAAGGCGCAAAGGAGAGGTCTTTTCTTATCCCGTTTTCAATGACAAAGGTGTGTGAATGAGGAGGTGGGGGGTAAAGACTAAGAAGCTAAGATATTCTGGCTCCCAGGTCATCGGGAGAGGGGCTGGGGGAGAGGGCTAACAAAAGAGCCACGTATCTTCCCCGCCTCAATTTGGTATTACATCAACACCACCATAGTTCCCACCGGAACCATCTGGTAGACCTTCCCGACATCTCGGTTGTGCAGCACTACACAACCCCACGAAAGTCTGCGCGTTCCATTATTCTCCCACTCCCGAATCCAGCCGTGCAGGCCGATTCCTCCACCGAGGTTCGTTTTCTGTGGCGTCGGTTTTCGGGCGCGCCAAGCCGAGGCAATTTCATTCTCTACAGTTTTGCTAATCTTCCCTTCTTCTCTCCCCCACGCAGCATCGAACGCATTTGGATAGTTGATTTTGATCCAGTGCTTGCCAAAGTAGGCTCCATACTTTCCCGGAATATTCCCCTTCTCTTTCTCGACAACGAAGTACATCCCTTTCGGTGTGTTGTTATCTCCCTCTACACGCTTTCGTCCGGTTCCCTGCCCGAAGCTTACATCATATTCTTTCACCAGCTTGTTCTCTTTGAAGAGCTTCATCCGGTAGCTCTCGTTGTCAACAAGGAGTAGAACCTTCTCTTCCTGCGGCACAAAAAGTTTGCGGTGTGCTCGGATAAACTTGCTCGGCGCGATATAGTGTCTCTTTACCCAAGCGACATTCTTCCCGTCCGATGAAGGCCAGTAGGTGGGGGAGAGTGAGAGATCGTTCCGCAATTCAAGGTGGAGGTGTGGGGCGTAGCGTTTCTCTGGGTCTTGTCCGATTGTGCCAATTCTCTGTCGACGTGTCACGACATCACCCGGCTTCACGTCGATCGTGTGTAAGTGCGCGTAGAGCGATTGGATTGTTCGCTTGTGGTGGTTCTCGTAGTAGATATGCTCAATCAATATCACCTTCCCCCAGAGCCGACCAAAATCTTTCGCGGTAACTACACGACCGTTCGCTACCGAGCGGACAGGTTGGCCGAGATCGGTTGCACCTCCACCTCTTCCATTCCAATCTTCACCCGGATGAATTCCGAGGCTGTACTCTTCGGCGAACCTCGTGGCGATATACCATCCGGTGTGCTCTTTCCCGGTAGCCTTGTCGCGATAGCTCCCCTCGGCATTTGGGTCGCCGATAGGGAAATCAAAACCGTTGGCAGGAGGGAAGTCGGTTTCGAGATAGGTGTCGAAGAGGTTCGATACGATAGGTGCGTCATCTTTCAGACTCTGAGTTTCAGGGAGAGAATCAGAGCAGGCGAGGAGGAGAAGAGAAGCAACTGTAAGTAGGGAAATGTGTGTAGAGTTCATAGGGGAGGGCACGTCGTAAGGTTGTGGACGTTACTGAGGGATATTCACAAATCTTATACGATGCTCAGTCTATCAAGAACTGCTGAGTGGAACAAATGCACCGCAGATAAATTCTATATCAGCAGTTGCGCCACTGCATTCAAGAAAATAGTCGAGGCGATTCAGATTGCAGTGCACCTCTTCCATTGGATCATCTGGTTCATTCTTCAGGCAACCAATGCAAAGAGCCGGACGTGTGATTAGATCAGGGTTCAATTCATTTCCATTGTCATCGTAGTAGGGCATGATAGTGTAGCGATGTAAGGTTTGTGAGTATGTAGGCTATGGAACGATTTCCACCCAAGAGGAGTTAAAGTCGATAGCACTCAAAACTTTATCACGATCAAGCTGTGGGGGTTTTCGAATGCGAATTGCAAGTCGATCAGGGGAAACGTCTTCAATGATCGTGAACTGAGAGCCATGCGGTTGCCAGGTGAAAGTATGTTTGTTAGATGTCTTTTCTATCGCTTCAAGATTGCCCCGTTCATTCCATGTCCAGAGATAATTCTCTTCAGGATAGATCACTGTTTCAAATTCAAAAACAGCCAGTTCAAGTAGATCATTCGATTTTATCAGCACTACCGTTCGCAGGTGGCGAAAGTATCGACGAAGTGATGATACTCGTTCATTCCAGATAGAGAGCACTTTCGTCCCTATATCTTGTGGATCAACATCAGTCACCTGCTTTTCTCCAAAAGAATAGATCGGCGAGTTTCTACCGGAGATTAAGCGTATGCGTTTTGTGTTGAATGGATGTGCCTGCTTTACAGTCTTAGCTCCCCATGCAGTCTGTTCCAAAACAACATCGTCGAGACCAATGTTGGATGGCTTCCACTCTGCCCCGATGAGACGAGCAAAAATTGATTCCCAATCAGAGCCTTCTAATCGAGGAGTATCTCTTGTTGCCAAGAGATATGTGATTTCCCGTCCAAGCTGTAATGCAAAGTCAGTCGAGAAATGGTTCAGTGGATACGGAGGTTCATATTTCTCAACTGCCCTAAGTCGAGGTCGTTGCATGATAGTTTTTCTCGAAGTCTATCAATGTCAGTTGACGATTTTGTCTCTGGTTATCAGTAGCATTAGAAAGAATCTTCTTTTCAAAAAGTGCTCTCAAGACATTCTCAATAACAGCCTGAGCTACTGTGACGGGCAAACTGTTCCCGGCCTGCTTTCTGGCTTGGCTATAGTTACTGACAATCTCAAAGGTATCTGGAAACCCTTGCAGACGAAACATCTCGCGAGGGGTCAATCTTCTCTCGCCATTGACAAGAAGATAATTGTAAGAAGCACCTGCTCGCAACGCACATGAATAGGGATAGGCACTAATGTGGCCTGACTTATTCTCATGCCAAATAGTTGGTTCCTCGGTGATAGGATGTTTATCTAAACGTTTGTTCCGAATAAAATCTGACGCGTAAAATTCTTCTGGGACATTATCCTCTAAAATCGAGGTGAGAGATGCCATCGGAATGTTTTCTTCAGGCCAGTAAAAGTTGGTTGGGTTGCTGAACCCTACAATGAACACACGCTCTCGCTTTTGAGGTAATCCAAAGTCCAGTGCATTGAGAACACGGAAGTCGCAGTAGTAGCCAAGTTCACGGAGCACTTCCATAATCCTGCGAAGCGTCTCTCCACGATTATGTCCCACAAGAAGTTTTACGTTCTCCAAGACAAATGCAGCAGGTCGCTTTGCTTCAAGAAGTCGGGCAATTTCGAAGAAGAGAGTACCCCGAGCATCTTCAAATCCTTTACGTTGACCAATAATACTGAATGGTTGGCAAGGAAAGCCTGCTAATAAAAGATGGTGGTCGGGCACATCATCTGCATGGATTTCAGTGATATCACCTTGAGGAGTCTCGCCAAAGTTTGCCGCATAAACACGTTGGCATTCTTCATCGATATCGCTTGAAAGGACACAGGTAGGAACGAAGCCAGCTGATTTCGCAGCGTTGGATGCCGCAATACGAAAGCCACCAACCCCGCAGAACAAATCAATAAATCGAAGGTGTTGTTGAGTTGTCTTATCGCGCTTCATTTTTACACTGTAATCTGGGTGACATACATAACAGACTGCTCAAGTTACGAAAATCTCTTTCTTGTGTTCTGGGTTGCAACACTATCGTGACAGTCTCTTCAAGTCTTCCCCAACACCCCCTCCGCCATCAACTCCATCGAACGCTTCACTTTCTCACTTGGCATGCCGCCGAAGTTTGTGATTGCCATTGCGTGAGTCATGCCGGCCTCTTCGTAGCGGCGGAGAACGCGGAGAATTTCGTTTGGGTCGCCGAAGGCTACCAAGTCTTGTTCTATTAACAGGTCGAACGGACGCTGCTTTGCGTAGAGGCGCGTGCGGACGTAGCGATCCATCATCTCCCGTGCTTCATCTCGTGCCTTCTCAGTTGTCTCGGCACAGTGTACGTGCAGGCCAAATCGGACGGTAGCTTCGGCAAGGTCTTTCCCTGACTCCTCCCACCCGCGACGGAATTCAGCAGTTGTGGTCGCAAGCTCTTCAAACGATTCGGTGGTGGCGTAGGGGATCATCATGATCGGGAGACCACGGCGGCCTACGTGATAGGCAGCACCATTGCTCAGGATTGCCACCCAGAGTGAAGGATGTGGGCGTTGGTGGGGGAGAACGTTCAGTTGAAGGTTCTCGACTGAGAAGATTTCTCCCTCGAACGAAAACTTCTCGCCACTCCAGCTCTTCAACAAGATTTCCAATCCCTCATCAAAACGTGCCCTCTTTTCTTCCGGCTTTATTCCGAATCCTTCAAACTCATGTTTCAAATATCCCGAGCCAACTCCCAACATCAAGCGTCCGTTGGAGAGGGTGTCAACCATTGCGAAATCTTCGGCTGTTCGGAGGGGATTATCGAAGGGGAGGACGACGACGGCGGAGCCGAGGCCAATCCGTTCAGTGCGTGCGGCAGCAGCACTCAGCAGAATTGCCGGACGAGGAATTACGCCATACTCGTGAAAGTGATGCTCGGCAATCCAGAACGACTCGTAGCCCAACCGGTCGGCCAACTCAATCTGCCCTAACAGTTCGCTGTAGAGCTGGCCAACAGTTCGAGAGAGTTCGTTCGGATAGTGGTCGGCAACAGAAAAAAGACCAAGGTGCATTGTGGAAAATTCAAAAGTAAAAATTCAAAATTCTAAAGGGGGAGGGTTATATCGTTATCACCTGCATTGCACCCGGCAGGATGTCTATCTCACGTAGCATTTCCCGCACGTTCTCGAAGCCATACTTATTCGTGTAGTAGAGAACGTTCAGCGTTCGTTCTTGGAGCGAGCCTCCGGGGAGGAGAAGCTGCGTTGCAGCTTGAACCCGCTTGATCTCCGTCTCGTTCTTCCGCTTCAACGCCCCTCGAAGTCGTCCACCGAAATTCTCCAGTTCCTTTGCAGCCTTGTGTTGGTTCGCGCCGAGAGTTTTCTCCAGCGACTTGTCAATCTCTTCGGTCAAGGCTTGCAGTCCATTGAACGCCTCAGCTATCATCCGTTCTCCTTCGGCGAGCTGCCGATCAATCTCACTTGCTTTCCCCTCATCAACGAAATGCTCAGCAGGGTCGAACGATTTTGCGAAGAGCCGCTGAAGTGTGAGGTCGGTACCATCGAGAGCGCGCTCTACTTTTGGCTCAACGAGCGTGACGAAGGGACGGGGAGCAGTGGCCGGAGTCTCCATGCCGAAGAGAGGATAGAGATCGGAGAGCTGATCGAGATATGCCACTTCGCTCGGGCCGCCCAAGTAGATCGCAGTCGGAAGAGTTGCATCTTGAACGATAGGGCGGAGCAGAACATTTGGTGAGAGTCGCTCTGGAGTTGTCTTCGCAATCTCTGCAACTTCGCTCTTCGTCATCCGCACCTCAGTGCCACGAATCACATACTCATCTCCCTGCAGGTCGAGTGAGATACGTTCTCCTTCATGCTGGATAAAGAGTGCTCCCGGCTTCGGGTCAATCGGCGTGGGGAGTCCATCCGCCTGCATTGCCGCAGTTCTGGTTGTGATTGCATTGTACTGTCCTTCCGGGTTCTCAGCTTCGCGAAGGAAGATGTCGGCGGCAAGATGTTTCAACCCAGCGTTGCAAGAGGAGAGGAGAACTAATGGAGTGTCGCCAAGCAACTTATAGAAGAACCGGGCGAAGCCGTCGGCTAACGTTCCATCGGCATAAGAAGACTTCAACAGTTCCAACGACTCTTTGGTGAAGTCAGTCTCTCCAACAATTTCTTCTACCTGACTTAGTAATCTGTTCAGTCCTTCTTCTGTCACCTCGCGATCTCCCACACTGCGTCGACGCTCGTCGCCATCGTCGTAGCGGATTGTGCGAAGATCACCCGAGCGTTCCATCAGGCTTATCGTCCGAGCTTCGTCGAAGTCGTGGTCGTCCGCCTCAATCCAGAAGACCGGAACAAACTGATAGTTGGAGTGCTTCTCTTGAAGCATTGCAGCAAGACGAATCGTGCCGACAGCTTTGTAGAGAGTGTAGAGAGGCCCCGTAGCAATCCCTGCCTGCTGACCGGTGACTACGGCATAGGAGTTTGCGCCTTGCAGTCTCTCTGCCGACTCGACAGATTCTTCAGGTGCATTCCACCTCTTCAGATCCTCGACGATATTCCGAACAAGTTCTTCCCGATGCGACTCCGTAAATCGGTCGAGCGAGCGGAGTTGGTCGGCGTTGAGGAGGGTGCTCTCCTCGCTTGCAAAACGTGAGAGGAATGGAGGATAGTGGTCGGTCAGCGACGTGAGTTGAATCGATTGTGTCATGTATGATTAGAATAAAACGGATCGTTTGTTAACGTGCGAATAATGGTTGATGGGGGAGAGGGTATATGGGTTTGTGATGCGGTAGGGGACATGGTACGCCATGTCCCCTACCGCATCACAAACACCGCCACGGCTTCGTATATGTTTCGGGTATTGGTGAATCCATCGCCACTCCCTTTTGGATCATCTCGTAGAACATAGACCGTATAAGTCTCACCGGCGACAAGGGGCTGCGCCTCAGAAGCCCAAGTTCCTTTCTGCTTCTTGCCGTAGGTAACAGGTGAACTCACCGATAGCTCTTGCATTCCGATACTCCACATCACGTTTTGGCTTGGAGGTCGTGTCTGTTTTGAATCTTTCGGATCCACACGCCCCTTCAACACCCTGACATCACGTGCTTCACCTGGAGTCCAGTTAATCATCAACTCACCCTTCTGCTGAATGCCGATTACCGGAACCTGGTTCTGATCGAACGGGTTCACTGAGCAGGAGATTGGAAGTAATAGAACTATCAGAAGAAGCGTGAGTGGTGAACGATGCAATCGCATATGTGTTGGTATAGTAGACATCCAACAAAACTAAGGAAAGAAAAGAAGAAAGCGACGAGGGGACTATTTGCCTCGTCGCTTCTTTTGCTGGAGCGGGAATTGTTTGGGGTTCAAAGGGACACGGCACATCATGTCCCTATCTGATAATCATCAGGGGACGTTCTACCATTACCTCCCCTACGTGTAGTTCATATGAGTAAAGACCAGGCATCAGGTTCGACAAATCTGTCTGTAGTTTATGCTCGCCAGCCGGATACTCCCCCAACTCGCTCACAAGTGATAGCTGGCCGGCAACATCGAATATCCTGATCTGCACAGCCGAAGAAGTTGACTGTTGCCACACAATTGTCAGATCTGTTCTGGACATTTGTGGGTGGAACTCTACCAACTTCAGATTCGTTTCGATTGAGGAGGCAGCTGTGGAGATTGCTTGCAACTGAGTTGGGAAGATTGCGTCGGGCGCGAGCAGTCTCCACTCAGTTACGGCCGTCTCTCCGTTCGTCCCTTCATTCAGGGTTGTCAAACGGTCTTCACTGCCGAGACCTTTAAGGGGTTCGGCCTCAACGGAGAGAACGGTGAAGAAAACCAGTAGACTGATATAGAGAAGATGTAGTAATCTCACTGAATTGTTATGGCTGTCTATGTTTGGAACAATCGGGGATGAACATGCCACAGGACTATACCAATGTAGGTGTAGGGCATAACAACCTTGAGAGGGAGCCATAACAGTTCGCGGTGTAGAGCAAATAAACTTGATATATCCCAAGTGGATAGAGGGGAACTTCGATGGGAGAAAGCAAAAGAGCGGGGAGAGAGATGCTCTCCCCGCTCTTCTTTTTTTTGTTTGCCAGTTTCTCAGGTTAACGCACGACCATAACTGGATGGCGGATAACGTTCGTTCCCACCTTAAGCTCGTAGTAATAGAGTCCTGCTGTGAGAGTAGATATATCTACATCTACTTCATTCCTTCCCACTGGAAAGTCCTGAGCTTTGCTTGACATTGCCATTACCGAGCGACCGCTAACATCGTACATCTGCATCTGCACGGTAGCGGCAGTTGGTTGATACCAGGTAATAGTTAGCGTTGTTCGAGCCGGTTGTGGGTATAGCTGGAGAAGTGAAAGGTCTGTGCTCTCCGTTCCGGCTGTTGGTCGCGCTGAAGATCCTTCTGGTATGATCTCTGTGCTGGTAGAAGATGTCAACCCGTGCAACTGCAGTTCCGTCTGTTGTGGAGCGGATGATCCTCCGCTATTAGCGTTCGAGTGAATAATCAGAGCGTCGTCATGTGGCCCATCTCCAGATGGAGTGTAGAGTACCTCAACAAACTCCCACCATCCCGGTTCAATTACCCGTCGCTCAAGTTGGCTAATGGCAAAGTGTTGACCATCGCGCAGACTAACCGACTCGATAGAGATTGGGAGTGTACCACTGTTTGTTAGTACTACACGTGTCCGGACTGACCGAATATCCAGTGTGCTCATATGGATTTCACTTGGAGTTATTTCCAGTGTCCGCGATCCTGCAAAGCCTTGTAGCCGAACGCCGAGGGTGTCGCCATCGCTACTTTTCAAGATTAACATTCCTTTCCGGATGCCACCATCTGAGCCGGAGGGAGCGAAGTGCTTCAATCCAAAGAAGACAACATCACCGGGACGTAACTCAAGCGGAAGCTTTGGGTTGTCGAACATCTCATCCCACTCAAACTCTGGACTTCCCCAGTCTGCGAAGTCAGCACGTTCAATGGTGAGTGGTTTCAGATTCGTGTTCTCAATGCGAAGTTGCTTCCGTGAAGTCTCCACCCCAATTTCAACTGGAGTGAAGGTAATCGGTTCGGCATAGATATCTGCCTCAGTTTTCTCATTCCCCGGTAAGCCCAACCCGTAGAAATCCCAGTAAAGTTCTCCCGGAGCAGTGATGCCGGGAATGTAGTTCGTCTTCTGATCGGTCACAACGCGCATCGTAGCTCTTCGTGAACCATCACGAACTGGCGTGAAGCGTACTACGAGAGTATCCTGACTCATTGGAGCCATGATGTACATGTCTTGCACCGGATCGTAGGTGGTGTTCCCCAAAGCTTTAATAATGCGGAACTCATTCGGATCTCTGATGTCTCCTGACTCGAAGCGTACCGATCCACCGAGGATGCGAAGTTCGCACGTTGGGCTTGCGTTTGCGATCACAACTGCCGTGTCGCGCGATTCCCGAACCTTTGTAGGAGGATAGACGATTGCTTTCACTGCTGACCCCTTCAAATCGGAGGCCAGAAGTCCACCAAGTGGTGCTCTGATCGTAATTGGATTACTGGTGTACATTACAGTGCCAGATACTCTATCTACTAAGCGAAGACAATACTCACCACTCGGAACCCAGTCCGGAATCTCGTCGCTCCAGACCCCTTTGGTCGACTCTACTGTGGCGATAACCATGGAGGCTCCACCTGATTTAGGGAGGAGTTGTACTTGAAGCTCATATCCTTGGCGGCATCGAATAAAGCCCATGCCACCATCCCACGTAACTTCTCCGATTTGTGATTGGCAGATAGCAGTGCCGCTTCCCCCTGCATCATCGTGAATTGCAACCGACACGTTCTTCAGCTCGTCGGCAAAGAGTTGGAAGTAGTAGTGCTCAAAGTCAAACGGACTGTTGTCTACTGACGGGTTGCGACGAATTGCTCCCTCCGTTGTGTAGAGACCCGTTCCACCAAAGCCATAAAAGTGAAGCGTGCCGTTCGAGCTTGGAACCATCCGCCACAGGATCGGAGCTTGACCTCCAGCCGGGTGGAGATACGATGCGTATTGAATCGATTCAAAGTCTGGTGATGCGCAAATAAGTTCTTGGGTATATGAATACTGGCCGGAGTAGCTTGCCAAGTCCCCGTTGAAAGCGTTCGGAGTAATCCAACCTGCAACATCTCCGGGAGCCGAGCGATTGACCAGAGAAACGAACCAGATGTTGTCGCACTGGTCGAGTGCGTGGAAGTGTGCGTCGATTCCGTCGAATACCATTGAGTAGTCGAGTTGTCCGTTGGCGTCAAGCCGCAGAAGATAACCTCCATGATTGCTATTAAAGTTCGAGTCGAGAGCGTTCGGTGTCACGGGAAAATCCGGGTCGTAGGTTACTCCGAGAAGCGATGGGCGTCCCTTGCTGTCCACATCGAGTGAGTTCGGCCACCCTCCAGGACCGTAGACTCGGCCAATATATGTTCCCCAGATTAGGTTGCGACCAGAAGGATCGAACTTACCCACCCAGGCCTGTGCACCTTCAGCACCTGGATCAGGTCTGTACGTTCCCGGAGTTGTCGGCAGGTTGCAGAGTACACTGTTCGGCACTAAGCCAAAACCACCGAGGAACTTGCTCGCATATCCAGAGATCAGAATGTTCCCCTCAGGGTCAACTCGAATATCTCCATCGGTATTTCCCAGTCCTTCCCGTGTAGGATCGTTCACGTAGGAAAGATATTCCATCCGATGCGTTGTGGGGTTAATGCAGCCGAAGAAGATATTGCTGCTTGCGGCAGTATTTGTGAAGGCGGTTGGTGGAGTATACGTCCGGTTCTTTCGTCCGCTCCAGGTTTTGCGGTAGGCATTCTGCGTTGTTGGCAGACCCCACGGAGCATTGCCGACAATCCAGACGTTTCCATCTCTTGAGAGTGCGAGATCGGTTACCGACTCTGACCAGATGTTCGTATAGGTGCTTCCATCGTTTGGATCGGTTCGGTTGTCGTTAACGTGGAGATAGCTTGAGTAGAGGAGACTGCTTCCATCTGGACTCAGCTTCAACACGATCCCGTCTGACCAGTTTGTCCAACTGTTCTGTTTCTGCTTCCCTCCAGTTGTGTCGGGAACTCGTCCTGCATGTTTCTGAAATGCGTCGGGTGTTGTGGGGAAGTCGTTCGATGCTGTGGCTCCAACAATCCAGATATTTCCTCTCGGATCGACCGCAATGCCGTTTGGTGATTCTCCTTGGTCGGCTCCTCCAATGTATGTCGAGAAAATGATCGACTTCCCGTCAGGGGTTAACTTCATGACAAACATGTCTCCTCCCCAAGATGAGAGTCTTCCGTACACACCATCCCACGCAGTAACTGGATCGATTACTGTAGGGCCGTTATAGGAAACGTCGTATGCACCAGGTGTTGTCGGAAAGTCATCGGAGGCTGTGCCACCGGCAAGCAACACCGTGTTGTCTCGTGGGTCAATAGCAACTCGATAGAGATTGGAAGTGCTGCCGTCGCTCGGCCCAACATTCTCCCAACCGGAACCTCCTATATAGGTGGCCGTGACAATTGGATCAATCACCAGGGGGCGTTGCCGATCGTATTCACCAACCTCAAACTGAACAGCGTTGCCAACAAGTTTGAATGAGCACTCCACTTTTTCCTTTGTACCGTTCACTACTTGATATGCGAACAGATCACTCTGGACAATGTCTCCGAGTGTTGTGCCAATCTGAAGATTCCCGTTTGATGCAAGCCGTAGTTCCTCTGCTCCAGCAAATGAAATTCTAATTGAAGAGGGATTGGTTCCAGGCTCTACAATCAGATCGTAACGTGGTTGCCCATTCTCTTGATAAAGTAGAGCATCGACACCTGGGTAGAGACCTTCGATGCGACTGTTTCGGTAGAGGGGAACGCCGACCCTGTGGTTCTCCTGTGAGCCGATCAAATAGTTGACAACTTCTCCGGTCGGTTCAATCGGTATAGCGCGAGCCGAAGGGGATGATCCTTCAAATCGAACTTCCACTACATGCCCTTCCCGTCTGGAAAGGTGTGGAATAGCACTCTCCTGATTAATGCTATTAGGGGTTGTGTAGTGGTTTCGGTAGAAGTCGTAGACGAAGCCATTATCTGAAACCCAGATATTTACGTTCGGCCCCCGCATCAGAAACCGCGCGTCAGAATTCCATTGTCCTCGATTCTCAATCAGCGAAAGAGTCTGCGGAACATTCTGTTGGGATACCGGTAGGTCAATTGGAGTAGATGGGCGATCGGCAAGATGTTTGCCGTAGTCGTTGAGAGCCTCTGAGCTTTGCGCATATGCCGAAAGTGAAAGGGCAATAAATGCTAAGAAGCTGGCATGGAACAGATTCTTTTTCATCGAAATATAGTGGTTGTATGAAACATGCGGGAGGGAATAACCAGACGGACTGAATTACAGTGCCTGAAGGTAGAGGGGGTGCATAACAACATCTGTTGTTATGCCATAACAGTTTGAAGAGAAAAAGTGTAAAAAATGCATCCTGTAGTCAAGTGAGTAATTTTTGTGGTTCTGGATTAGGAAACGAACTGCGGGAAAAGGGGATAAAAGGTAACGGAGACTCGCTCCCCGTGCTTGCGAGTCCCCGTTGTATCTCCCCTTCAGACAACCACCAGAAGCAGAAGGGGAGAGTATGCGATTACTGAACTCAGACTGTTCAATGCCAACTGTAGAAATAATAACGGAGACTCGTCCCCATGCTACACGAGTCTCCGTTGGATATCCCCTTCAGACAACCACCACAGAAGCCGAAGGAGAGGCACATAAAGGTTGGATAGCTCTTCTGCCGTTAACGGGAAGGATTGATAACTGTGTACCCAATCCGAATCGCGTCGGTGTTCTGGAAGTTCGAGCCGTTTGTCACAGTCGGGATCATTCCGATACGGATCACAAATGATCCGCTCGCCCGGTTGTCGACATCGACGAAGTAGAGACTATTCTCGGGATTGGGTGCTGTCCCCTCATCTACTTTGCTGAGCACATTCACAAGCACGATGCTCTGCGACGTGACATAGCGGTTGTTGACCGTGACAGTACCAAGATTTTGAAATGTTCCACTGACAGGGGCAACCGTTGTCAGGTTCCCACCCCCCAGGGTCAGTTCAACAACACCACTCGGACCTTGTGCAGAATATGCCGTGCCAGCAGTTGCCCCCTCCACCACTGTTCCAACTCCCGGAGCTTGTGTTGTCCGTCCCATCGTCACTTCGCCATCGTTCACTTGCAGAGCAACATTTGTCTGTCCTGCGGTTGTGTTACCGTTGCCGGTAGCAAGCAGAGCGATTGTGCCGGTGTTTGCTCCTCCTGTGTTGCTCGCATCTCCCCAAACGCCGACGCTTTGGTTGTTCGAAACCTGATTAGCAAGTCCATAGATAGCGGAGACTTCGTCGCTGATGTCTGTGTTCACAACGTGGAGTCTGTGCAGAGGATTTATTTCTGCAATTCCTACTCTTCCAACTGGGTCAACGCGGAACCGCTCAACGTTGTTTGTTCGAACTACGAGAGCTTGTGCATCGGTTGTTCCAAGAAAGTTCGTTGCCGGGTTCGTCCCACCATTTCCAGTGAGAAGCCATCCACTCTGCCCTACAATTGTTGCCGCATCTACCCAGTCGAGTTGTGCTGCAATGTTTGCTGTAGTTGTTGTTGCGCGCATAAACCGCTGTTGATTTATTGCGCCAGTGTTGAGTGTTGGTGGAAGATCGTAGGTGATATCTGTTGCTAAGGGATCGTTCTGAACAAACGCACTGTAGTTGGTTCCTACCGGAGGAAATGCGCCAACAGTTCCATTCGGTTCGTAGAAGCGGATCTGGCTTGCGCGGTTCTGGTTGTTTGCAAGCCAGAGATCGACGCTGCCGAAGACTGCCGTGTGAGTTGCCGTTATCGACATTGGTGATGTGCCGACTGCACCTACTCCGTCGTTGGCATTAAAGCCGAAGCTCTGTGATCCACTTAAGGTTAACCCACGCCCTCCAATAATGGCGGAGTATCCTCCGCCGGCAGTAATCATGTTGTTCTGTCCGCCAAGAATTGCTGTCCCTGCCGAGGCTGCGTTATTGAGATTGCCACCAGCTACCACAGTATAGTTGCCACTGGCTTGG